>NZ_JBHTCM010000009.1:0-170700 GCF_042665545.1 Rhodocista pekingensis | reverse complement strand
GGACCGGCGCCGTGACGCTGCCGCCCAGCCGGATGTCGGCATTGGCCGTCGGCGTGCCGGTGACATCCTGGCGGCTGCTCGGAACCGGCGCCACCACGACCTGCTCGACCGTCCGTCCGGTCAGGCTGTCGCTGCCGCTGCCGCGGCCCACCGCCACCCCGTCCTCCGTCGTCGTTCCGGTCACCGGCACCACCGGCGCCGGCGCGGGCAGCACCGGGGTCGGCGGCGGCGCGGGCGGCAGCGGCGGGGTCGGCGGCGACGGCGGGATCACCACCACCGGCGGCGGGGGCGGCGGGGGCGGCGGGGGCGGCGGGGGCTCCGGATCGGGCGCCTGCGTCACCGCGATCGTAAAATCCTGGTCGCGGCTGTTGCCCGCGACGTCGGTCGTGCGCACCCTGAGGGTGTAGCCGGCCGTCCCGTCGAAATCGAGCACCGCCCCCGGGGCGAGGGTGATGCGCCCGCTGGCCGGGTCGAGATCGAAAAAGTCCACGCCGGTGCCGCCGAGCAGGCTGAAGCTGACTGCGCTGGCATCCGTCACGGCAAGCTGTAGCGCCAATGTACCGGCGGCGGCGTCCTCGGCGATGCTGCCGCCGGATGCGCCGGCGAAGACCGGAGCAACACTGTCGACGCGCAGGGCAAAGGCGGTCGAGGTGGTTTCGTTGCCGGCTTCGTCGATCGCAGTGGCAACAGCCGTGTGGGCGCCCTGATCAAGAAGGCTGCCGGTGGCGTCGATGCTCCAGTGTCCGGCAGTATCGGCCGTGCCCGTCCCGACGATGGTGCCGTCCACCCGGAGGATCACGGTGGCCCTGGCCTTCGCCGTGCCGTTGAAGACCAGCCCTGACTCACTGGTGATCCCGTCGCTGGCCGAATGGCCCGTGTCGGACGTGATACCGGTGACGGCCAGGGCGACCAGGGAGTTGTCGACGGTATAGCTGTTTTCGTTCGTTCCCGTGGGCGTCGTCGAGACCAGGGCGTTGCCGGCGGTATCGGTGATGTTCTGGCCGGCGGCGAAGGACAGGGTGACGGTTCCCGTCAGGCCTGCCAGATCCCCGCCGCTGACCGTCACGTCGAAGGCGTTCCCCCCGGCGGCGGTCACAGCGGTCACCGTGCCCGTCGTACCGGTAACGGCGAAGTCGGCGGAATCGACGTCGGCCACCCCCTCGCTGAAGCTCACGCGGAAGGTCAGGCTGTCGGCGTTCGTGGTCGCGCCGGTCGGCGACTGCCGCACAATGCCGGCGACCAGCGGCGCGGTGAGGTCGAGCGTGTGGACAGAGCCGCCCGTGAAGGCAGCGACTTGGCCATTCGTGCCGTTGCCATTGCCGGCGCGGTCCGTGATGTCGCTGCTGCCGGACAGGTCCAGGCGCAGTGTGCCGGTGCCCGAGAGACCGGTCACCGCGACATCGTACTGAAGGGCGGAAACAGCGGTCACGCTGGAGATGGTGCCCGCCGCCGTCCCTGTCGCCGTCAGGAGGAAATCCCCCGCCGTGACGCCCAGGACGCCTTCGTCGAAGCTCACCCGGTAGGTGACGGAGGAAGCGGTGGCATCGGGATTGCCGGTGAGCGCGATACCGGCAACGCCCGGCAGGACGGTATCCGCCGTGTACCCGATCTCCTGGCCCGTCAGGACGAAATTGTCCTTGGAGAAGCTCCCGGCGAGGTCGATCACCAGATCGGATCCCGGGGTGGCATCCAGTCCGATATGGAGACGCGAGGTGGTGTCCCCCGTCACGACGCAGACCTGCCCCGCCCCAAGCCCGCTGCCATCGCCGGATGTGACCGGCCCCGTCAGTGCGACGGGGGTCCGGATACTGTCACCGGCGGAGAAGCCCGTGATCCGGTCGATGCCTGAGCCGGCACCGGACTGGAAGACGAAGAGATCGGCGCCGTTCCCGCCCGCCAGGGTATCGTCGCCCGCCCCGCCCTCCAGGGTATCGTTGCCGTCTCCGCCATTGAGGGAGTCAGCACCGGCACCCCCGAGAAGACTGTCGTTGCCGAGCCCGCCGAGAAGCGTATCGCTGCCGTCTCCGCCGCTGAGCGTGTCGTTCCCGTCCCGGCCCTCCAGCCTGTTGTCGGCCGTGTTCCCGGTGATCGAGTCGTTGCCGGCCCCTCCCGCGGCGTTCTCGATCAGCGATCGCGGATCCCCCTGATACAGATAAGGGTTGGCGATGTTGGCCGGGGCCCGCGTGGAAGTCGCGCTGTCCAGTAGGGCCTGCTGCCCGCCCAGGCTGGTCCATTCACCCGGGAGCAGCGAAACGGTCAGGTCGGTCGTGTAGCTCGCGAAATTGTACGTATCGGTACCGCCACCGTCCCACATCGTCAGGAAGATGACCGGAGCGGTCGGATCGAAGGAGTAGGTGGTGTCGCCCGCATTCGTGGTCCAGTTCGGGCCATACAGGGCCTGGATGGCGGCGATGTCGTTCAGCATCGGCGCCCCTGGATAGCTCCCTTCCGCCAGCGTGTAGGACCCGACCGCACCGCCGGCCTGGCTGCGGTAGCTCATCACGGAGAGACCGACCCAGTCCTGCGCCGGGTCGGCCACCGGAAAGCCGTTGATCGCCTCGTCCGGGTGCTTCAGCCCGAGGGCATGGCCCAGTTCATGCAGCAGAAGGAAGTAGCCGTAGCTGCCTTTGACCCAACCGGGCCCGACGGCCGCACCGCCGAACTGGATATCCCCACCCTGGGGCTGGCCGGACGGATAGTCGACGATCCGGGCCGTGACGTTGTCGGGGCTCTGATAGTGGTAGAGGCGGATATCCCCGTCCGCGGATGTCGCTGCCTCTGTGAAGGTGAGCCCGCTGACACTGGCCCAGTCGCTCAGGGCAGACCGAACGACGTTCTTCTGTTCGAAGATAAGGGGAGAGAAGTAACTGGGGTCAATGGAGGGATCGGACAGGTAATCGGATAGCTGCCCCACAAGATCTGGAAAACTGAACGTGATGGAGGTCGTATCCCATTTCCTGCCATAGAGCAGAGCGTCGACATTGACGTCACCCGTCAAATCGACAGAAACACCAGAGGCCGACATCGTTTCTCTACCTTGCCTTCATCCGCAGTCCGGCAACGCGAACCAACCCGATTGATCCGGAATAATGCCGGTCGATCTGGTTAATACGCTTTAACGTATAGACTTGAACGGGGAGGCGGGAAACGGTTTCCATCTACCCAGAAAGGGCAGCCCCCGGGGTCATGCCTCCACCGAGCGGAGCTGGCGGTAGTGCCGCAGGACGGCCAGCGCCCGCGCCAGCGCCGTCGGCGCGACCAGCCGCAGCAGGATCCCGTAGACGGCCAGACCGACCGCCACCTGCACCCCCAGCGCCGCGGGGGCGGTCAGATAGGGTGCCAGCACGAGCCCGACACCATGGACGATCACGGCCATGCCCGCGGCCGCGAGGAATCCGGGCATGAAGCAGGCAAGGTAATCGCCCGCACGGACACCGATCAGCCGCCGCATGATCCAGAGATAGACCGGCACGAAGGCGACGTTGCGCAGCAGGATGGCGATGGAGACGGCGACCAACCCGTACTGCACGCTGACCAGCACCACGGCCACGTTGGCGACGGCGCTGGCGGTCAGGAGGGCCAGCAGCAGGGCGGCGCTGCCGGTGGCTCGGATCACGGCACCGGCGAAGTTGCTGACCAGACCCGGCACGCCCAGCAGGGCGATGACGGCCAGGATGGTGCCGCTCTCCCGCCAGCCCTCGCCGAAGAAGGTGACCACCAGATTGGACGCCACCGCGGAAACGCCGAGGAAGACGGGCGTGGCCAGCAGGCCGCCAAGCTCGACCGCGGCATAGAGCGCGCGGCGCATGCGCTCGCGTTCGGCCTGGAGCCGGGCGAAGGTGCTCATGCCGACATTGGCGACGCCCTGCACGATCAGAAAGCTCAGCGTGTCGTGCACGCGGTAGGCCAGGGTATAGACACCCAGCGCCGCCGGTCCCATCAGCAGCCCGACCAGATAGCGGTCGACATGCTTGCTACAGAAATTGACGATGCGGGTGGCGGTGAGGAAGGCGCTGTACGGCATCAGGTCGCGGGCATGGGCCAGGGAGAAGCGTGCCCGCGGCGTCCAGCCGGCTCCGGCCCAGAGCACGGCCGCCCCGACCGCACGGTCCACCACCTGCTGCGCCACCAGGGCCCAGGCGCCGTAGCCCTGCACCGCCAGCAGGATACCGACAGCCCCGCCGGCCACGATGCCGGCCAGCGAGCGGGTGACCAGCAGTCTGTAGCGGAACTGCCGGCGCAGCAGCGCCTGCTGCACCCCACAGAGACCGACCAGCAGGGGCGCCAGCGCCACCACCTGGAGCAGCGGCGCGATACCAGGTTCGTCGAAGAGACGGGCCAGCAGCGGTGCCGCCAGCACCAATGCGCCGCAGATGCCCCCGGTCAGGGCGACATTGCACCAGAAGGCCGTGTCCAGGTGGCGGTCATCCAGCGGCTCGCGCTGGATCAGCACCTCGTTCAGCCCCTCGTCGAGGACCGTCTGGACCGCGGCCAGCACGATTGTGACCATGGCGAACAGGCCGATCTCCGCCGGCGACAGCAGGCGTGCGACGGCGACAAAGATGACGAGCGATGCGAGCTGGCGGCTCCAGCCCTCCGCGGAGGACCAGAACGCGCCTTCCAGGGCGAGCCGGCGCAGATTCATCGGGATGCGGACCTTGCACGGGGGATCGGGGATGCGGCCGGACCGGCGGACGACGGCGCGCCGCGGCCCCGATCAAGCACGCGATCGGAAGGGTTGCCCATGGGGCCTTGGGCATAGGCACAGGCTGGCCCCCTCGCCCGTCCGGCCGATCCGATGCGGCAGAGGGGCTCAGGGAAGATGGGGAAGGACAAGGCTGATCGCGGTTCCCTCGCGCCGGTCCACATCGACATGGCCGCCGAGCTGCGCGGCGATCGCACGGACCAGCCACAGGCCGGTGCTGCCGCTGGACAGGGTCCGGTCGGAGATCCCTTCGCCGTCGTCGGCGACACGCAGGACGAGCCGGCCGCCGGCGCAGCGGAGATCCACCTCGATGCGGCCGCTGCTGCGGCGACGGAAGGCATAGCGCAGGGCATTGCCGATCAGTTCGTTGGCGGCAAGCCCCAGGGGAAACGCCAGGGAGCGGGGCAGCGGCGGCGCTCCCCAGCAGCGCACCTCGAACCGGATGTTCCGTCCATCGACCTGATGCGCCAGGACCAGGGCCGTTCCCAGTTCGCGCAGCGCCACGCCGAGATCGGCGGCACAGGTTTCTGCCAGATCGGCCAGGACGCGCTGCGCCTGGGCCAGTGCCACGACCCGGGAACGGGCCCCGTCCAGGGCGGCCCGGGCCACGGGATCGCGGATCGCCCGGATCTCGGCCTCCAGCGACTTGGCCAGAGAGACGATGCCGCCCATCGCGGCATGATGAACGGCACCCGGAAGCAGTGCCGCCGCCGTAGCGTCCGCATCGGATACCAGGACTTCGGCCACCGGAACGGCTCCCATCCGGACGCTTTCCTTGCCCATTACTGTCCCCGGCTGTGTCACACGGCGAAGAAAGCGCACCCGCAGCAAAAGCTCCCGCCCTCTTTCGCGGTAGGGCTTCCGCGTGCCAACGCCCTCTGCCTTCGGCAGGGCCGGCGGGAATTCCGTGCGATACCCGTCACCGCCATCCGGCAGAGCAGGAACTCTGTTTAGCAAGGTAACGCGCCTGCGGACGGCATGGACCGGAACGGTCGCCGCCCGTGTCCCCCTTGGAACCGACTGCGGAGTTCGACCCCATGCTTGGGACCCTGTTGCGACAGGTCGTGCCGGAAAGTGCGAAACTGCGGCTGCGCGCCCGCCGCGGACTGACATCCGGTGAGACGGAACTGCCCCTCGTTCCCCTGCTCTGCGATCCCGACGGCACGTCCGTGGATGTCGGTGCGAATGTCGGGGTCTACACCTGGCACATCGCCCGTGCCTCCGCCCGGACCGTGGCGGTGGAGCCGAACCCCGGACTGGCCGAGAAACTACAGCGCGGAACCGGCCGGACTGTCGAGGTGCTGGCCTGCGCCCTGTCGGACCATGAGGGCACCGCCCACCTCGCCATCCCCCTGACGGCAGCCGGGGAGCTGACCTCCCGCGCCACCATCGAGGACAGGGTGAACCGGGAGTTCGAGCGCCGCACCGTGGAGGTTCCGCTCCGCACCCTGGACGGGCTGGGTCTGCGCGATCTCGGCTTCCTCAAGGTGCATGCCGAAGGGCATGAATACCCGATCCTGGAGGGCGGGCGACAGTGTATCGCCCGCGACCGCCCCACGATCCTTGTCGGCAGCGAGGACAGGCACGTCCCCGGTGCCCGCCAGCGGATCGAGGCGATGCTGGGGAGCCTGGGCTACCGCGGCTTCTTCCTGCATGAGGGACGCCTGCACCCGCTCGGCCGTTTCCGCCCGGAAATCCTGCAACGGCCGGAGAACGCCAAGCGGGTCGGCGCCTCCTACAGCGACGCCTACATCCACAACTTCCTGTTCATCCACCCCGACCGTCCCCGCGTTCTCTTCGCGCTGGCGGCCCGGCTGGGCGCCCCCACCGACCCGGACTGAGGGGGCCCGCCCTTCGGCTCTCCCCTCCCCCGGAAGGCCCGACGATCCTCCGCCTGGACGCTTGGTTCCCCCCTCCGCCGTAGGGGCCTCCCCAGGCGGAGCGCCACCACAGGCGCCGGGCCGAGTGCCGCCGCCGCGGGTTCTTGCTCGGGAACTGTTCTGATCCGACCCGGAGCCACCATGGACGCTACCGTCCTGTCCCACGGCGCCCCCCCGGGCGACGCCGCCCCCCACAGCCGCGGGCATACGATCTGCCGCGCCTGCGGCCATGCCCTGGAGCCCTTCGTCGATCTGGGCCTGTCCCCCCTGTGCGAGAGCTTCGTCCCGCCGGAACGGGCCGACGCGGGGGAGATGTTCTATCCCCTGGACGTCAAGGTCTGCCCGCACTGCTGGCTGGTGCAGCTCGGCGAATACGTGCCGCCCGACGACATCTTCGGCGAGTACGCCTACTTCTCCTCCTTCTCCCGGGCCTGGCTGGCCCATGCCGCCGACTATGTGGCGGCGATGGCGGCGCGCTTCGGCCTGGGCCGGGACAGCTTTGTCGTCGAGGTGGCGAGCAACGACGGCTACCTGCTGCGCAATGCGGTCGAGCGGGGCATCCCCTGCCTGGGCATCGAGCCCGCCGCCAACGTCGCCCGCGCGGCGGAGGAGGCGGGCGTGCCGACCCTGGTCCGCTTCTTCGACGCCGCCCTGGCGCGGGAGCTGGCGGCCGAGGGGAAGCAGGCCGACCTGATCGCCGGCAACAACGTGCTGGCGCAGGTGCCGGACCTGCACGCCTTCGTCGGCGGTTTCCCGGTGCTGCTGAAGCCGCAGGGCGTGCTGACGCTGGAGTTCCCCCATCTGCTGCGGCTGATCGAGGAGAACCAGTTCGACACGATCTACCACGAGCACTTCTCCTACTTCTCCCTGGGCACGGTGCGCCGGCTGCTGGCGGCCCACGGGCTGCGGGTGTTCGACGTGGATGAGCTGTGGACGCATGGCGGCTCGCTGCGCGTCTACGCCTGCCACGAGAACGCCGCGCATCCGACGGCGCCGGCGGTGGAGGCGCTCTGCGCCACCGAGCGCGGCCGCGGGCTGGAGGACATGGCGACCTACCGCGCCTTCGACGCGCGGGTGCGCCGGACCAAGCGGCGGCTTCTCCGGCTGTTGTCGGACCTGCGCGAGCAGGGGCTGAGCGTCGTCGGCTACGGTGCGCCGGGCAAGGGCAACACCCTGCTGAACTACTGCGGCATCCGCACCGATCTGCTGGACTACACGGTGGACCGCAATCCCTACAAGCACGGGCGCCTGCTGCCCGGCACCCGCATCCCGATCCATCCGCCCGACCGGATCGAGCAGACACGGCCCGACTGCGTGCTGATCCTGCCCTGGAACCTGAAGGACGAGATCATGCGCCAGCTTGCCCCCGTCGCCGGCTGGGGCGGCCGCTTCATCGTCCCGATCCCCGAACCGGTCATCGTCGATCCCGCCGATCTCTCGAAGGGAACCGCGCCATGAAGGTGGTCCTGTTCTGCGGGGGCCTCGGGCTCCGCATGCGCGACTATTCGGACGCCCTGCCGAAGCCGATGGTGCCGATCGGCACACGGCCGATCCTGTGGCATCTGATGCGCTACTACGCCCATTACGGGCACAAGGACTTCATCCTGTGCCTGGGCCACAAGGGGCACGTCATCAAGGACTTCTTCCTGAAGTATGACGAGTGCGTGTCCAACGACTTCGTGCTGTCGGAAGGGGCGAAGCGGCTGGAACTGCTGCGCCGCGACATCGACGACTGGCGCATCACCTTCGTGGACACGGGCAGCACCAGCAACATCGGCCAGCGCCTGCTGGCCGTCCGCCGCTTCCTGCGCGACGAGGAAATGTTCCTGGCCAACTACAGCGACGGGCTGACCGACTGCCCGCTGCCGGAGATCACGGACCGGCTGGCCGCCAGCGACGCGACGGCCGCCTTCATGGCGGCGCGGCCCAACACCAGCTTCCATTTCGTCCGTCACGACACGGCCGGACGGGTGACCCGGGTGGACAATGTGGAGGATGCGGACCTCTGGGTGAATGCGGGCTATTTCGCGTTCCGGCAGGAGATCTTCGACTACATCGTGCCCGGCGAGGAGCTGGTGGAGGAACCGTTCCAGCGCCTGATCGACGCCCGCCGCCTGCTGGTGCATGAGCATACCGGCTTCTGGCGCGGCTGCGACACCTTCAAGGACCTCCAGACGCTGGAGGCGGCGCAGTCGTCCGGCCCCGCCCCCTGGGAGGTCTGGCGCGATCCGCAGGACACGGTGCAGGACAACAGCGTCCCGACCCACCGCGCCGTCGGCTTCGCTGCTGCGTGAGCGCGCCATGCTGACCCTGTCCCTCGGCCCCGGCACGCCCCTCGACATCCTGTGCCTGGGCGCGCATTCCGACGACGTGGAGATCGGCTGCGGCGGCACGCTGCTGACGCTGCTGGAGCGCCATCCCGGCAGCAGCGTCCATTGGGTGGTGTTCGCGGCGGACGACGTGCGCGCCAGCGAGGCCCGCGACAGCGCGGCGGACTTCCTGCGCGCGGCGGGCCGCAGCCGGATCGACGTCCACGCCTTCCGCGACGGCTTCTTCCCCGCGCAGTTCGCCGAGATCAAGCAGTGCTTCGAGGCCCTGAAGCGGTGCGGGCAGCCCGACCTGGTCCTGACCCATCACCGCGAGGACCGGCACCAGGACCACAGGACGCTGGCGGATCTGGCCTGGAACACCTTCCGCAACCACCTGATCCTGGAATACGAGATCCCGAAATACGACGGCGACACCGGCAATCCGAACCTCTATGTGCCGCTGACCCGCGCCGCGGCGGAACGCAAGGCCGGACTGCTGATGCAGCATTTCGGCAGCCAGCGCGCCCGGTCCTGGTTCACACCGGAGACCTTCCTGGGGCTGATGCGCCTGCGCGGCATCCAGTCGGCCGCCCCGGAGGGCTACGCCGAAGGATTCCACGCGCATAAAGTGTGCCTGTGACGCACTGACTCCCCCGGAACGGGCATGGGCCGCCGGACTGTTTCCATGATCTGGAAACAGTCCGGCGGCGTCAGCTCTGATGCGGCAGGGCGCGGCGCAACAGGCCGCGCCATTTCACGTTCGCCGCGATGATGCCGAGGCAGCGCGCCTTCTCCGCCGCCGACAGTCCGCTGCGCCCCAGCGCATCGAGCACCTGGGTGTAGTAGAGCCGCCGCGGCAGCAGCTTCGGCGGCCGTCGGGCCGGGTCAATCCAGCGCGCCTTCTCCGCGGCCGAGAGCGTCAGCGAGGTTTCGGCATGGTCGCGCTTCAGGAACAGCGGCTCCGGCACCTCCGAGAAGCGGCCCAGCAGCGCCAGTTCCACCAGCAGCGCCTTGTCCGACCCGTAATAGGAGCGGTGCAGCGAGGTGCGGCGGAGCACGTCGCTGCGCATCAGCCCGAAGATGTCGAAGCAGCGGATCAGGTCCACATGGATGTCGCGGAAGCGCTGCACGGGGTCGGGACTCTGCGCCCGGGTCGGCGGCGGCGGCCCGAAGCGCAGATTGCCCGCCCTGTCCCGGTAGGTACCGTCGATCGGGTCGCGGGCCAGTTCCACCTCGTCCTCGTCCACCAGCGTGGTGGCGGTGTGGCAGAGCACCAGACCAGGGTCGGCCTGCATGGCCTCAAGGCAGCGTTCCAGATAGGTGGGGGCGTGCAGGTCGTCGTGCGACGCCCACTTGAAGAACGCGCCGGTCGCCATCGAGAAGACCCGGTTCCAGTTGGGCGCCGCCCCGATGTTGGCATTGTTGCGGACGTAGCGGATGCGGTCGTCGTGGCGGGCCGCCTCGGCCAGGATCGCCGGCGTCCGGTCGGTCGAGGCGTTGTCGCAGACGATCAGTTCGAAATCCCGGAAGCTCTGGCCGAGGATCGTGTCGATCGCCCGGGCCAAGTAGCGCTCGCCGTTGAAGACCGGCAGGCCGATGGAAACCAGGGGCATCAGGACCTCCCCGGCTGCGCCGCGGGAACGAGGGTTGTGGAAGCGACCGGCACGGGATTCCCCCTTTTTGTCACAGGCCGCGCCGGGTCGGACTTGCGGGGCGGCCGCGTCCGGACTCTCCGCCGCCCGGGCCGTCTTCTGCGGCCCTGGGCTGAATCCGGCTTCTCAGGTTCTGAAACGGTGGGGAACACGGTTTGGTTTCGTCACGAAAGAGAGGTCACAGCGACCGGGACGGGAGCGTGTCCCTGGCACCACAGCCATGGCGCGGCACCGTGACCGGCGGCGGTCGCGCGGGCTCCAGCAACCCCCAGACACCGGCCAGGATCAGGACGAGGACCGCATCCGTCGTCAATGGCACGCCCCCCGCCACCGCCCGGACCGCCTCTCCCAGCAGCAGCAACCCGGCGAAGCCCAGGGCCGCCCGCCGCCGGTCCAGCCCGGCCGACCAGAGCAGCCAGAGCACCGACCCCAGGCGGAAGGTCTTCTCGAACAGGGCCAGGAAGACCGCCGTCAGATGGCGCTCGCGCAGTTCCGCGAAGGGGACCAGCCCCGCCAGCGGATCGGCCAGGGCATCACCGGCACGCAGGCGCCCGGCGACGATGGCCGCGGCTGCCAGCCCGGCCAGCAGCCAGCGCCAGGGCCCGCGCCGCCAGGGCACCACGGCCCAGAGCAGGCCGCCCAGCAGGGCCGCCAGCAGGTCGGAGGCATAGAGACGGTTGCGGTCCAGCGTCACCGCGGCCACCAGGAGCAGGGCGATGGCGAGCGGTGCCGCCAGCCGGGCCAGCCGGCGACCGGACAGCGCCTCCACCAGCACCGCGAGCGTCAGCCAGGTGACGGTGCCACGCAGCACCGTCAGGGGCGGGGCCGTGTGCAGGTCGAAGGCGTAGTAGAAACCCGCCCAGACATGGTCCGGCTCCAGCGAGGGAACATAAGGATAAAGACGGTAGCCGGCGACGGCCGCCAGCAGCAGCAGCACGAAGGGCTGCGCCGCCAGCCGCCGCAGGGACCAGCCGCGCACCAGGCGCGGTGCCACCACGGCCCCGAGTATCCCGCCCAGCGCGGCGCCCAGGGTGTTCAGCCCCAGATCCAGCAGGCTGGAGGTGCGGTCGGGCATCACGGCCTGCACCGTCTCCACCCCCAGGGACAGGAGAAAGCCCCCGAACCCGGCCAGCAGGGCCGCGCGGCGCATCGACACCCCGCCCCACGCGGCAACGGCCAGGGCCGCCGTCGGCGCGTAGAGCAGCAGGTTGACCAGCATCTCCGCCGGATGGCTGCCCTCCGTCCCGGCGGACAGCCAGGCCGCCGCCGCTCCCGTCTCCGGCCAGACGAAGCGGAACGGATGGAGGGAGCCGTAGAGGACGGCGGCGAGGCAGACCAGCGCCGCCGCCGCTGCCGGAAGCCGCAGGGGCAGGATCACGGCCGCGACGGTCTCAGGCGACGGCCCGGGCCTGCGGCGCGGCCTCGCCTGCCTGCGTGCCGGTGTGCGGCTCGTCGATGTCCAGGCCATGCCAGCGGAAGCGGCCGTCGAGCCTCCCCAGGTCGAGCAGACGCCGCAGCTCCTTCAGCCGGGTGAAGGGCGGCGCCTTGAAATCCTCCCCCGAGAGGGCGATGGCGCGGAACAGGCTGTGGAGCTGCACCGCCCCCGCCCGGGCCGACCAGTCGCAGCGGAAATCGGGCAGGTGCTCCCGTATCCGGGCGAAGGAGACGCGGTAGCTGCGGTTGTCCGGGCTGGGCTCGCCGAAGGTCACCTCCGATCCGGTGAAGACCTCGCCGACGACGCTGGCGATCTCCCGCACCCGATAGTTCTGGTCATCGGCACCGACATTGAAGATCTGCCCGGCCACCCGCTCCGGCGGGGCCGCCAGCGTCAGCTCCACGGCGCGGCAGATGTCCAGGACATGGACCAGCGGCCGCCAGGGCGTGCCGTCGCTGGACATGGCGATTTGGCCGGTGGTCCAGGCCAGCCCGGCGAGGTTGTTCAGCACGATGTCGAAACGCATGCGCGGCGACGCGCCGAAGGCTGTGGCGTTGCGCAGGCAGGTGGTGGCGAAGCGGTCCGGATCGTTCATCGTGGCGAGGTGCCGCTCGCACAGCACCTTGCACTCCGCATAGGCCGTGCGCGGATCGGGCTCGGAGGTCTCGTCCTTCACCTCGCCCTCGCTGCCGACGCCGTAGACGGAGCAGGAGGAGGCGTAGACGAAGCGGCGCACCCCGGCCCGCCGTGCGGCCTCGGCCAGCGAGCGGGACCCGTTCCAGTTGATGTCCATGGTGGTGTCGCGGTCATGCGCGCCGAGCGGGTCGTTCGACAGCTCGGCCAGATGCACGACGGCGTCGAAGCCCTGGAGATCCTCCGGCCCGACATCGCGGATGTCGCGCGCCACCAGCGGCGGCCGCTGCTTGGCATCCTGATAGAGCAGGCCGGCCGTGTAGAAGCCGGTGTCCAGCCCGGTGACCCGATGCCCACGGGCGATCAGGTACGGGCCGAGGACGGACCCGATGTATCCTTCCGACCCGGTAACCAGCACCTTCATCGCAATGCTTCCTTCGTCTGCCAGTGTCGGCGCCGGCCAGATCGGTCCGGCGGATCGCCTGTTAAACGGAGGCTGTGGTGGACAGGGTGCAGCGCGGCACGGCAGGCAGGGGGAGTACTCCGCCGCCCCCGCACTTACGGTACGGGGATGCCGCCCCGCCGGGCGGAGAGTCCCCCGACGCCGCGGGGTTCACCCGCTTTCGCCCTTGCCACGGCGCGGCAGGGTCTTGGCCCTGCAACGGCTGACGACCGGCCCGCCCCCCTTGCCCAAGGCCATAGGCCCGGCACCGGCAGGCTCCGCCGTCTGGCGGGGTCGATCCTCTTTCGGTTCCCGGTCCTAAAGTGAACCGCGTTCATCACCCGCCCTGCATCCCCGCCGGGATTCCCCCCACCGGAAAGCGGAGGTCCCATGCCCGCGACACCGCCCCCCTCGTCGCTGCGCCCCCCATCGGCGGTCACCCCACCGTCGATCGACGTCAGCGCCCTGCGGGGCCGCCGTGTGCTGGTGATCGGGGCCAGCGGATTCCTGGGCGCGCATCTGGTGGCCCGGCTGGGCCGGCTGGGTGCCCAGGTATGGGGCATGTCGCGCAGTCCCTGGCGGCCGGGCCTGCCGACGGAACCCGTCGGCTGGTGGCCCTGCGATGCCAGCGTCCCCGAGCGGCTGGCCGAGGCCTTCGCCCATATCCGGCCGGAGATCGTCTACCACCTGACCAGCGACAGCCGCGGCGGGCGCGAGGTCGATCTGATCGGGGAGAGCATCCGCAACGACGTGATCGCCACCGTCAACGTGCTGGTGGAGGCGACCCGCCGCGGCGTGGACCGGCTGGTGCTGGCGGCGTCGCTGGAGGAGCCGACCGGCGATGCCGGCGAGGCCGTTCCCTCCTCCCCCTATGCGGCGGCGAAATGGACGACGGCCGGTTATGCCCGGATGATGGCGGCGCTGCACGGCCTGCCGGTGACGGTGCTGCGGCTGATGATGACCTACGGGCCGGGACAGAAGGACTACAAGGTCATCCCCGCCTCCATCCTGGCACTGCTGCGCGGCGAACCGGCACGGCTGGGCAGCGGCCTGCGGCCGGTGGACTGGGTGTTCGTGGACGACGTGACCGACGCCTTCCTGCGCGCCGGGCTCGCCCCCTATACGGGGGCGGGCTCCATCGACATCGGCAGCGGCCGGCTGGTGACGCTGCGCGACTGCCTGACGCTGGCGGGGGAGATGCTGGGGCGGACCGACCTGCTGCGCTTCGGCGCCCTGCCGGACCGCGCGCTGGAGATGGTCCGCGCCGCCGATACAGGCCCGGCGCTGGAGCGGCTCGGCTGGCGGGCGACGACGACGCTGGCCGAGGGCCTGACCCGCACCATCGGGCACTACCGGGAGCACCTGGAGGGCAAACCCTTGGCGGAGGAGCGCCCGACCCTGGCCCGCGCCGGCTGAACCGGCGTGTCCGACGGCGGTTTCCACCCCCTCCGGCCGCGGCGCCGGAGGGGGGTTACCCCGCCAGGCCCGGCCGGTGCCGTCCGTGGCGCGCATCCGGGAGACTGTGACTAAACCGGCCAGCCCCCCTGCCCACCCGGCCCGATGCCGCGTTGGAGTCCCCGTTCGGGAACTCTCGCGGGCCTGTCACCCCATGCCGGATCTGAAGACCGAGATCGCCCTGCCGGAAGGGCAGACGCCGGGAGGGGCCGCGGGGCTCGGCCGGCAGGCGGCCAAGGGTGCGCTGTGGTCCATGGCGAACAACTGGGGCCGGCAGATCATCTCGCTGCTGGTCATGCTGGTGCTGGCGCGCCTGCTGACCCCGCACGATTTCGGCAGCTTCGCCGTGATCGTCGTGCTGGTGGCCTTCGCCCAGGCGATCCTGGACGACGGGCTGGGCGAGGCCCTGATCCAGCGCCCCGCGCTGGAGGGCGACCATCTTGATGGCGTCTTCTGGCTCAATCTCGGCCTTTCGCTGCTGCTGGCGGGCATCGGGGCCGCCGCCGCTCCGACCATCCAGCGGGCCTACGATACGCCGGGGCTGGCGCCGCTGATCTGGGTCGGAGCCGGGGTGCTGGTGGTGGGATCGACCGGCGCAGTCCATCAGGCGTTGCTGTTCCGGCGCATGGCCTTCCGCGCCATCGCGGTACGGACCCTGGCCGGCATCGTCGCCGGCGGGATCACCGGCATCGCCCTGGCGGTGGCCGGCGCCGGGGTCTGGGCACTGGTCGGGCAGTTCACCGTGGAGAGGCTGGTCGGCACGCTGATGCTCTGGCGGGCGGTGGCGTGGCGGCCGCGGTTGCGCTTCTCCCGCCCGCATGTCGCCGAACTGCTGCCCTTCACCGCCAAGACCGCCGGCACCCGGTTGCTGATGTTCGCCTACAGTCAGGCCGACAAGCTGCTGGTCGGCCTGCTGGCCAGCCCCATGGTGCTGGGATTCTACGTGCTGGCGCAGCGGATCCAGGAAACCGTCATCACGCTGCTGTCCCGGACCACGACCCAGGTGGCCTTTCCGCTGTTCTCCCGCGTGCAGCACGAGCGGGAGCGGCTGGCCGGCGCCTTCCTCACCCTGACGGAGGCGGTGCTGGCGGTGGCCGCCGTGCTGCTGCTGGGCCTGTCGGCGGTGGCGCCGGCCCTGGTGGAACTGGCCTTCGGATCGGACTGGCGGACCGCCGGGGAGGTCCTGCGCTGGCTGGCGCTGGGCGGCATCCCCACCATCATCGGCAGCATGTCGGGCACCGTGCTGCGCGGCGTCGGCCATGCCGGCCGGTTCATGCTGCTGATCGGGCTGGGGGCGGCCTGCAACCTGCTGCTGATCGCGCTGCTGATCGACCGCGGCCTTGTCGCCCTGGCCGCGGCTCTGGTCGTCCGCCAGTGCTGCTTCGTGCCGCTGGACCTGCTGGCGCTGCGCCGGGCGATCGGCATTCCGCCGCTCCAGGTCATGCGTCGGCTGGCGCCGGTGCTGCTGGCTTCCGCCGCGTTCGTCGCCGCCTGGCAGACGGTTGCGGGTCTGCACCTGACCCTGCCGCACCGGCTGCTGGCGGAGCCGCTGGGGGCCGCGGCCGGTGTGCTGGCCTATGCCCTGGTGCTGCTGACGGTCGGCCGGCGCAGCCTGCGCACCTGCCTGGACCTGGTCGGGCTGGCGCTGGGCCGCCCCCGGGCAACCGCAGCCGGTCCGGTGGTCAGCGCACCCGCCGGAGACTGACGACTCCTCCTGCTCTGTTCCGCCCCGAAGCGGTTCCACGGAAGCGACAGCGCTTCCCCCGCGGGGACGCCCCCTCCCCCGAGGCCGCACCCCCGAATCCGGGACGCTCAGCCGGAAGGGCGCCGGTCCTGGGCGTCGCGCGAAGCGTTCCGAGACGGACCAGAGACGCAGTCGGCAGCCGCATTCTGTGCAGGCGCATTCTTTCGGGAGGTGTCATGAAGGTCGTCATCCTCGCGGGCGGATATGGAACCCGCATCAGCGAAGAAAGCAATGTGCGCCCGAAGCCGCTGGTAGAAATCGGCGGCAAGCCGATCATCTGGCATATCATGAAAATATATTCGCACTACGGGCTGCGCGACTTCATCGTCTGCTGCGGCTACAAGAGCGAACTGCTGAAAATCTATTTCCGCGATTTCATGCTCTCCAACGGGGACGTGACCTTCGATCTGGCGCGGCAGTCGATGCAGATCGCCCCGCGGGAGGTAGAGCCCTGGCGGGTCACCCTGGTCGATACCGGGCTGGAGACGATGACCGGTGGCCGCCTGCGCCGGGTGGCGCATCTGTTGGACGATACCTTCTGCATGACCTACGGCGACGGCGTCGGCGACGTGGACATCGCCGCCCTGGTCGCGCAGCACCGGGAAAGCGGGCTGCTGGCGACGGTCACGGCCGTCACCCAGCCCGGCCGCTTCGGCGCGCTGCACCTGCACCCCGGCGAGCCGCGGGTGCAGGGTTTCCGTGAGAAGGGGCCGGAGGACGGCGGCTTCATCAATGGCGGCTTCTTCGTGCTGGAGCCGTCGGCGGTGGACTTCATCGACGGCGACCACAGCGTCTGGGAGCGCGAGCCGATGGAGCGGCTGGTCGCCGCGAACCAGCTCCAGGCCTTCCGCCACACCGGTTTCTGGCAGCCGATGGATACGCTGCGCGACAAGATGGTGCTGGAGGATCTCTGGAAGAGCGGCCGGGCGCCCTGGCGGGTCTGGGACCGGAAGCCGGCCGCGGACACCGCGGCGCCGGCGAAGCTCCGCGCCGTGTGACGGCCGAGGCCCCCATGAGGTTCGAGCCCACCGCCATTGCCGATGCCCGCATCGTCCGCCTGACCGCGCACCGCGACGACCGCGGTGCCTTCGCCCGCACCTGGTGTCGGCAGACCTTCGTCGACGCCGGCATCGCCTTCGACTTCGTGCAGGCGAACTGGTCGGTCACGCGCAGCCGCGGCACCATCCGCGGGATGCACTTCCAGCGCGCGCCGCATGCGGAATCCAAGCTGGTCCGCATCACCCGCGGGCGGGTCCACGACGTGATCGTGGACCTGCGCGCGGACTCCCCCACCCGTGGCCGGCTGCACGTCATGGAGCTGGGCGAGGGCGACGACACGATGCTCTATGTCCCGGCCGGCGTCGCCCACGGTTTCCAGACTCTGACGGACGACGTGACGGTCGAATACTTCATGGGCGGCGAGCCCTACCGGCCGGAGTACTACGACGGCTTCCGTCCCGACGATCCGGCCGTCGCCATCCGCTGGCCGCTGCCGCCCGTGTCCGTCTCCGACAAGGACCTGTCCTGGCCGCCGCTCGGTCAGCGGTTCCCCTGGCTGCTGCCCACCCCCGCCCTGGCCACCCCTGCCCTCTGAGGCCCGACCATGGACATCGCCGTTCCCAGCGAGACGCGCCCGGATCTGTCCCCCGGCGCCGCCATGCATGCCTTCATGCGGGAGCTGTTCCCGCTCTGCCGCAGCATCACGGGGCCGGGCCTGCGCGAGACCATCCAGCGGATCGCCGGCCGGATTCCCCTTCAGGTCCACGAGGTGCCGAGCGGCACCGACGTGCTGGACTGGACGGTGCCGGACGAATGGACGATCCGCGCTGCCCGGATCGAGAGCCTGGACGGCCGCACGCTGGTGGATTTCCGCGACAGCACCCTGCACGTCGTCGGCTACAGCCGGCCCGTGGACGCGGTGCTGCCGCGCGCGGAGCTGGCCCGGCACGTCCATACCCTGCCCGACAAGCCGGACCTGATCCCCTACCACACCGGCTACTTCGCCAACTCCTGGGGCTTCTGCGTCACCCACCGGCTCTGGGAGTCCATGACGGACGACGCCTACCGCGTGGTGATCGACAGCACGCTCGCCCCCGGCAGCCTGACCTACGGCGACCTGCTGGTGCCGGGGGAGAGCACGGACGAGGTGCTGATCCATGCCCATTGCTGCCACCCGAGTCTGGCCAACGACAACCTGTCCGGCATCGCCGTGGCGACCTGGCTGGCGCAGCGGGTGCTGGCCCAGGGGGGGCTGAGGCGACCGCGGCGGCTGAGCTACCGCTTCGTCTTCGTGCCGGCCACCATCGGCGCCATCACCTGGCTGGCCCGGAACGAACCGACGCTGGACCGCATCCGGCACGGGCTGGTGCTGACCTGCGTCGGCGATCCCGGCGGCTTCCACTACAAGCGCAGCCGGCGCGGCGACGCCGTGATCGACCGCGCCGTCGCCCAGGTCTGCCGCGACCGGGGCATTTCCCTGGACGTGAGGCCGTTCAGGCCGACGGGCTACGATGAGCGCCAGTACGGGTCGCCCGGCTTCGACCTGCCGGTGGGCTGCTTCATGCGCTCCCCCGACCGCGGCTTCCCGGAGTACCACACCTCCGCCGACAACCTGGATCTGGTGCGCCCCGAGGCGCTGGAGGAGAGCTACGAGGTGCTGGGCGAGGTGCTGGACCTGCTGGAGGCGGACCGCGTCTGGCGGCGGGTGGACGGCCGCGGCGAACCGCAGCTCGGCCGGCGCGGCCTCTACCGCCTGCTCAGCGCGCAGCAGGGTGCCGCCTGCCAGGAGTCCCTGCTCTGGGTCCTGAACCTTGCCGACGGCACGCGCTCCCTGCTGGACATGGCGGAGCACAGCGGCCTGAGCTTCCGCGAGCTGCGCGATGCCGCCGCCCTCGCCGCAGAGGCCGGGCTGATCGTGGAGACGGCCTGAATGTTCGCAGCGGGAGAGCGGCCGCTGGCGCTGGTCACCGGGGCCACCGGCGGCATCGGCCGCGCCCTGGTGGGCCGGCTGGCGGAGGCCGGCATGGACCTGCTGCTCTCCGCCCGTTCAGGCCCCGCATTGGCGGCGCTGGCCGACACACTGCCGCCGGGGCGGGCGCGTCATCACGCCTGCGATCTTGCCCGCGACGTCGGTCTTCTGGCGGACGCGGCGCTTGCCCTGCCCCGGCTCGACCTGATCGTGCATGCCGCGGGCGTGCATGACAGCGGCCCCTGGGAGGCGACGGACGACGGCACGCTGCGCACCCTGCTGGCCGTCAATGTCGAGGCCCCGACCCTGCTGACCCGGCTGCTGCTGCCGCGGCTGCGGGCGGCGCAGGGCATGGTCGTGTTCCTGAACTCGACCCGCGGGCTGGACGTGGCCGAGCATGTCGGCCCCTATGCCGCCTCCAAGCACGCGCTGCGGGCGCTGGCAGACACGCTGCGGCTGGAGATCCAGGGCAGCGGCATCCGCGTGCTGTCCGTCTATCCCGGATCGACCGCCACGCCGATGCAGCAGGCGATCCAGGCGGCGAAGGGCCACGCCTACGATCCGGACGCCTTCATCCGGCCCGACGACATCGCCGCCATGGTGATGGCGGCCCTGGCCCTGCCGCGCACGGCCGAGGTGTCGGACATCACCATCCGTCCCCTGGGGCGCCCGCCCGATCCCTCGCCCGCCGCCGGGCCGGCCACCGCCTGACCCGTTTCCCCGACATTCCCCGCACGCCAGGAGCGTTCTTCCGATGAGCCAGCTTCACCAGTGCCGATCCTGCGGCAGCACCGACCTGACCTCCATCCTGGACCTCGGGATGCAGCCGATCGCCAACGCGCTGGTCGAGCCGGAGCGGATCGGCGAGACGGAGCCCCGCTTCCCGCTGGCGGTCGCCTTCTGTGGCGCCTGCACCCTGGTGCAGGTGACCGAGACCATCCCGCCGGCGGAGCTGTTCGGCCGCGACTACCCCTATTACTCCTCCGTCTCGCCCTTCCTGCTGGCGCACAGCCGGGACCATGCCCTGCGGCTGATCGGCGACCGCCGGCTGGGGCCGGACAGTCTGGTGGTGGAGGTCGCCAGCAACGACGGGTATCTGCTGCGCAACTTCGCGGCGGCCGGCATCCCCGTCCTGGGCATCGACCCGGCCGCCGGTCCCGCCGCCGCGGCGCGGGCGATCGGCGTGCCGACGGTCGGGGACTTCTTCGGCGCCGATCTGGCCCGCCGGCTGGCTGCTGAGGGGAAGCAGGCCGACGTGATCCTGGCCAACAACGTGCTGGCCCATGTCGAGGGGATCAACGGCTTCGTCGAGGGCTTCGCCCTGCTGCTGAAGGACGAGGGCATCGCCGAGTTCGAGTTCCCCTACCTGCTGGATCTGGTGGAGAGCTGCGCCTTCGACACGATCTACCACGAGCATGTCTTCTACTATTCCCTGACGGCGCTGGAGCCCCTGTTCGGCCGGCACGGCCTGCACCTGAACGAGGTGGAGAGGCTGGACATCCACGGCGGCTCGCTCCGGCTGACGGTCAGCCGGCGTCCGGGTGCCTCGCCGCGGCTGGCCGCCCTGATGGCGGAGGAGCGCCGGCTGGGCATGGACCGGCTGCCCTTCTATGCCGACTTCGCCGGGCGGGTGGCCCGCGTGCGCGAGGACCTGCGCGCCCTGGTCGGCGGGCTGCGGTCACAGGGCGCCCGCATCGCCGCCTACGGCGCCGCGGCCAAGGGGGCCACGCTGCTGAACTATGCCGGGCTGGACCATACGGCCCTGGACTATGTGGTGGACCGCAACCCGCACAAGGTGGGCCGCCACATGCCGGGGCTGGGGCTGCCCATCCGCCCGGTGGAGGCGCTGGAGAGCGACCGGCCGGACTATCTGCTGATCCTGGCCTGGAACTTCGGGCGGGAGATCATGGCGCAGCAAAGGGCCTTTGCCGAGGCCGGCGGCCGCTTCATCCTGCCGGTGCCGACGCCGACGGTGACCGACGGCGCAGCCCCGGCCGCCGTGAAGATCGGCGCGCTGGCCGGCTGACGGCGCGGCGGCGCGGGACAGGAGCGGGAGGCTGCCCATGGAGCGGGTGGACGCGGTGGTGGTCGGCGCGGGCGTGGTCGGGCTGGCCGTCGCCCGCGCCCTGGCCCTGGCCGGGCGCGAGGTGATCGTGCTGGAGACGGAGCCGATGATCGGCACCGGGACCAGCTCGCGCAGCAGCGAGGTGATCCATGCCGGCCTCTACTACCCGCCGGGATCGCTGAAGGCGCGCCTCTGCGTCGAGGGGCGGCAGGCGCTCTACGCCTATTGCCGTGAGCGGGACGTGCCGCACCGGGCCTGCGGCAAGCTGATCGTCGCCACGTCCCCCGCCCAGGCGGACCGGCTGGCAGCGATCCGCGCCCGTGCCGAGGCGAACGGGGTGACGGACCTGGAGCTGATCGGCCCGGACCGGGTGCGCAAGCTGGAACCGGAGGTCGTCTGCACGGCCGCCCTCTGGTCGCCGTCGTCCGGCATCATCGACAGCCACGCCCTGATGCTGGCCTACCGCCACGAGGCGGAGAGGCACGGGGCCGCCGTGGTGCCGGGCAGCCCGCTGGAGGCCGGGGAGGTGACGGGCGACGGCTTCGTCCTGACCGTCGGCGGGGCGGAGCCCTGCCGGATCGGCGCGGCATTGCTGGTCAACGCCGCCGGGCTTCAGGCGCAGGCGGTGGCGGGGCACCTGCGCGGCCTGCCGCCGGAGACGATCCCCCGCCGCTGGATGGCGAAAGGCAGCTACTTCTCCCTGACCGGACGGCACCCGTTCAGCCACCTCGTCTACCCGGTGCCGGAACCGGGCGGCCTGGGTGTCCACGCCACGCTGGACCTGGGCGGACAGGTCCGCTTCGGCCCCGACGTGGAATGGGTCGATCACATCGATTACAGGGTGGAACCGGCCCGCGGCGACCGTTTCTACGCGGCGGTGCGGCGCTACTGGCCGGGCCTGCCCGACGGGGCGTTGCAGCCGGGCTATGCCGGCATAAGGCCCAAGGTGGTGGGACCGGGCGAGCCCGACGCCGACTTCGTGATCCAGGGGCCGCGCGGACACGGGGTGCCGGGTCTGGTGAACCTCTACGGGATCGAATCGCCGGGGCTGACGGCCTCCCTCGCCATCGGCCGGATGGTCGCCGCCCTGCTGCTGGAGGAGGACGCGGGGGCCGGGTCTCAGGGCGACAGGGCCGCCGCGTCCGCCGTGGGGGCGTAGTCCGGCACGTCGGAGAGGGTGGCGGTCCCGTCCGGGCGCGCGCCATCCGGGCGGCCGACCCGCTGGCCCTGGCGCAGCAGCACCCGGTGCTCCGCCATCAGGGCGGGATCGGCGGCGGGCGTCAGGCGGGGCCGGAACCGGAAGGCGGACAGGGTGCCGAGCGCGAGCGCCCTGGCCGCCGGCAGGTTGCCGCGGACCAGCGCGCGCACGAACTGGCTGCCGGCCCCCCAGAGGCAGTCCATCATGGGCCAGAAGCCGTAGTAGCGCCGCCGGATGTAGACGTTGTTGCGGCACTTGTAGCGCATGTAGCGCAGCCGGACCGGGTCGGTCTCCGTCAGCGGGTTCACCGGCCGGGCGATCCTGCGCAGATGCACCGCCCGGCTGGCGCCGATCAGGAAGGCCGGCAGATCGGCCGTGACGCGCAGGGTGAAGTCCGAATCCTCCCCCCACATGAAGAAATCCGGCGAGGGTGGCGGGAACCGCTCCAGCGTCGTGCGGGGGATCAGGGTGGAGGTGAGCGCCGCCTTGCTGGTGGCGACGATGCCGTGCTTCAGCAGCCGCTCCCAGTCGGGATAATTGCCGTCCTCCGTCCGCCAGGCCACCTCCGGCGTGTTCTGGGAACGGCCGTCCTCCCCCACCACGCGACTCTGGAGATAGCCCAGCGCCGCCGGCGGCGGCAGCCTGTCCAGGGCGCGCAGCAGGCTCTCCAGGCAGTCCGGATCGGGCAGCACGTCGTCGTCCATCACCCAGACCCAGTCCGCCCCGTCGGCGACGGCATAGGACATGCCCTGCCAGAAGCCGCGCGCCGGGCCGCGGTTGGAATCGAGCCGGACATAATCGACGCGGCGGAGATCGAGCCCCGAGGCGAGCAGGCGCGCGAACGTCCCGTCGCTGGAGCCGTTGTCCAGCAGCACGATGCGGTCCACCGGCCGCGTCTGGGCCTGGAGCGCGCCGAGGGTGAGCAGGAGAAGCTCGAAGCGGTTGTACGTCACGACAAGGGCGGTGACCGTCTCGGACATGCTTGCTGGGCCCGTGTTCCGGTGGGCACCGCCCCATCGTGACCGGCGGACGGAGGCGACGGGAAGGAGCGGTGCGCAGGATGTCGGCCATGGCGCCGCAAAATCGAACGGCATGCCATCCTGCCTTGCGTCGGAGATCAGGGGCGAAGGCTGCACCGGACGGCTTAGGACGGTTGGCAGGCCCCTCCTGAAGCGAACCGGCCCGGCTCCGGGCCTGGCCCCGCCATGACGGAATTATGAAATGGCTTTCATCCTCTCGAAAGGATGAGGACGCCATTCTACCGCCAGAGTGCCGCGTTCCCGGGGACGGCCCCCGGACAGTCAACCGAGCGAAGGGAAGCAGCAGTGAAGAAGTCGTTCGCCACCCTGGCCCTGTCCGGGCTTGTCGCGCTTTCCGCCAGCGGGGCGCTGGCTCAGGATGGCGATCCGGTCAAGGGCGAAGCCGTGTTCAAGAAGTGCATGGCCTGCCACCGGATCGGCCCGGATGCCAAGAACCTCGTCGGTCCGGTCCTCACCGGTGTCGTCGGCCGTCAGGCTGGCGTCGCGCCGGGGTTCAGCTACTCCGCCCTGAACCACGCGGCGGGCGAAGCCGGCCTGCACTGGACGGCTGAGAACATCATGGCCTACCTGCCGGACCCGAACGCCTTCCTGCGCAAGTTCGTGACCGACGCCGGCAACCCGGACGCGGCCAAGGGCTCCACGAAGATGGTGTTCAAGCTCCCGAACGAGCAGGAGCGCAAGGACGTCATCGCCTACCTGAAGACCTTCTCCAACTGAGGTCCGGCCTCCTGCCGAGGTCCGGACGACCGGGCGCGCCCTGAGGGGCGAGGTCCCGCAAGGTCCGCGGCCCCCACGGGCCGCCCGCAAGGGATGCCGCATCGGCCGATGCGGCATCCCTTTGCCGTTCCGCCCCCTGTACGGGGCGATCTCCGCAGCGCCCCGCAGCCCCTGCGACACCGGGCCGCACCGGCCGGTCCGGTCAATGCGCCCGTCGGCGAGGCCGGGATTTCGCGCCACCTTTCTGCGAGTTTCCGGCCATCTTCCGCAATTTTCCGCCAGTCGCTCCGGACCGGGATCGTGTTCCGGCTGTCGCATCCGTCACATCCAGTATTGCGAATCGCTCGCATTTGCATATAAGCAGGGCCCAAGGTCAACCGCTATCGAGTTGAGGTCGACAGGATGCGGAAGTGGATGGGGACGGCCCTTGCCGTCCTGGCGATGACGGATGCTGCCGCGGCGCACGAGGCACAGGCCCCCGGGCCTGATGTCGAGGAGATCGTGATCACCGCGCGGGCGCGGGCCCTGGAAGCGGGAAAGCTGGCGGACACGATCCAGCAGACCGAGGTGGTCGGGCTGGGGGAGCTGCGGGCCACCCAGTCGGCCGTGCTGTCCGAGGCGTTGCAGTTCAGCCCCGGCGTCCGCGTCAACAACGAATGCTCCATGTGCGCGGTCAAGCGCGTCATGCTGAACGGCCTGGGCGGCCAGCACACGACCTTCCTGATCGACGGGCTGCCGGCGCACACGCTGGTGTCCGGCTTCTACGGTCCCGACGCGCTGTCCATGGCGGGCGTCGAGCGGATCGAGATCGCCCGCGGCGCCGGCGCCTCGCTGACCGCCCCGGAGGCGATCGGCGGCACCATCAACATCGTCACCCAGGACCCGACCTCCACCGGGGTGACGGTCAACGCCGCCGGCGGCAGCTTCGGCTACCGCCAGGGTGACGCCGTCGCCACCTACGCCAGCGAGGACGGGCTGTTCCGAGCGCTCTTCAGCGCCCAGCACGACGAGCGCGACCAGGTGGACGGCGACGACAACGGCGTCAGCGAAAGCCCGTTCCTGGAGAACACCAACTACACGGCCCGCGCCTCCTTCGACCCGACGCGGGGCAGCACCGTGTCCCTGCGCGGCGCCTACACCCGGTCCGAGGTGTTCGGCGGCCCCGTGATCGGCGACACCACGGCATCGATCGGCGCGACCCTGGACGGCTTCCGGACCTCGCCGGACCCGTCCGACCGCCTGTTCGCCGGTGGCGACGTGCGCAACCGCTACATCGGCAAGCCCTGGGAAACCACGGAGTGGATCGAGACCAAGCGCAAGGAGCTGTCCGGCCGCTACTTCCAGGAACTGACCGACGACCTGAACGCCGACCTGGGGGTGAGCTGGTCGAAGCACGACCAGGATTCGTTCTACGAGGGCTTCGACTACCGCGCCGACAACAAGATGCTGTACCTGACGGGCCGGCTGAACTGGTCGATCGACGCCGACCACCTGCTGACCGTCGGCGGCGACCGGCGCGACGAGACGCTACGCTCGGACTCCGACGCCGCCCGGGGCAACCCGAACTACATCTCGGACAGCTTCGACTACCTGACCAACGGCCTGTTCGTGCAGCACACCTGGACGCCGCTGCGCGAGCTTGAGGTCGCCACGGCGCTGCGGCTGGACTGGGTCGAGGCCGATTTCATCGACGCCCAGCGGCCGGGCACGGACATCGACGAGACGATGGTCTCGCCCCGCATCGACCTGCGTTACCAGCATTCCGACCAGTGGACCTCCCGCGTGTCGGCGGGCCGCGGCTACCGCGCGCCGCTGTCCTTCTTCGAGTCCGACCACGGCATCCTGGATGCCGGCCAGGGCTTCCTGATCGAGGTGGACGAACTTGAGACATCCACCTCCCTCACCTATGCCCTGAGCTACACGGGCGAGCGGCTGAACTGGACGGCGGCGCTGGCCTGGACCGCCATCGACAATCTGGCGGCGCTGGACGAGGTGGAGATCGACGGCAGGGCCGTCCCGGTGCTGACCCAGCGCGACGAGACCGGGCATGCCTATGGCGGCACGATCGACATCGGCTACAAGCTGACCGACGCGCTGGACCTGTCGCTGACCCTGGAGAAGTTCGAGCACGACGACGTGATGCGCTCGATCTTCGGCGTGGCCCCGATCGAGGAGCGGGCGATCCTGGGGCTGGAATGGCACCCGGGCGCCTGGGACATCGACGTGAACATGACCTGGATCGGGCCGCGCAACCTGAAGGACTACGGCTACGATGGCTACGAGGATGCCGGGCTGACCATCCCGAAGGCGACCAGGGCAGACGCCTTCGTCACGGTGGACGCGCGCATCGAGTACGCCGTCACCGAGGACATCGCCCTCTATGTCGGCGGCCGCAACCTGTTCGACTACACCCAGGTGAAGGATGAGGAGACGCCCCTCTTCTACAAGCCCGACGGCGGCTTCGACGTCGCCTACATCTACGGACCGTTGCGGGGACGCGAACTCTATGCCGGCACCCGCTTCTCCTTCTAGGGCGCGGTCCCTGCTGCCGGGGGCCCTGCTGCCGGGGTCCCTGCTGGCCGCGATCCTGCTGGCGGCGACGGTGCTGGCGCCGGGGTCCGCCCCGGCCGGTGCCGCCGCCGGGCCGCTGGCGCCGGCCGCCCCCGCGGCCGGCCTGTTCGACCTGCCGGCGCAGCCGCTGGAGGGCGCGCCGCCCTTCGAGCGGTTCCGCGACCGGCCGGCGCTGGTGGTGCTGTTCCAGCCGCACTGCCCGCACTGCCTTGTGCAGTTCCGGGAGCTGGAGGGGTTCGCCGCCGCGCATCCGGAGATCGCCGTCGCCGCCGTCTCCCTGCACGGGCGGACCCCGGACCTGCTGGCCGAGCTGCGCCGGGCGCGGGCCGGGGTGCCGGCCTACCGCGGGAGTCCGGCCCTGCTGACGGCCCTGGGCGATCCGGAGGGGACGCCGCGGCTGTTCGCCGTGGCCCCCGACGGCCGCATCGTCGGGGAGCGGCGCGGCCTCCAGGGCCGGGCCGCGCTGGAGGCCCTGGCCGCGGCGGTGACGGCCGCCCCCTGACCCGTCGCGGACTTGCCCGCGGACAAAGACCGGCGCGGCCCCCGCCGCTAGGGTCCGGACAGATTCCGACAGGGAAACCGGACCATGCCGAGCGCCGCAGAAACCCTCCCGCTGCCCGGGCGACGGGGAGTCGCCCTGTTCGCCGCGGGCTTCCGCCCCTTCTTCCTGGGGGCCGGACTCTATGCCGTGGCGTCTGTCGCCACCTGGCTGGCCGTCATGGCCGGGGCGGTGCCCTGGATGCCGGCGGACCCCGTCGCCTGGCACCGGCACGAGATGCTGTACGGCTTCGTCGCCGCCGCCATCGCCGGCTTCCTGCTGACCGCCGTGCCGAACTGGACGGGGGCGCGGGGCTATGGCGGACCGCCGCTGGCGGCCCTGGCCGCGCTGTGGCTGGCGGGCCGGCTGGCGATGAGCCCGTTCCTGCCGGTGCCGCCCCTGGCGGCGGCGCTGATCGACACCGCCTTCCTGCCCGCCCTGGCCGCCCTGGTGCTCCCGTCCATCGTGCGGGCGGGCAACCGGCGCAACTATGTCTTCATCGGCATGCTGGCGCTGCTGACGCTCGGCAGCGCCCTGTTCCATGCCGAGCGGCTGGGCCTGCTGGCCGGCGGAGGCGAGGCTGGCAAGCGCCTTGCGCTGGGGATCGTGCTGCTGATGGTGGCGCTGATCGGCGGCCGGATCGTGCCGTCCTTCACCTCCAGCGCGCTGAAACGTGAGGGCCGGGGGGTGGAGATCGTGCAACGGCCCTGGCTGGACCGGGCGGCCCTGGGGCTGCTGGTCCTGCTGATCCCGGTCGGCCTGCTGGCGCCGGACTCCCGGCTGGAGGGGGCGGTCGCGGCCGCCGCGGCCGGGGCGCACGCGCTGCGGCTGGCCGGCTGGCACGGGCTGCGCACCCTGGACCAGCCCATCCTGTGGGTGCTGCATCTGGGCTATGCCTGGGTGCCGGCCGGACTGCTGTTGCAGGCGGCGTGGCTGCTGGGCGGGCTGGAGATCGGCGCCGCCTGGGCCCATGCCGTGACGATCGGCGCCTTCTCCACCATGATCCTGGCGGTGATGTCGCGGGCCTCGCTGGGGCACACGGGCCGCGCGCTGGTGGTGGCCCGGCCGGTGACGGCGGCCTATCTCCTGATCACCCTGGCGGCCCTGGCGCGGCTGGCGGCGCCGCTGCTGCCGGACCCGCAGACGGCGTTCGCCCTGTCCGGCCTGTGCTGGACGGCGGCCTTCGTGCTCTACTGCATCGTCTATGCACCGATCCTGCTGCTGGCGCGGGCGGACGGCCGGCCGGGCTGATCCTGACGCGCTGACCCGCCGGACGGCAGGGACCGGAGCAGGCGCCTCCCGGAAACGGGGGGCGCTTTCTGTCTTTGCAGAAGAACGGGACCTCGGGCCCGCGCCCTGGTTTCCATCGAGCCCGTTTCCATCGGGACCTGGGGAGGAGAGGCCATGCCGAAACCACCGCTGAAGCCGGATGCCGCCGTCCTGAACGGCATGAGGATGTTCGACGGGCTGCCGCTGGAGGCCCTGGAGGCGGTGATCGCCGCCGGGCAGACGCGGCTGGTGCCGAAGGGCACGACCGTCTTCATGCAGGGGGCCAAGGCCCTGACCTGCCACGCGCTGCTGGACGGCCGCATCAAGATCCAGCAGACCGGGCCGGACGGCCAGCAGGTGGTGGTGCAGTTCGTCGGGCCGGGCGAGATGTACGGCACGCTCGCCATGTTCCTGAAGAGCGGCTATCCCGGCGATGCCGTCACCCTGACGGACAGCGTGGAGATCGTCTGGTCCGCCGACGCCATGCTGCGGCTGATGCTGGAGCATCCGCAGATCGCCCTGAACACGCTGGGCATGCTGGGCAACCGGCTGGAAGACCTCCAGACCCGCCTGCGCGAGCTGTCCACCCAGCGGGTGGAGCGCCGGGTGGCGCACGCGCTCCTGCGGCTGGCGAAGCAGGCCGGCAAGCCGGTGGAGGCCGGCGTCGAGATCGACTTCCCGCTGAGCCGCCAGGACCTGGCGGAGATGACGGGAACGACCCTGCACACCGTCAGCCGCATCGTCAGCGGCTGGGAATCGGAAGGGATCGTGGAGGGCGGCCGGCAGCAGGTGGTGGTGGCCCGGCCCGACCGGCTGCTCGCCATCGCCGAGGACCTGCCCCCCGCCCCGAAGCGCCCCTGACCGCCGGACACCGGCAGACAACGGAACGGGGGAGGAGCCGGAGCCCCTCCCCCCAAACAAAGCCCTCCCCCTTGCGGGATCAGGCTGTGCGGGCGGTCACTCCGCCGGCACGGCGGCCCCGCCCTGCCCTGCCGCGTCCTTCGCCCCGGCCCGGCCACCGCCGCGGACCAGCCGCCAGACGAACAGGGCCAGCACGAGGGCGCCGGCGCTGAAGACGATGTCGCCGGGCACCCGCATCCAGACCAGCGTCTCCATCAGGGGCGAGTGGACCAGTTCGGCCGAGCGGGCGTACCAGAGGCCGTAGCGGATGCTGGCCCAGGCCTGCACCGCCCCGGCCGGGAACAGCGACAGGAAGGTCATCATCGCCAGCCCGGCGTTCAGCGCCCAGAAGGCGGTGCGCAGCAGCCCGTCGCTCCAGCCGCGGTGCAGCAGGCCGCGCAGGCAGAACAGCATCAGCCCGATGCCCAGCATGCCATACACCCCGAACAGCGCCGCATGCCCGTGGTTGGCGGTCAGGTTCAGGCCCTGCACGTAGTAGAGCGAGATCGGCGGGTTGATCAGGAAGCCGAAGACGCCGGCCCCCAGCAGGTTCCAGAAGGACACCGCCACGAAGAACAGGATCGGCCAACGGTACGCCTGCACCCAGGGCGCCGCCTTCGTGTGGCGGTAGGTCTCGAACGCCTCGGCGCCCACGAGCGCCAGCGGCACCACCTCCAGCGCGGAGAAGACGGCCCCCACCGCGATCACCGAGACCGGGGTGCCGGAGAAGTACCAGTGGTGCGCCGTGCCCAGCACGCCGCCGGTCAGGAAGACGATGGTCCCGGCCAGCACGGCCGCGTTGGCCGTGACGGCACGGACAAGGCCCAGGCGGACGAAGATCAGGGAGACGACGGCCGTGGCGAAGACCTCGAAGAAGCCCTCCACCCACAGGTGAACCACCCACCAGCGCCAGTACTCGACCATGCTGATATGGGTGTGCTTGCCCCACATGAAGCCGGCCGCATAGAACAGCCCGATGGCCACCGTGGACAGGAACAGGATCCACAGCACGGGCCGGCTTTCCGACGGCACCTTCAGCGCCGGCCAGAGCGCCCGGCCGACCAGCACCAGCCAGAGCATCAGCCCGACAAACAGCAGGATCTGCCAGAAGCGGCCGAGATCGACATACTCCCAGCCCTGGTGCCCGAACCACCAGTTGGTATCCAGGTCGAAGGCCTGCTGCACGCCCAGCCATTCGCCCGCCAGGGAGCCGACGACGACCAGCACCAGGGCCGCCCACAGCACGTTGACGCCAAGGCGCTGGAAGCGCGGCTCATGGCCGGAGACGGCGGGGGCGATGTAGAGGCCGGTGGCCAGCCAGGCGGTGGCGATCCAGAACACGGCGAGCTGGGTGTGCCAGGTGCGGGTCACCGCATAGGGCAGGAGCTGCGACAGGGGGATGCCGTAGAAGTCGTGCCCCTCCACCGCGTAGTGCGCGGTCAGCGCTCCCAGCGTCACCTGGGCCAGGAACAGGCCGATCACGGTGACGAAGTACTTGCGCGTGGCGCGCATGGAGGGCGTCGGCCGCAGCGCCAGCAGCGGGTCCGCGGTCGGGGGCACGGGCGCGTCCTCGTGCCGGGTGCGGGCATGGTGCCAGACCAGCGCGCCGATGCCGGCCACCAGCAGCACGACGCTGAGCACCGACCACATCACGTTGGGCGTGGTGGCGGTATTGCCGATCAGCGGCTCGTGCGGCCAGTTGTTCGTATAGGTGACGCTGTCGCCGGGGCGGTCGGTGCCGGCGGCCCAGGCCGTCCAGAAATAGAAGGCGGCGATGTCGGCGCGGCGGCCGGCATCGGGCACGGCGTTGTCGGCGATGGCGTACTGCTCGCGCAGCGGCGTCATCGTCGGATCGTCGCCCAGCAGGCGCTCATAATGCCCGGCCACGGCCAGGATCGCCGCTGCGCGGTCGTCGGACACGGTGATGGTGCGGGCGGCCGGGTCGTAGCTGTTCGTGCGGATCTCGCGGCTGAGCCGGCTGGTCAGGCCCGCCTGCGCCTCCGCGTCGAGCACGGCGAAGGGCATGCCGCGCTCACGACCCGCCCAGAGGTCGAGCAGCGCCACCGCCTCGCGGTGCAGCCAGTCGGCCGACCAGTCCGGTGCGAGATAGCCGCCATGGCCCCAGATGGAGCCGACCTGCATGCCGCCCATGGACTGCCAGGCGAGCCGGCCCTGCTCGATGTCGTCGCGGCTGAAGAGAACGCTGCCGTCGGCGCGGACGACCGCCTCCGGCATGGGGGGCGCCTCGCGGTGGATCTGCCGGCCCATCAGCCCGAGCGCGGCGAAGGAGGCCGCCATCACCAGGGCCAGGACCAGCCATAGTCTTCTGGTCTGCATCGTCGGGGTTCCTCATCGGTCCGGGCGTCCACCGCCCGGCCTTGTCGGCGGCGCCGGGTCGGCCCGCCGGAATGCGCGGACCCTAAGGCCGGCGGCGGCAGGCGCTCTTTGTCCGGGGACAACCTGAAAGCGTGGTGGACCCGAGGGCCCGCAAAGATTACCCGGCCGGTGCGTTCCGGTTTGCGCGCCGACAAAGAGCGCGCGCCTTCCCTGTGGCCTGGTGCGCCGGGACCGCCGCGGCGCGCGGCGGCGAAACAGTCAGGGAGCAGGAGATGGTCGCCGATTTCTCACGGTTCGGCATGGCACGGAACGTCCCCCCGCGGCCCCCGGAGGTCGGGGAGGAGGACAGCGGGTCCGCCCGGCTGACGGCGGCGGAAGCGGCGGTCCTGGAGACGCCGGACCTGATCCGCCACATCCTGGACCGCCACCATACCGGGCACCGGCGCGATCTGGCCGAGCTGATCCCCCTCGCCCGGCGGGTGGAGCAGGCGCATGCCGGCCACGCCGCCTGCCCCGAAGGACTGGCCGACCTGCTGGCGGCGGTGCGGGACGAGCTGGAGAGCCATATGGAGAAGGAGGAGGAGGTGCTCTTCCCCATGATGCTGGTCGGCGGCTCCCCGGTCATCGCCGGGCCGATCTCCTGCATGGTGGAGGAGCATGACGATTTCCTGGAGCAACTCGACCGGCTGGAGGATCTGGCCGGCACCGCCCCGCCGGGTGCCTGCGGCACCTGGACCGGCCTGTGCGAACGGCTGGGCCGGTTCGTGGCCGAGGCGCGCAACCACGTCATGCTGGAGAATGACGTCCTGTTCCCGCGTTACGCGGCGGCATCCTCCGCCAGCGGGGTGAATTTCATCCGTTTGTGATCTGGATCACGGGGTTAGCGCCGGAGACGTGGCACCTTCGCTGCACTGCCCGCAAGAACCTGGCCTGCTGCGATGCCGGACATGCTTCCCCAGTCCCCCGACGGCCGTGTCGTCTCCGTCAGGGGATCGGTCATTGATCTGGCCTTCCCGCCGGGGGCCCTGCCTGCCCTGAACGAGGCGGTGGAGGTCCTCTGGGATGCCGGCGAGCCCCTGATCTGCGAGGTGCATGCGCATCTCGATCCCGGCACGGTGCGGGCCCTGGCGCTGGCCGCGACCGGCGGGCTGGCCCGGGGCACGCCGGCCCGGCGCACCGGCGCACCGCTGTCGGTGCCGGTGGGCGAGGCCCTGCTCGGCCGGCTGGTGGACGTGCTGGGCCGGCCCGGCGACGCCGGGGAGCCTGTCACGGCCGACGCGCCGCGCTGGCCGATCCATCGCCCCGCCCCGCCGCTGGCCGGCCAGACGCCGCGGCGCGACGTGTTCGAGACGGGGATTAAGGTCATCGACCTGCTGGCGCCGCTGGCGCGCGGCGGCAAGGGCGGCATGTTCGGCGGCGCCGGCGTCGGCAAGACCGTGCTGGTCACCGAGCTGATCCACAACATGGTGGCGCAGCAGACCGGGCTGTCCGTCTTCGCCGGGATCGGCGAACGCTCCCGCGAAGGTCAGGAACTGCTGGAGGAGATGCGCCGTTCCGGCGTGCTGGAGCGCACGGCGCTCGTCTTCGGGCAGATGAACGAGCCGCCGGGCGCACGCTGGCGGGTCGGGCTGACGGCGCTGACCATCGCCGAGTGGTTCCGCGACGAGGCCCGCCGCGACGTTCTGCTGCTGATGGACAACGTCTTCCGCTTCGTGCAGGCGGGAGCGGAGGTCTCCGGCCTGCTGGGCCGGCTGCCGTCGCGCGTCGGCTACCAGCCGACGCTCATCACCGAAATCGCCGAGCTGGAAGAGCGCATCGCCTCCGTCCCCGGCGCCACGGTGACGGCGATCCAGGCCGTCTACGTGCCCGCCGACGACTTCACCGACCCCGCGGTGGCCGAACTGTTCGGCCATCTGGACAGCGCCATCGTGCTGTCCCGGTCCATGGCGGCGGAGGGGCTCTATCCCGCGGTCGATCCGCTCGCCTCCTCCTCCGCCCTGCTCGACCCGCTGGTCGTGGGGGAGGAACACTACCGGACGGCGGAGGATGTCCGGGCGCTGCTGTCGCACTACCGGGAACTTCAGGACATCATCGCGCTGCTGGGCATCGAGGAGCTGAGCCCGGCCGACCGGCTGGCCGTGAAGCGGGCGCGGCGGCTGCAACGGTTCCTGACCCAGCCCTTCGCCGTGACCGAGGCCTTCACCGGCCGCAAGGGCGGCAGCGTGCCGCGGGCGGAGACGCTGGCCGGCTGCCGCGCCATCCTGGACGGGCAGACGGACGACTGGGCCGAATCCTCCCTCTACATGGTCGGCACCCTGGCCGAGGCGCGGGAGAAGGAGGCGGCCGACGGCAGGTCCGCCCCGTCCGCCACGCCCGTCGCCGGCGGCAAGGCCGCTGGGAGCGCCGGATGATGCGGCTGAGCATCACCACCCCGACCGCCGTCGCCGTCGACGTTGCGGGCGTGGTGCAGGTGCGGGCGGAGGACCCGTCCGGCGGCTTCGGTGTCCGCACCGGCCATGCCGACTTCCTGACCGCCCTGGTGCCGTCCGTCGTGATCTGGCGCCGGGAGGACGGGAGCGAGGGCTACTGCGCCGTGCGCGGCGGGGTGCTGACCGTCAGCGGCGGCCACACGGTCGCCGTCGCCACGCGAGAAGCCGTGCCGGGCGACGATCTGGGCCGGCTGGAGCATGAGGTGCGCGACAGCTTCTCCGTGCGCGAGCGGGAGGAGCAGGAGGCCCGGAGCGGCGCCCGGAAGTTGCAGGTTTCGGCCCTGCGGCACATGCTGGGCTATCTTCGGCCCGATGGCGGCGGGCCGTCCCGGCGGGCGCTGCGCGAGGAGGGGGCGGAAGGATGAGCGGTCCGGACGGCAACCACGGCAACGAGCATCTGAGCAACGACGTCCGCCGCCGCCGCGACCGGCGCGAACGCTGGCAACGGGAGGGCGAGCGGCCGCTCGGGCGCAACCTCGCCCTGGTCGGATCGCTGGGCTGGGCCATCGTGCTGCCCGGTGTCGGCGGGCTGTTCCTGGGCCGCTGGCTGGACGGCGGCGTCGGGGCCTTCTGGACCATCTCCCTGCTGGTCGGCGGGCTGGGGGCCGGCTGCTGGATGGCCTGGGAGCGTATCCGGCAGGAGGAGCGATGATCGTGCTGGCACAGCCCTGGATGCCCACGGCCCTGATGGCGCTGGCCGCACTCGCGGCCGGTCTGGCGGGGGGCATCGTCTATTTCCGGGCGTTGCGGCTGAACGCCCGGCTCTGGCTGGCCGGCCGCGGGGTTGTCCTGCCGCTGCTGCTGCATGCCGGCCGGCTGCTGCTGGCCGGCGGCCTGTTCGTCCTGGCCGCGCAGGCGGGGGCGGCGGCGCTGCTGGCCGGCTTCGCCGGGTTCCTGGCGGCGCGGCGCCTGACGGTGCGGCCCGGGGTCGCGGAACCGGGAGGTGTGGCATGACCGAATCCCCGCTGCTGACGCCCGTGCTGTTCAGCGTCGGCCCGGTGCCGGTGACGCTGCCGGTGGTGACGACCTGGGGACTGATGGCGTTCCTCGTCATCGGGTCCGCCCTGGCGACCCGGCGGCTGGCCCTGCGCCCCGGCGCCGGACAGTCCCTGGTCGAGCTGGTGGTGACGACGATCGAGCAGCAGCTCGACGAGACGATGCAGACCAGCTCGCGCCCCTATCTGCCGCTGCTGGGCACGCTCTTCCTCTATCTGGTGGTGGCGAACCTCTCCGGCATCGTGCCGGGGATGAAGGCGCCGACGGCGGCGCTGGAGACGGCGGCGGCGCTGGCGCTGATCACCTTCCTGTCGGTGCAGGTCTGGGGCGTGCTGCGGCGCGGCCCCGGCGGCTATCTTGCCAGCTTTGCGAAACCGACCGTGCTGATGCTGCCGCTGAACCTGCTGGCGGAGGTCACGCGGGCCTTCTCCCTGATGGTCCGCCTGTTCGGCAATGTCATGAGCGGCGAGTTCGTCATCGCCATGATCCTGGCGCTGGCCGGGCTGTTCGTCCCGGTGCCGCTGATGGCGCTGGAGATCCTGCTGGGGCTGATCCAGGCCTACATCTTCACCATCCTGGCCGCCGTCTTCATCGGCGGAGCGGTCGGCAGCATCGAGAAAGGCTGAGACTTCATGACCATCGAGATGATCAGCATCCTGGCCGCCGCCTTCGCGGTCGGCCTGGGCGCCATCGGCCCGGCGCTGGCCGAGGGCAAGGCCGTGGCAGCGGCCATGGATGCCATCGCCCGCCAGCCGGAGGCGGCCAACGTCCTCTCCCGCACCCTGTTCGTCGGCCTCGCCATGATCGAGACGATGGCGATCTACTGCCTGGTCGTGGCGCTTCTGGTCCTGTTCGCCAACCCCTTCGTCGGCTAAGCCATGGCGATCGACGGCTGGACGGTCGCGCTACAGGCCGTCAACTTCCTGATCCTGGTCCTGCTGCTGCGGCACTTCATGTACCGCCCGGTGCTGGCCATGATCGACCGGCGCAAGGCGGAGGCGACCCGTCTGCTCGACGACGCGGCCCTGCGGGTCGAGGCGGCGACGGCGGAACGGCAGAAGGCGGAGACCCTGCGCGCCGACCTGGAGGCGCAGGCCGACGCGCTGCTGGCGGAGTCCCGCGCCCGCGCCGGCAAGGAGCTGGAGGAACTGCGCACCCGCGCCCGGCGGGAAGCGGACGGCATCCTGGCGGAAGGCCGCAAGGCCCTGGCCGAGGAGCGCCGGGCCGCCGAGGCGGACCTGCGCGGCAAGGCCGCCGGGCTGGCGGTGGAGATCGCCGGCCGGCTGCTGGCGGCGGCGGCCCCGGGCGCGCGGGTGGAGCCCTTCCTGGACCGGGTCTGGGCCCGCCTGACCGACCTTCCGGAACCGGAGCGGCAGGTCCTGGCGGGGCAGGCGGCGGACGGCGGCATCCGCATCGTCACCGCCGTCCCGCTGGACGAGACCGGCCGCGCCCACTGCCGCGACCGTGCCCGGACCCTGCTGGGACCGGACATCGCCGTCGCCTTCGCCGACGATCCCGAGCTGCTGGCGGGGGTTGAGCTGCACCTCGCCCACACCGTGATCCGGGACAGCTGGCGGGACCTGCTGGGCCGCATCGGACTGGAACTGGACGGACATGACGACGCTCACCGGATCGCTTGACCGCTGGCTGCCGGAGGCGTCGCAGCGCGCCGGCACCGTGCCCCCCGGACCCAGGGTGGAGGAGACCGGCCGGATCGAACGGGTCGGCGACGGCGTCGCGCTCGTCTCCGGCCTGCCCGGCGCGCGGGCGGACGAGATCCTGCTGCTGCCGGGCGGGGTGCCGGGGCTGGCGATGACCCTGGACCGCGACACCATCGGCTGTGTGCTGCTGGGCGACGGCGTCCGGCTTGCCGCTGGCGGCACCGTGCATGGCAGCGGCGCCATCGTGCGCGTGCCGGTCGGGCCGGGGCTGCTGGGCCGGGTGGTGGACCCGCTGGGTCGGCCGCTGGACGGCGGGCCGCCGCCCCGCGCCAGCCGCCTGGACCCGGTGGAGCGCCCTGCCCCGGCCATCGCCGAGCGGGCGGAGGTGACGCAGCCTCTGCACACCGGGCTGACGGTGGTGGACGCCATGTTCCCCATCGGCCGCGGCCAGCGGGAGCTGATCATCGGCGACCGCGCCACCGGCAAGACGGCGCTGGCCCTGGACGCCATGCTGGCCCAGCGCGACGGCGACGTGGTCTGCATCTATGCCGCCATCGCGCAGAAGGCATCCTCCGTGCGCGAGGTGGTGGAGGCGTTGCGGGCCGGCGGCATGCTGGAGCGCAGCATCGTCGTCGTCGCCTCCCCCGATGCGCCGCCGGGGCTGCAATGGCTGGCCCCCTACGCCGCCATGACGATGGCGGAGTTCTTCCGCGATTCCGGCGGCCATGCGCTGGTCGTGCTGGACGACCTGACCAAGCATGCCGCCATCCATCGCCAGATCGCCCTGCTGCTGCGCCAGCCGCCGGGACGCGAGGCGTTCCCGGGCGACGTCTTCTATCTGCATTCGCGGCTGCTGGAGCGCTCGGCCAAGCTGTCCGACGCCCGCGGCGGCGGCTCGCTGACCGCGCTCCCGGTGGCCGAGACGCTGGCCGGGAATCTCTCGGCCTATATCCCGACCAACCTGATCTCCATCACCGACGGCCAGATCGTGCTGGACACCAAGCTGTTCCACGAGGGCCAGAAGCCCGCCGTGGATGTCGGCCGCAGCGTCAGCCGGGTCGGCGGCAAGACACAGTCGCGCTCGCTGCGGCCGCTGGCGGAGAGCCTGCGGCTGGACTATGCGCAGTTCGCGGAGCTGGAAGCCTTCACCCGCTTCGGCGGCATGACCGACGAGCGCACGCGCCGGGCGGTGGAGCATGGCCGCCGGTTGCGGTCGCTGCTCGCCCAGCCGCGGCTGGCGCCCCTGCCCCTGGTGGCGCAGGTGGCCTTGCTGCTGGCGCTCGCCGAGGGGCTGCTCGATCCCCTGCCGCTGGACCGCATCCCCCGCTTCCGCGCCGACGCCCTGGCGGCGCTGGCGGACCACGGCGCCATCGCGGCCCGGCTGGCAACGGGGGAGGCGCTGGACGACAGCACCCGGGCCGCGCTGCTGGCCACCATGCGCCGGCTGCTCCCCGCCACACCCCCGGCCGCCGCCCCTGCCACCAACGGGAGACCCGGGGAGTGAGCGAGCGGCTGGAGGAGGTCGAGACCCGGCTGGCTGCCATCGGCGACCTGGGCAGCGTGGTGGATGCCATGCGGGCCCTGGCGGCCGTGCGTTTGCAGCAGGCCACGGCGGCCCTGGGCGGCACCCGGACCTATGCCGGGGTGGTTCAGTCCGCCTTCGCCCGTGCCCTGTCCGCACTGCCGCAGACACGGCCCGACGGCAAGGGGCCCCGCACCGCCCGCGGGGTGATCGTCTTCGCGGCCGAGCACGGCTTCGTCGGCGCCTTCGAGGAGCCCCTGCTGGAGCGGCTGCGGACGGAGGGGGCCGTGGCCGCGGTCATGGTCGCCGGCAGCCGCGGCGCGGCCATGCTGGAGGAGCACGGGGTCCGGCCGGCGTGGTGCGTGCCCATGGCGACCCAGGTCGGCGGCGTCATGGCCGTGGCGCGACGGGTGGCGGACCGGCTGGCCGCCCTGACGGCTCACCGGCTGGGGCGCGTGGACCTGCTGTACCGGACGCATCCGCACGGCGTAGCGCTGGAGCCGCTCTATCCGACCGGGCTGCCGACCCATGTCGCCGTGCCCGGCCCCGCCCCCCTGTTCGGCCTGCCGCCCGCGGAACTGGTCGATCACCTCGCCGACGAATACCTGTTCGCCCGCCTCGCCCATGCCGCGATGGAGAGCTTCGCGGCGGAGAACGCGGCACGGCTGTCGGTGATGCTGTCGGCCGGCCAGAACGTGAAGGACCGGCTGGAGGACCTCTCCCGCCTCGCCAACCGCCTGCGCCAGGACCTCACGACCCAGGAACTGGCCGAACTGACCATCGACCGGGGCGAGTGAAGGCTGCCTCCTGAACTCCTGACCTGTCGCAAGTAAGGACAGTCGATGAGGAAGACGGTCCTTCCCGGCCCAGCGCAACAATCGGGTCGTTCTGATCGCGTCGGTCCCGTATCTGCCATCCCACCATCAACCGGGATATTCGGACATGCAGATGAAGGGAAAGACGGTCATCGTCACCGGCGCCAGCAGCGGAATCGGTGAGGCCGCGGCCCGCCTTCTCGCACGGGAAGGGGCCAACGTGGTGCTGGGGGCGCGACGCGCGGGGCTGCTCGAACAGCATGCGGCCGGCATCAGGGCGGAGGGCGGCAGCGCTCTGGCGGTGGCCGGGGATGTCGAACAGGAAGACTATCACGCGAGCCTGGTCGAACGTGCGATCGAGCGGTTCGGCAGGCTCGACGGGGCCTTCAACAATGCCGGCATCACCGGGGACCTCGGTCCCGTCCCGGCGATGGACAGTGCCACCTGGCACAAGGTGATCGGCGTCAATCTGACGTCGGCCTTCTATGCCGCCAAGCATCAGGTCCCGGCGTTGCTGTCGGGGGGCGGCGGCTCGATCGTGTTCACCTCCTCCTTCGTGGGGCATACGATCGGCCTGCCGGGCATGGGCGCCTATGCGGCCTCGAAGGCCGGGCTCATCGGTCTCGTGCAGGTGCTCGCCGCCGAGCACGGGCCGGCGGGGCTGCGCGCGAACGCCCTTCTGCCCGGCGGCACGCTGACACCGATGGCCGGAGACGACCCCGGATTTCACGACGCCGTGCGGGCCATGCACGCCCTGAAGCGCATGGCCGCGCCCGAGGAGATCGCCCGCGCCGCCCTGTTCCTTTTGTCCGACGCCGCATCGTTCATCACGGGAACGGCGCTGCTGGCCGATGGCGGGAACTCGATCACCAAGGTCCAGGCGCGGTCTGGCCGCGCCTGAGCGCAGCAGCGACCGGGCGCGGTCCCGTTCAGTCAGGGCGACTGTCCGCTATGGAGATTGTGGGGGGAGCGGCCATGCTCGGGCCGGTGGCGGAGGGAAAGCACCTGGAGACAAACTCGCTCGAAGTATGCCCCACATCGCGCCAGCACGCCCTCGTATTCGTAGGTGAATCTTCGCTACCGCATAACTTCGCTCTCACCAAAAAAGCAGTGCATCGTCCAGCCTTTGACGCTCAGGCCAGTATTACCTTGATAGTGTCTTCTGCCCACGCCTTCGTTGTGTCGCAGTCAAAATTGCCCGCACGAAAGGACACGAAGATGGAGGCAACCAAAGTCGATGTGATCTGTATTAACCAGATGGAGCTGGCAGCACGCTGGCGGATCAGTCACCGGACCCTTGAGCGTTGGCGTTGGACCGGCGAGGGCCCTAAGTTCCTCAAGGTCGGCGGGCGAGTGGTCTATCGCCTAACCGACATCGAGGAGTACGAGGAGATGATGATCCGCTCCAGCACCTCAGGCGTTCGCGACGCTCACCAGTTCAGCGCATAACTTTGAGCCGTGATGACGGTCGCCTGTCAGTGAGGCCGTCAGAGGTGGCCGCGGAAATTCGGACAGGGTGTTAAGCTATTCCCCAGCCTGAAAAGGACTGGGACAGATGGGTAAAGTGACAAGGAAGCGCTACAGCGGGGATTTCAAGGCGAAGGTGGCGTTGGAGGCGATCAAAGGCGATCTGACCCTTGCGGAACTGGCCGCCAAGCACGGCGTCCACCAGACGATGATTGCGGCGTGGAAGCGTCAGGCCGTCGAGGGGATGGCGGCGACGTTCTCGGGCAAGTCCGAGGTGGCCAAGGCGGCGAGCGAGGCGGAGCTCGCCAAGTTGCATGCAAAGATCGGCCAGTTGGTGGTGGAGCGGGATTTTTTGTCCAAAGCCTTCGGTCGATGAGCGTCGAGCGGAGGCGGCAGATGATTGATCCGAGCCATCCCAGGCTGTCGGTGGTTCAGCAATGCGCGCTGGTATCCATCAGCCGGTCGGCGTTTTACTACAGCCCGACCGGCGAGAGCCCGCTCAATCTGGCGCTCATGCGCCTGATCGACGAGGCGTTCCTGGAATGCCCGTTCTACGGCGCTCGGCAGATGGCCCGCCATCTCCGGCGCCAAGGCTATACGGTGGGGCGTAAGCGGACGGCGCGGCTGATGGCCAAGATGGGATTGTCGCCCATATACCAGAAGCCGCGCACCAGCGTGCCCCATCCCCAGCACCCGACTTACCGATACCTGCTGAGGGGGCTGGCCATCGAACGGCCCAATCAAGTCTGGTGCGCAGACATCACCTACATCCCGATGCGGCGGGGCTTCCTCTATCTGGTGGCGATCATGGACTGGGCGACCCGCAAGGTGCTGGCCTGGCGAGCGTCCAACACCATGGAGGCCGACTTCTGCATTGAGGCTCTGGAGGAAGCCCTGGCGCGCTTCGGCGCACCAGAGATCGTCAACACCGACCAGGGCAGCCAGTTTACCAGCCCGCGCTTCACCGACGTGCTCAAGGATGCCGGGGTGCGCATCAGCATGGATGGGCGCGGCCGCTGGATGGATAACGTCTTCATCGAACGCCTGTGGCGATCCATGAAGTACGAGTGCGTCTATCTGCACGCCTTCGAGACGGGCTCCGAGTTGCGGTCCGGACTGGCCCGGTGGATCGCCTATTACAATGCCCACAGGCCCCACTCGGCCCTGGGTGGACAGACGCCCGACGAGGCGTATCATCAAACCGCGCCGTCACCCTGTCCGGGGCATGCCCCGGACAGGGTGACCATCAGCGCACTGGCGGCATGATCGTGAACCGGGGAATAGCTTAACTCTGCCGCCAAACTGTCCAAACGGACGGGGCCACCTCTGTCATCATGTGCTACTTGTTGGTCGGCCGCACCTGTATATCCGCACTAGAGAAAAGATGAACGTCGAGGTCTAGTTAGCGCCACGCCTTTTGACCAAGTCATTTGCTAGCTTCGTAAGACGCTGAATTTCTGAATTGGATGCATGATGCTCCTTCAGGAACCTCAAAAGCGCCATGAGCTCTGGGTGCCCGTGGAGAAACTCAGTCATCTCTGGGTCAGTTGAGGATGACAGGCGAAAGAGTACATCCGGATCGGCGGCCAAGACCCGGGCCAATGCCTTGATCACTTCCGCGCTCGGCGGCTTCTCCTTACCACGTTCGATGCGGCTCAAATAGGCTGGCGAGATCCCAACTTTCGCAGCCGTCTCCCGGAGCCCCAGGTCCTGGGCAACGCGCAGTTCTCGCAGTGTCTCGCCGAAGTTCCTCATGACCGTGGTACCTACCGCATTGTTTAGTGTTATGCAACGCAAAAAACGGCTGGCGTATGGCGGCAATGTCTTGTAAGAACGAGCATAATCTGTCCGATCGCGCCCGTCTGGGCCGTTCGCCAGAAAGGGGAGCTGACGTGTCGAGCGAAGAGATCCTGAAGCTGCGTGAGGTCGCCGCCCTCTTATAAGGTGGGGGAAAAAACGGTCTACTCCATGGCTCAAGCTGGCGAGCTGCCTGCTTTCAAGGTTCGGGGGCAATGGCGCTTTTCTCGTGCAGACATTGATGCGTGGATCGGGCAGCAAAAGCGCACTACACAAGACCATCTCGACGAGGATCAGCAATAATGTCCGCCTGCACTAAGGAAACGAAGCAGAGAAAAAAGAAGGCGCCTTCGCAGACGGAAAACACGATTCCGGCGGGATACATTCTTGATTATGCTTCCGGCAAGCAGATCAAAGAAACGAAAAAGGAAATCGTTCGACAGCGAATTATTCGAGCTCTGATCCACGAGTACGGATTCTCTCCCGAAGATATGGAATTGGACTTCTCCATCGGCGGTCGCAAGAAGGTGGATGTGGCCATCTTCCACCATGGGAAGGAGCACACCTTGGAGAATCTCGGACGTGCTGTGCTCTGCCGCCAGGAGCCAACTATCGGCAAGAACGCCGTCCGTATCCGTGACTTCGAACAGGCCGCCAAGGACCTAGACGAAATCGAAACCATCATGCGGGACGTCGATGCGGTTCAGTACGGGCTTTGGACCAATGGCCTGGAGTTCTTCTTTGTAGAGAAGGAACGGAAGCGCTTCGAAACCAAGTGCACCCCCATTGGCGACTGGCCCATGGCCGAAGAGTCAGTTGGCACCAAGGAGGTCATCTCCGATGCCCATACCCGGGTCGCCGACAACGAGATGCTCAAGATCACCTTCCGCCGTTGTCACAACTTCATTCATGGCAACGAGGGAATGCCCAAGGACGCCGCCTTCTGGCAGTTCCTGTATTTGATCTTCTGTAAGATGCATGACGAAAACCTGCGCACTAAGCAACGCCAGGCTTGGCAGCGCCGCTTCTGGGCTGGCCCGAAGGAACAGTTCGAGGCGGACGGGCGCAAGGCCATCCGTGCGCGCATCGACGAGCTCTTCACCGAGGTGAAAAAACAGTACAAAAACATCTTCCGAGGAAACGAGGAGATCAGTCTCTCCGACCGGGCGCTGGCCTTTATCGTTTCCGAATTGGCCAAATACGACTTCACCCGCACAGACGTCGATGCGAAGGGCGTGGCATACCAGGAGCTGGTTGGCGTCAACCTTCGTGGCGACCGCGGTCAGTACTTCACTCCGCGGGGCGTCGTGAAGCTGGTGGTCGAGATGCTCGACCCGAAAGAGAACGAGATCTTACTGGATCCGGCGTGCGGCACCGGCGGATTCTTGGTCGCTACTCTAGGGCATATGCTCAAGCAGTTCCGCGAGGAGCAGAATACCCAAGCCGGTAACGAGAGCACCACTGAATTTCTGAGTGTCCACGAGCGGCTGAAGGAGTATGCCGCTTCAAACGTATTCGGGGCCGACTTCGACCCGTTCCTGATCCGCGCCGCGCAGATGAACATGGTGCTGGCTGGTGACGGCCGCGGTCACATTTACAACATCAACTCCCTAGAATTCCCGCTGGGGCATCTGGCGGATCTTCCGGCCGCCAAAAGAGAGATCCTGCTAGGTTCGGTAGACATCATCGCTACCAACCCACCATTCGGGTCGGATATTCCGATTACCGACAAGCACATCCTGGAGCAGTACGAGCTGGCCCACAACTGGGAGCCGGATGGCGAAGGTGGTTTCCGCAACACCGGTGTGCTTAAGGGCAGCGTTGCACCCGAAATCCTCTTCATTGAGCGTTGCATCAAGTGGCTGAAGCCCGGCAAGGGCCGCATGGGCATCGTCCTGCCCGATGGCGTTCTCGGCAATCCGGCAGCGGAATATATTCGATGGTGGATCATGCGGGAAGCCCAGGTGCTCGCCTCCGTCGATCTGCCGGTGGAGGCATTCATCGCGGAAGCCAACGTCAATATTCTTACCAGCCTTCTGTTCCTGCGCCGAAAGGATGACCAGGAGAAGCATCGCGAGGCGCTGGGCGGAGCCGAGGAATATCCAGTTTTCATGGCCGTAGCGGACAAGGTTGGCTTCGATCGCCGTGGCAACAAACTCTACAAGCGCACTCCAGACGGCGAAGAAATCATCGAACCTAAACAGCACACTGAGCGAATTCGTATCGGGGGGCGCTTCGTAGAGCGAACTCTGACCCGCAGCGAAAAGATCGAGGACAATGATCTGCCGCTAATCGCTGAGAAGTACCGTGAGTTTCTGAAGGAGCAGAACGGATGAGTGACGAAGAAAGTGTCATCGAAGCTTCTCAGGATGCGGCCGAAGAAAGCGGGCCCGATAACTTCTTCATCGATATTCTGACGGGGGACAAGGAGAGCGCTTCGGCGAAGAAGCTCTTGGTTCAAAAAGTGCTCCGACAGCTGATCGAAAGCTACGGTTTCGATCGAGACGATATTGAGCTGAATTACAACCCCCAAATACCCGGCCAGGGGCGTAAGCGCATTGATATTGCGATCTTTCGCCCCGATGCGGAGCACACCAATGAAAATCTGCAACGGATTATAGTCTGCAAAAATCAAAAGAAGCGCGACAAGCTTCGGTCCATTGCCGAGGCTGACATAGACCTGCGGGAGCTCAAGGAGCTGCTGGAATTGATCCCTGGCGCTTCGTTGGGAATGTGGACGAACGGCCAGGAAGAATTCCTCTTCCAGGTTGAACGCACCCGGTTCGAGGTTCGATCGAAGCCATTAGGCATCTGGCCGGCGCCGGGGGAGCACACCGCTGACTTGGATCGGACAGGCGGGGTCATTCAAGTCAGTGCCGAGGCGGAAGACCTCGAGGATGCACTGCTGCGCTCGCACCGTTTCCTGAATAGAAACCTGGGCCTGGATCACAAGGACACCTTCAAACAGCTGGCGGTGTTGATGCTGGCCAAGATTTTCGACGAAACGCTGCCGAGCGGCGAACGCAAGTTTTGGATCAGGGGAGACGAGCCTTTCACGGAGCCGGGGCAGCAGGCGATCGCCCAACGCATCAACGAGTCCATCGCTGCGGCCAAGGCCTGGCAGCCAAGCCTGTTAACCCGTGGCTGGGAGCTGACGCTAGAGCCTCATGAGACGGCTCGTGTGGTCATGGAACTGGCGCGTTATTCCCTGAGCGAAACGCAACCCCGTTTCCGCACGGGAGCGTTCCGTGCAGTTGCCCGTAGCGTTATGGATGGCCGCGAGGGTCGGTATCCGACACCGCTGAATGTCGCCGAGATGGCGGTGGAGATGCTCGACCCGCAGCCCGGCGAACGCATAATGGACTGCTCCAGCGGCACCGGCACGTTCCTGGCCATGACCGCTGCTCACGTCTTCAAGAAAAAGCTCGCGGCTTTAGGAACCTCGCCTGAGGAAGCTACCGGTGAGCAGATCCGCCGCGCACAAGAGGAAACCGCGGCCTGGGCTTCCACGAATGCCCTTGGCTGTGACATCGATCCGTTTCTGGCCGTGGCCAGTCGCATGAACCTTCTCTTCACAATCGGCAATCCTGGCCGCGTCTTTAGAATCGACGCGCGCACTTTCCCGGACGGGGATTTAGACGGTATCGAAGCTGCTCGCCCTGCGATGGCTTTGGGCAACATGGACGTTGTCCTGCTGAATCCGTGGTTCTCGACCCAGGATACGGTCAGCGACGCCTCCATCCTCGAGCGCTACGAATTGGGCAACACTTGGGAGCGCGACGAGGCTGGCGGGTTCCGGAACACCGGCAATCTAAATGTGGGTGGTGTACCCCCTGAAGTCCTGTTCATCGAGCGCGCCCTGCAATGGGTCAAGCCGGGCACGGGGCGAATCGGCATCTTGTTGCCGGATGGTCTTCTCGGTAATCCGAGTGATGAATACGTGCGCTGGTGGATCTTGCGACACTGCGAAGTGCTGGCCTCGGTTGATCTACCGGTGGAACCGTTCAAGGTCACCGTCAAGGAATATGGCCTAACCCCTGCCTTGCCCAGCTTCCTGGTGCTGCGCCGTCGTAGCCAGGAGGAGCTGATGCGTACCGAACACCCAGAATACAAGGTATTCATGGCCGTGGTCGATCGCGCTGGCGTCGATGCCCGGGGGAATTTGCTGTTCCAACGAGCGCCGGATGGGGAGGAACTCATCTTCGACGAGGAAGTGGTCGAACGGGTACGCGAAGCTGGTGAAGTCGAGATTCGCCGCACGACACGCCGCAGCCGCCGTATTCATGACGAGCTGCCCGTGGTGGCGGAGAAGTACAAGAGCTTCCGGGAAACCGGCGAGGTGTCCCAATGAGCAGAAAGTTTCAGGTCAAATCTGTTCCGAGCACCTGGCTGGAAAACAATGGGCGCCGGCTAGACTGCGGTCCGTACCTCTCTGGGGCAATGGAAGCAAGGGAACTGCTGAGGAAACTGCCCGCGGAGAAGACGCATTTAGCTAATCTCACTGTCGATATCTTCCATGCTGGCCGAGAGAGCCGTCAGTGGGTAGAGGCCGAGGAGTTTGGCGTCCGGTTTATGGGAAGCACCGATGTTCTGGCCGCAGATTTGTCTGGGCTACCCCTCATCTCAAAGAAGCAAGTTCGAGCGAATCCAAACTTCACAATCCGAGCTGGCTGGACCCTCATCACTAGGTCGGGAACAATCGGCCGGATGGCCTATGCACGTTCTGACATGGATGGAGTGGCCTGCTCTGAACATGTGATGCGAGTGGCCCCTGATGAGCAGAAGATCAAGCCTGGTTACCTATACGCCTATTTGCATAGCCGTTTTGGTGTGCCACTCGTTGTTTCAGGCACTTACGGAGCAATCATCCAGCACATCGAACCACATCATATCTCGGATCTGCCAGTTCCGCGCCTCGGTGAATTAGAAGAGCACGTTCACAATCTGATCGAGTGTGCTGCTGAAAAACGCGTGGCCGCGAATGATTTGATTAATACAGCCATCGCAAACATGGCGACTGCGGCTGGTCTCCCCGAGCTTCCCGCATCGAACGGGATACCTTTTGGGGTCAACGCCGTATCGTCTACCTGCATCGTGAATCGGATGGATGGCGCATTTCACAGCCATCACCATGACGAGGCGGTTTTTTTGCTAAAAGATGCGAAGGCGCCACCGACTTCTATTTCAGAAATGTGCACATCGGTTGTTGAACCTAACAGATTTAAGAGAATTCCGATCGATGATCCGGCGTTTGGCGTTCCACTGTTCGGAACCTCGGCCTTGATGTGGTCAGACCCTAAGCCGAGCTATCTGATTCCGAAAAATATGACCGGCATAGACAGCCTTGTGGTGGGCAAATCGACTGTCCTTATACCTAGATCTGGCCAGATTACTGGCATCATCGGGTCCCCGGTTCTTCCTTATGGCGAGTTAATAGGTGGGGCAGTCTCTGAGGATGCTATCAGAATAAATTGCCCGGACGAGAACGTGGCTGGGTATGTTTTTGTTGCGCTTAAATCTGAATATGGGCGTCGGCAGCTGAAGGCACGAGCATATGGATCTTCGATTCCGCATCTCGATGTGAGCCAAATTAAATCGGTTCAGGTGCCAAATCTCGGAGCTCGACTTATTGAAGAGATTGGCTCCCTCGGGGTCCAGAGCGCCAAGCTCCGCCATGAAGCGATCGCTTGCGAGAACCAAGCTCGTGAACTCGTTGAGAACGCCATCGAGGCCGGGGGGCACTGATGGCAAAAGTTGTACCCATCGGCCAACCTGCCAACGACTCTGAGCGCCAGGCGATCGGCTTTCTTCGGGATCACCTCCCGGATAGCTGGCTGATATTCCATAACTTTGAGATGCGCCAGGGCGACGAGGTGTTTGAAATCGACATCGCCATCCTCGCTCCCCATGCGGTGTATCTCGTGGACGTCAAGGGCACGCGGGGCAACATCGATGTGTATGGCTCCAAGTGGTATCCCGAGGGTCGGCAGCCATTCTTCTCACCGCTGGCTAAGCTGCGCAGCCACGCCAAGGCCATGGCGACCATCATCCGCGAGAGCAACCCCGGCCTTATCGAACTCCGCAAAGCGCATGTTCATGCGGCCGTGCTGCTCACAGCCGATGACGCTGCCGTATTCGATCAAGGGGGTATCGACAGCCCAGATGTTACCAACTTCAAGCGTTGCCTTAAGTATTTTCGGGATTCGAGCCGTGTCCCCGACAGCCGCCTCGACAACATCGCGCGCTTCCATACTCATATTGCCAAGGTTATCACCGGCAAAGCCAAGCCGAAGAGTTCGGCACTGATTTTTCGCGATTGGCAGGTTGAAGAAAAACTCGGTGGCACTGACCGGTACACCGAGTATCGAGCAAAACATAACCTGTTGGGAAAGAGCGGCGGCTTCGCGCGGCTTCGCGTCTACCAAGCCGACCCATATCAGGATGAGGCCGCTCGACACGAAGAGTTCAAGAAGATCAGCAACGCCTACCGGGCGGTGGCGCACATGCCGACGCATGCCAATGTGCTGGCGGTGAAAGACCTGTTTGTCGTCGACGATGAAGATACGGTGGTGCTGGTCACGGAGGACCTGCCCGGCCAGGCGCTACGCCTGCATGTCAACAAGGCCTCCCTGGCGCTGACCTTTGACCAGAAACTCCAGGTAATGCGCGACGTTTTGTCGGCTTTGGACCATGCGCACCGGCATGAGGTGATCCACCGCAATCTCACCCCGGATGCCATTCTGGTCACCAAGGGCGGCCAGGCCCGTGTGACAGGTTTCGATTTCGCCCGGGTGGGCAAGAACCGCACCTCCACCATCGCCGACCAGGTGGTAGATGATTTGGAAGCTGCGTATCAGGCTCCAGAGTGTTTCAAGGACCCAAGCCAGGCCAGCATTGCCTCCGACCTCTATGCCGCGGGGCTGATCTTTTACGAGCTGCTGACCGGCGAGCTTCCCTTTGAAAGCATAGACCAGATGATGGAGGCCGACGGCCAGTTCCCGATGAAGCCCTCGGAACACAAGCCGGATCTGCCCAAGGGGATCGACGAGTGGCTGCAGAAGTTTTGCGAGTTCGACCCCGAGGAAAGGCATACCAGCGCGGCCATCGCCCGGAAGGGCCTGGATGACTTAATTCTGCCCGAGGCCAAGAATGACTCCGGCCCGGATGTGAGCGGCCCGGCGGTCGTCGTACCTCAGCTCCCCGAAAATCTGATGAACCTGCCGCAGGACTTCATCCTGGCGGACCGCTTCCGCATTCAGAAGAAATTGGGCAGCGGCGGCTTCGGCGTGGCTTACAAGGTATTTGATTCTCTGGGCGACGTGGTGCGGGTCATCAAGCTGGTGACCAAAGACCGCCGCAGCGTGTACGAGCGGTTGCGCCGCGAATACAAGACACTGACCAATCTGCCCGAACATCCGCATGTGGTTAAGGTGATCTGGGCCGATCGCATGGCCGATGCCAAGCAGACGCCGTACATCGTCTTTGAGTATGTGGAGGGTCTGGATGTTTCCGATCTGATCGATGCTGAGGCGCTGTCGCTCGATGATGCTGTGCGCATTGTGCGTGAGGCCGCCGATGGGCTGGCCCATCTTCACAAGCACGGCGTTTACCATCAGGACGTCAAGCCCTCGAACCTGCTCTGGACCGACAGAGGCGTCCGCATCATCGATTTCAACGTGGCGGTCTCCGAGAATGATGAGGTTCAAGGCGGTGGCGGCACGCGCCGCTATCTGCCGCCGGATTATGATTACTCTTCCGAGCCCGGAGTTTCGGATCGGGTCGACCGCGACCTCTACGCCCTCGGCATCTCGTTCTACGAGTGCCTAACCGGCAAGTATCCCTTCGACGACCCCACACCGCCGATCAAGACTCAGCCCAAGGACCCCAAGCAGTTCAAAAGCTGCGCCGCCCTGAGCTCTTCGCTGGTCGATGTGCTGGTGAAGATGATCGCGCCGGAGCGCAAGGATCGGTTCTCGTCAGCTGAGGAGTTCTTGGCGGCCATTGCCGAGGTCAAGCGCTTGCGCGCGGTGCTTACGACGGGCGAGATTGGTACCGGACCCAAGGCGGTGTTCAAGCTGGGCTTCGAGCCGACCAAGCCCAACACCAACCCCTTTGTCACCCACCTGCTAACGCTCTACAGCCAGAGCCAGGTCTCCAACGCTGGCACACGTGGGCTCGATGAAGTTGGCAAGGCCACCTACGTGCCGACCTATCTGGACGAGAGGCTCAAGCCTGCGTTGCTCAAGGGCGAGTTCCGCCTTGTCATCATCAGCGGCAACGCCGGCGACGGTAAGACGGCCTTTATTCAGCAGTTGGAGGATTTTGCCGAGAGCAAGGGCGCACAGATGCAACGCGGCGCGAATGGCGCTGTGTTCCAGCTTAAGGGGCATACCTACCAGAGCAACTACGACGGCAGCCAGGATGAAGGCGACGAGCGCAATGATGCCGTCCTTCGGAAGTTCTTCGCTCCTTTCGCGGGCGAGGATGCCTCCGGCTGGCCCGAGAATCAGACTCGGCTGATTGCCATTAATGAGGGGCGGCTAGTCGATTTCTTCCTGGAGCATAAAGAGGAGTTCCCGCTCCTCGCCGAGCAGATCCACCAGGGCTTGGCCGGAGCCGTTCCGGAAGGCGGTATCGCGGTCATCAACCTCAATCTGCGCTCGGTGGTCGCCCAACCCGAGGGAGGACAGCCTTCGATTCTGGAGCGTCTGATCGCCCGCATGACGCAGCAGGAATACTGGCAGGCCTGCGAGCAGTGTGATCTCAAGGGCAAGTGCTATGCCTATCACAATGCCCGGACCTTCCAGGACCCGGTTGCCGGTCCCAAGGTGGTCGAGCGCCTGCAGATGCTCTACACCATTACCCATCTGCGCGGCCGACTGCACATTACCATGCGCGACCTGCGTTCGGCGCTCGCCTTCATGCTGGTGGGCACCAAGGATTGCGACGGAATTCACCAGCTCTATCAGAATGGCGGTGAAGAAATCCAGAATCGCATCCTTGACGGTTTTTATTTCAATTCTTGGCTTGGCGGGGCGGAAGGCTCGAATGACCGGCTGATTGCCTTGCTGCGCGAAATCGACGTTGCCGAAGTCAGCAACCCAGATCTGGACCGCGAACTCGGCTTCCTCAATCCCCAGACCAAGGCCATGAGCCGCTTCTCGTTCACGGAACGGGCCGGGTACGACGGTATTCTGTTGGAGACGCTGTTCCGCAATCTACCTCGCGATTACTCGTCGAAGAACCGTGATCGGTTGATCGCCAAGCACCGGAATTACCTATCGCACATGCGCCGCCGCCATTTCTTTGAGCGACGCGACATCGGTTGGAAGGAGATGCTGCCATACGGAAGCATTGATACCTTCCTGGATGCCATTAAGCAGCCAGGCGCGAAAAGCGCCGATGAGGTTTCCGCCATTCTTCGAGCTGTCAACCGGGGCGAAGGTCTGAGCGATCCGGCGCGGCTGGGCAACCAGTTGGCGTTGCGTGTCCGCCAGGTGGATAAAGGCACAATCCGCAGTTATCGCCTTTTTGACGGTGACCATTTCACCCTCCGCACCGAGCAGGAAACGGCGGCTCACCCTTTCCTCGAGTGCCTGTCTCAGGCGCTGGTACTGCTTTACGACTCCGGCGATGGACACAAGGCCAACCTGCGCATCAATCTCGACATCTATGAAATGCTGATGCGGCTCAACAATGGCTACCGCCCCAGCATCGAAGAACAAGAAGGGTTCTACCTCAGCCTGGCTGTGTTCAAGAATGTTCTATCCGCCGCTCCCTATCAGGAGGTGCTTCTCACTGAAAGCGGCTTCGAATTCTTTCAGATCCGGCGCGACGACAAAGGCATCCTGCATCTGGGAAAAATAAGCAGGAGGGCGGAAGCATGAGCATCAAAGGTAGAGACAAGGAGTTCCGCACTCCCAAGACGACGTACCTGGATTTTAAGCACATCGAGATGGATCGTGTGCTGACGATGCTCTTCCCCCGACTGAAATACGACGGTTATGCCAGTCGACGTCCGCCCCGAGGCGGCGACCTGACAGTTGAAGAGTTCATGGAGGACTTCATCGAGCATCCAGAATGGTTCGCGGGCTTTGATCGCTTTCCGCAGGTAGTACACCGCTGGATCGAGACCGATCTTATGGATGTGGTTAATCGAGGCAAAGCCAATCAGGCCGTGGCCGCGCCAAGGCCGCTGCATGGCAACACCTATAAGTTCCGCAACGCCAAGCATACCCGGGATTATGGGGCGGCCGAGCAGATTTACTGGATGCTTTTCTATGCCCGCAAAGGCAAAGGCCAAGCGGCGCGAGATGCCTTGAAGCGTTTCTTTTTTCCGGGGATTGACTTGGTGACGGACCGTTACGATCCCAACGCATCGGTGGATGTGGAAACGCAGGCAATCCTGCGTCTGGATCACCAGGTCACCCAAGACATGAAGGACTCCAAAGAGCCCTCGCGCTTCCAGCCGCTGTGTATCGGCCAGGCCGATATCATGGCCGACGACATTCTGCGGCTACTCGCCTACGAGCCCTACATACCGCGTTCGGTGCTGGTGGATTACCTCAAAACCCTGATGGCATTCCATCTGGCGCTTTACCACCTCAAAATTCTGCAGATGCTGCCGAAGCTGGTGAAACAGCGGTCTGGCAACGATCTCTGTACCGCCAAGGAATGCCCGATCAACCCCGGCCTCGACAATGCGCTGGAGGGCTGTCCTTACCGCGTGGCTTTGGTCGTGGACATGGGGGATGTCAACAATCCGCATATGGCCGAGCTGGCGCGCAAGTCCACTGACCGGCTCTATCGTCAGATACCGGCCTTTGTGCAGGCCAATTTCGCCGTCAAGAAGCTCGATGAAATGGCGGAGTACCTGAGCAAAAAAGCGGGCAAGCTAGCTACCCCTAGGGCCGGCGTTTTCACCGTTGGCGATCTGGTATCCCTGCTGAAGCCGGAGCATGACGCTGACCGCCAAGCCTACTTCAAATTCCGCTTGGCCAGCCTGATCGAGGAATCGAGCTCCGGGAACGAGGACGTCGATCCGGAGATCCGGGAAGTCACAGGCATGGGCCTTAGCGAATTTGAAGCCTTCATCGAAATCCTGATGGCGTATCGCGGCAAGTATCACCGCCAGTACATCACTGAGTGCCTGGACTCTCTGCTACTGAAGAACAAAGAGAACGGCCTTCTGGCTCAATCCCGGACGAAGGGAAGTTCTCGGCGCTTTGTCTTGGGAAGCAAGTTGCTTGAAGTGCTCATCCAGTTGGCTGTGCTCACCCAGGACGGCGGGCGTTTCGTGACCCGAGAGGTCCGCATCGAGGAGTTGCTGGTCTTTTTAAGGAACCGCTATGGCCTTCACATCGACCGGCTGCCGGAAAGAGCCCAGCCGAACATCAGCATCCTCGACAGACGCGCCCTGCGCCTTAACCTCGAAACCTTCAAGCGGCGCCTGCGTGAAATTGGGTTCTATGAAGACCTTTCGGATGCCTACGTGACCCAGAAGGTATCGCCCCGCTATGCAATTGAGAGAAACGGTGGAACTGATAAGAACGGCAGGCATGCATGAGTAACGCGTTCACCAAGCTTTCTCAGGATAAATTGAACGCTGCGGTCGCTGGTCTCCTATGCCCTCGTATCGAAGCGATCCTGGAGGACCGCGGGCCAGGCCACTGCATGCGGGTCACCGATCTCGATAATGATGTAATGGAGTCGGTCTGCAAGCAACTGCGCCGAACCCGGTCCGACGGAAACATCTTTATCCTCGGCAGCCATGACGAAGATGGCCAGAAATTTCGAGTCACATCTACGAAACTGGTGGAGCTGCGCAACCCGGACGCAAACGGCGAACTGCGCCAGCCTTTGCTGGTCTTCATACCCACCTCACTCCGCACCAGCGCCGAGGACTCTTTTGGCGTGGCGACCTTTGAAGAGTTGGCTTTCACCGGCATCTACGGGGACCTTTTCAACTCGCTGCTTGATCGGCTTCCGGCAACGCTGGTCGGTCATGTTCGCGATCTTTTGGGCATCCTCACCGAGGAGGATTGGCTATTTGCCGACGATGTCTCCCGCGTGCGGTACCTGCTCACTGCGCTCGAAAACGGGGTTGATGGAGAAACCCTCGGGGCCAGCCTGTATGAACTGACGTTAATTCCAGACTTCAAGCTCTTTGCCGATCCCGACACGGTCAACGGCAAGATTCGCCGTAACCTCGGCAGCGTCCGCAGTCTGATGACTTCGCACAAGTCGGTTCGTGGTCGCATCGCTGATCTGGGGCTTAGCGACAAGGCTTTGGAGTCGCGCCTGTTCACCTACTTTGAAAAGCACGATGTCCAAGAGCCCGAAGCCTGGACGCCGCCCATCGCGGTCGACAAGAGCTGGTGGAGCATTTCTTTCGACAAATGGGCGTTCCAGGAAGAGCTTTCGCTGGACAAAGTTCTTCTGACGGTCTCGGCGACCGACTTGCCGGTCATTCAGGACGATGAGACCGACGACCAACTCTCCGGTCTCATCGGACAGCAGGTTCTAGTCCCGAATGATCGCCGCAAAATGAACGTGGTATTCGAAGTTAACCCTCACCCGGGTAAGGTCAGCGGGCTTGACCATTTTACGGTTCAGATCGTTTCGCAGAATAACGGTCCGGTAGGAAAATCCAAAAAGGTGAAGGCCTGGACGCCGAGCCGCCTGCAATGCACGACCAACCTTGCCAAACTCAACAGAATCGAATTCGAGGAAGGATGGCATTTCATCCGTGTAATGCCTTGGACGGCCGATGGCGATCCGATTCCGCTGGAACCGGATTCCCCCTCCGAGGGCGCTAAACGCTCCTATGAGAGCGAACCTTTCTACGTCCTGCCCGGTGGCCGCATCGAGGAAGAACCGCCGCAACGTGCCATTCCCATTGAGCAGAGCCTCGAGCATGCGCTTTTCCGGCTGCAACTGGCTGCATTGGGCGATGAGCGCGATCCCGATGATATCGTCATCAGTGGTGTCGCCTGGGCCGAGGGCGCTCGTTCGAAGAAGACCTCCCGGCAGGAAACCTTGCTTGCGAAATTCGGTCGTGAGGGCGCTGTTCAGATCCCGCTTTCGCGCATGCTCAAAAACATCGAGCAGCGTATCTTGACGGCGCCCAAGCACCCTTCAGGCTGGCGAATGCAGATCAATCTGGATACTGCCGAGCCGCCTTCCGAGGTCGGACTCACGCTGCCATCTTCTGCCGGAATGGCCTCCTTCCTGGCTGCCCGCGAAGAGTTTTTTGCAGCGGTGCGCAAAGACACTGCCGAGCTGATCATGCAGGGGCTTTCGTTTCGAGACTCGGAAACGGAATGCCTCGCTTACGCTGAAAGCTACCTTGACTTGGTCAGGAACCTCATCCGCCAGGCCGAGACGACTTCTGGTGCCGAGCGTCAGCAACATCTGCAAGCGCTCAGAAACGTGCTGGCCGTTGATTCCATTCATGTCATCTTGACCGACTTCCGTGGAAGGCATCGGGAGGCCGTATTGGCCTCCCCAACCCATCCGCTCCGCGCCTTGTGGTTGAGCAGTTGGGTCACCCTGGGTAAGGATTGGATCGAGAAGATCAAGTCGGGCGGGAAGGATCACATTCCTCACGTCCGTTCCGCGCTATTGGATGGCCTTGTGCCCTCTGCCTATCCGGTCGGTATTCCCGTCGAGGATGGCCGCATCTTCACTCCGGTGGACAACCTGAATGCGTTTTGGGCGCTCTACGCCCCGACAACCGAGGAGAATTCCCGTGGCCTGATGGCGGAGATCTGTTCGGCCCTCGGCTTGGCCGAGCCCTCTGCGGCGGGGACTGATATTTCCGGAAAGGTCATTGCGGACAAGATCGAGCGCTATCTCTCCCAGCATCCGTATGTGCGAGAGTTATCCCTGAACATCTTCAACCCCGGGGCCGGTTCGGTGGTAGCGGAGGCCCTGATATCGCTCCAGCAGAAGCGTGAGCATGCCGATTTGCGCTATGATATCCGGCTCTTTACCTCCGATCCCGACTCGCCTGTTTTGGGTGAGGCGCTTGAATCTATGGTCCGCCCCGGAGCGACGGTAAACGAGGCAGCCGACGCGTTTGCGACTTCAACTGGCAGCCATCTGTTTTCCAAGCTGAACTTGGCCAAGCACGCGCTGAATGAATTCCATACAAATTCCAAGGAGTTTCCGGCACACATCAGCGTTCTTCTAGATGTGTTTCCCGCCGAGGAGCTTTCCATTGCCGAGAAACCGATGGGAGTGACTCCGCTGCATGGGTTGATACAGGACTTCGACACCGAATTCGTTGATGACGATTCGGGTACTTTCTGGAATAAGCGGCCGATTGTCGGGCGCTCCCTCGGGGCGGACAACCACTCTGCGTGTTTCGATTTGCTGTCGTCCCTGAGCCGTCACCTTTGTTTTGCTACCTCAGCGGTTGCTGCTTCTGGTGCCAGTTTCAAAGCCGTGCCCGTCGTGACCCTTGGCCTTGATGTGGCCCAACGAGAACTGATCTACGAGGTTCATCAGATCAGCGATTGGGTGTTCACCATCGACCGAAATATGGGGATTGAGTTTTTCGACCATGGCGGCCGGAAGAATAGACCGGACTATCTGATTGACTATGTGCCGGGAGCCAGCTCCCAGGCGACACACAACCTGATCATCTCCTCGCGCTCGAACGATGAGCTGGAGGCCATGCTGAAGCCGGTGTTGCTTGAGCATGGCTTGTCCGCCGACGGCGAGCAGTCGGTTCAGATTCTGGCAAACCTGCGGTCGCTTTCCGGACAGCTCGCCCTGAAACTGATTTCCGCACGCACGCAACAGGCGGAAGCTCTTGGCCTGGCCCTGGCGCGGCTCTATCTCGAATATCAGGGCGCGTTGAGCAATCAGGTCATTGTGCCGTTGGACGCACACACGGACCTCTACCGCTCAAGCGGTGAGTCAGACGATGTCAATGATGCCATCAGCCTGCAACGCACCGACTTGGGTCTGTTCGACTTGGATTTAAACACCAGGACGATCACTTGCAACTTGGTCGAGGTGAAGTGTTATTCGCAGGTCGGTGACTTTGCGGCCTTCAACCAACTGAAGGAGCGAATCTCCGCCCAAATCAATCAGAGCGAGCGCATACTCCAGCGCCACTTTGACCCGGCCCTGAAAAAGCCGGACCGGCCGGATAGGTTGCTCAAGAGCCGGGAGTTGGCTCAGATCCTTCGGTTCTATCTGGAACGCTCACTGCGTTACGGGATCTTTGATGTGACTGCCGCGCAGGAAGCGCGAGGGCTACTTGCATCCATCGAACAGGGCTACTCGCTTCAGTTCAGACGCAGCGCCCTGATCTTCGACTTCGACAAGACCGGAACCGAAGCCCCGGACAACGAGGTGGGCATTGAATTCCACCGCATCGGCAAGGATCTCATTCACGCCTTGCTGGAGAGCTGCCGCAAGCCTATTTCCGTCGAGATTGAGGAGGAGCCGACCGCGCACCTCCTGAGCGAGCAGTTTATACCGAACGTGCCGAAGCTCGAGACAGCTGCTTTCATCGCACCCAAGAGAGCCCGGTCAACGTCCTGGACGGTGGATGAGCTCTGGGACGAAGAGCCGGAGGCACCAATCACCCAGCCAACACCTCCTGCCGCAGAGGAAACACCCGCACCTGCCCAAGAGGAAAAGGCGGATGCCGTCGAGCAAGCACCTCGACCTTCCACCATTGCGCCAGAAGAAGAAAAAGAGGACGAACAGCCCGCCGCCGTTGCTGTTGAACCGGAAGAACCTGTTCAACCCGCGCTTGAAGCGCCAGAACATCCAACACCCGAGCCTGCACCTCAAGCTGAGGTCAGCTATGACATCATGCTGGGCGTTAATGGTGACTCGCCCCAGTACGGATTGCTCGGAGAGGTATCCGGCAGGAAGATCGCGCTGGACCTCAACCACACCCACACGATCAGTCTCTTTGGGGTTCAAGGCGGCGGCAAGAGCTACACCCTTGGAACAGTCATTGAGATGGCCTCGATGCCGCTTCAGCACATCAATGTGCTGCCAAGCCCGCTCGCCACGGTCATTTTCCATTACAGCCCGACGCAAGATTATGCGCCGGAGTTTACCTCGATGATCAATGCCAACTCGGTGGATGAAGAGATCTCCATCCTTCGTGAGCGTTATAAGGCTACCCCGGAAGCCCTGAAAGATGTCCTGATTCTTACCCCGGCAAACAAGGTGAATGACCGCCGGGCCGAGTACCCGGATATCGAGGTTAAGCCGATTGCTTTTTCTGCCTCCGAACTCAAGGCGGCGCACTGGAAATTCCTGATGGGAGCGATTGGCAGTCAGAGCATGTATATGCGGCAAATCAACCTCATCATGAGGGGACTGCGGGATAACCTGACCTTGGATGCTCTTCGAGCTGGCATCGATAGCTCTGGTCTGTCCGATCACCTAAAAGAGCTGGCCCAGACGCGCCTATTGTTCGCTAGCGAATACATCGATGATAACCAGCGACTCCAGGATCTGATTCGTCCAGGCCGTTTGATCATCGTGGATCTGCGAGATGAATACATCGAAAAGGACGAGGCCCTCGGCCTGTTCGTGGTGATGCTGCAGATTTTCTCGGAAGCAACCTACCAGGGAAGCGCATTCAACAAGCTGGTGGTTTTCGATGAAGCCCACAAGTACATCGAGAACGATGACTTGGTTTCCGGCCTGGTAGAGGTCGTCCGTGAGATGCGACATAAAGGGACCAGCATCATGGTGGCCTCTCAGGACCCGCCATCGGTCCCTGTATCTCTGATCGAGCTGTCATCGCAGATCATCATGCACAAATTCAACTCGCCCGCCTGGCTGAAGCATATCCAGAAGGCGAATGCCGCCCTTGGCGAGTTGACCTCCGACAAAATGAGCCATCTCGGAACCGGCGAGGCCTATGTGTGGTCGAGCAAGGCCTCGGACGACGCATTCTCCCGGGGCGCGGTGAAGATCAAGTGCCGTCCTCGCATCACGCAGCATGGAGGCAGCACCAAAACGGCAATAGCACGCCAGTGATTTCACCCATTGCACGCCCTCCGAGCCTGATCCCGCATGACGCTGTAGTCGGCGAGCAGTTCGGCGATAGCCGATCCCTCCGGCAGCAGATCGAGCTCGTCGGCTGCACGCGCCTGGAAGTCGCGGCTATACTCGACAACCGGCAGGCAAGCGGCCGCAACGCGGGGTTCAGAAGCGATGTCGTTGTCGACGGCGCGTTCCAGGGTGCCGATGCGGCCCTCGATGACGGCGACCTTGGTGGTGCCCCAGGCGACGAGGCTCAGCAGCGCCGCCATGATGGCGGCGGCGCGGGCGACGATGGCAACCAGCAGGGCTCATTCGGCGGTGGTCATGGGCGGGTCTCCTTCGGGTCGGAGGCTCAGGACAGTATCCCGGCGGTCTTCAGATCCAGGATTAGGGCGCGCAGCACGGCGCGGACGTCTTCCAGGGCGGAGCCATCGGCGTGCAGGCTGCGGGTGAAGGCACTGCCGGAAGGATTGGGCCAGACGGCGGCTGGGCGGTCGTAGCGGGCGGCGATGATGTGCCAGGCCGCGCCATTGGAGACGACGGCCACATGATCACCGCGCCGGCCGAGCCGGACCGGGTCGGCGTCGGGACCACGGCCGCCGGCTTGCGTGACGGTCACGGCGTGGGGGCCGCTGTCGCTTTTCTTGACCACCAGCACCACACCGTTGAGTGGGTGCGGGTCGGGCAGGTCGGCGGTGACCGGCCCGGTCCAGGCGCTGACCAGGTGGACGGCCCGTGCCGGATCGAGGGTGACACTGGCCATGCCTTCGGTGAAGGCCGTCTCCAGTTCCAGCCGCCCGATGCGCGCCTCGGTCAGTTCGGTGCGCTTCAGGTGGTTCTTCACCGGATGGCCGGCGTTGAAGGCGGTGTAGCGGCCGGCCCCGGTGGTATCCCAGATCGGCGCGCCGCCGGTGGCGGAGAACAGGTTCAGGATGGCCGTGTTCTGCGATCCACCGTCGATGCGGATGCCGGGGACCGGGCCCAGGCTCTCGGCATAGAAGTTGACGATCAGGTTCTGGTCGGTGGCAAAGCCGAGCCGTAAGCAGGCCTCCGCCCCCGGATGCAGGTTGGCTTCGCAGTCGACGAAGCTATTGTTGAAGCGCCCGGCCGAGATGAAAAACCCGCAGCCGGACATGGGGGCAGCCAGGGAATAGACCCGGATGTCGTGGAACTTGTTGGCGTTGGGCGTGTCGCCGGCGGAATTCACGGTCAGCAGCACGCCATGCAGTTGCGGTCGGGCGACCAGGGTGCGGGCGATGTGGTTCCAATAGCAGGGCCGGTCAGGATTATCGTACCCGTCCAGCACGATGCCGATCACTGCATCCCAGATCGAGACATTCTCCACCACCGTCTTGACGCACGGTCCGTCGCGGCCAAACAGCTTGATGCCACTGGCCCCGCCGACGATGCGCAGATTGCGGATGGCCGCATAACCATCCACCACCTCGACCGCGTTCCAGCCGGTCTGGCTGTAGACCGGGGCCGCCCCGTCGAATGGATCGGGACGGGCCTGGAGGACGGAGCCTTCCCCCACCCCCATCAAGGTCTGGCCGTAGCCCAGCACAACCGGGCGGGACACGCGATAGATCCCCGGCACCAACAGCACCGTGGGCGCGGCGGCCAGTGCGGTGTCGATGGCGTCGGAGCAGTCGGAAACACCATCGGGGATGCCGCCGTAGCTCTGCGGCACGGCGATCTCCCGGCCGCGCAGATAGTCGCGCAGGCGCTGCTTGTCCACCGGCTGGCCGGGGATCAGCACGTCGTCGATGGCGGCGGGCATGGTCAGAGTTCCGCGCTGGCGAGCAGCCGCCCGCCGAGGCTGGTCAGCACCACCGGCGTGCCGCTGGTGAGGCCGGCGAAGGTGCCAAGATCGAAGCGTCCCCCGTCGGCGGTCCGCTCGTGGATGGTGCCGATCCCACCGGAGGCTTGCGTGAAGTTGGCGGTGACCATGTCGGTGATGGTGAGGGGGGTCGTTGCCTGATATTCGGGCGTCGCCCGCAGCCCCGGATGGCTCACCGAGAGCTGGATGTTGTTACCGGAATTGGCCCGGCCGACGGCGGTGGCGATCGGCCGAAGCTGGCGGTGGACCAGGGCCGTTTCCAGGGCGATGGGGCGCAGGTCGAAATCCGTCGCCGCACTGCCCGCCTCCAACTGGACGGCACCCAGGTAGAACCATCGGCCGGACACCGCCCCGCAGGCGGCGGTGATGGTGATTTGCAGCCCTGTTTCACAGGCTCCCATGTCGGGCACGGCCAGCACGAGGTTCGTGTTGCTGTCATGGGGGACGCTGATGGTGGTGTTGGCGATGGTGCTGACGCTGGTGAAGCTATCCGGGCTGCCGGCACGGGACAGTGTCAGGGTCCAGACGATGGTCTGCCCGCAATCATGATAGGCGCGCGCCGACAGCACCGCCGGGCTGTGACGTAACCACAAGGCATCCGCCGCCTCCAGACGCAGGCGCCAATGGATGGCGCCACCGCTGCCGAGGGTAGCGCCCTGGACCAGGCAGGCGGCACCGGATGGCGACAGGCTGAACACGCCGGTGGCGCGCTTCACCGTGCCGGCACTGGGGCTGCCATCGGCACGGACCTGCCAGAGGTCAACCTCCCCCGGTTGCCAGGTGGCCGCCAACGCCGCTGCCGGGCGATGGGAAACGCGGGCACAGCCATTGACCACCAGATTGCGCTGGGCGGCCAATGCGCCAGCCCCACTGCCCGCCGACAGCCGGGGATCGTCGGCGCGCACCAGCTTTGTGGGATTGCTCTCCCCTGGATCGGCCACTGGCAGGTCGGCCAGGGCGTGGGTGTGGGTGGTCGGTGCCTTGCCGTCCAGCGCCGTGGACAGTCCCGTCACATCGTCAAGACTGTGGCTGTGGTCAGCCGGCGCCTTGCCGTCCAGGGCGGCGCGAACGCCGGGCAGGATGAAGCGGGCATCGCGCATGGGGCTACATGGGTTTCAGCCAGGAGGGATCGTGGGCGTAAACGTCGGCGGCATCCTCGGCCAGCGCCAGATCGACGCCCATCTCTTCGGTCAGCCGCCAGGTCTCCACCCGGAACGGCGTACCGGCGAGCCCGAGACGCCCCAAGGACACCGCCACCGGATAGCCTGCCGCCAGCCGCAGGCCGGCCAGATTGGCGGGCCAGTCCAAGCTCTTCTGGCGGCGGTTCTGGCGCAGCGCGATGCGGGCGATGCGCTGCGCCATGGTGTGCGAGGTGGTGAAGGGCAGATCGAGGGCCAGCGCCGCCTCGCCATCATCGGCGGTGATGGAGGCGGCGTCCGCCACCGGCGGATAGTCAGTCGGCTGCCAGTTTTGCGCCGGGCTGGTGAAGGCCCCGCGCACGATATTGACCAGATCGCGCCGTGAGCGCCAGGGCCGATAGGATACCGGCGCCCGCAGCTCGTTCTCCCCCAGGATGACGGTCGGCGGCTGCCACGCCCCCACCGCCAGCCGCCACTTCCCACCGGTGAAGCTCAACCGCCCGGCACAACTGGTCAGCAGGGATTCCAGATTGTCCAGCGGTCGCCCGGCCAGATCGAGCACGCCGTTGCAGGTGTATCGTGGTTCACTGCCGGTCAGGGTGGCGACCTGTTCGTCGCAGATATTGGCCTGGGCGATCCAGCCGGTGACCTCGATCTCGTCCGGGCCGGCGGCCAGCCCCCAGGGCGCCATCAGATAATCGAGGATGCATAGCGCGGCGTTAGCCGACCAGCGAGTGGCACCGTCGCGCGGATCCCAGAGTTTCCGGCCCCGCACCAGCCGGCTGAGATTGGGAATGCCGCTGGCAAACGCCTCCTGGTCGTAACGCAGACGCAGATGGGTATAGGCACGCCCGCGCAGCCGATGGTTATGGGTCCAGCGCCCGCCCGCTTCCGCCACCAGCACCCCATCGGCCCCCTGATCCGGATGGCCAGCATGGCTCCAGACATGGACCTTGCCGGCCAAGGGAGCGGCAGTGGCCGCCCCATTACCGTCCAGTGCAATGGCGGTGTCACCGAACCAGACCGTACCCAGGTTCTCCACCTCGTGCGCCGCATGGACGACGACCAGATGCAGAATGTCGAGCTTACTGCCGCCATCAGTGCGGGTGTGGGCAAAGACCAGCGGGCCACCCGTGCGGACCTCGCCATAGACGATGCGATGGCTGGTCACCGGCTGCACCAGCATCTGGGTGCGGCCAGCAGCATCCAGCATGGTCTGGCTGGGTTTCGGGGTGCCGATGACGCGGTTGCCGAGATAGGAGACGCCAACCGTGACCGTGGCCCCGACCAGGGCCCCGATCAGCCCGCCGCCCACAGCGGCAGCCGCCGCCGAACCGGCCACCGCGGCACCGACCGCAATGATGGCCGGGGGCATCAGCCGATCCTCCACCCGGACAGCGCATGGGTGCGGTCCCGGGCGGCCAGACCGCGCTGCGCCGGCAGCACCAGGGCAGCACCCAGGCAGACGGCGAGTGCGTGGCGGTCCTCCTCCAGCCGTACCAGGGCGACGTCCCCCCTGCCGAGGAATGCCGGGGGAACTCCGGGCCAGCCGTGACGGCGGGCGATGTCGGCAGCCATTGCTTCCAGACCTCCCCTCCGCGCCAACAGGCGGGTGGCTGTTCGGGCGTCAGCGTAGGCGCCGCGCCATGATGCAGCGGGGTCGATGCCGGTGACGGCGGACACGGCATCGGCAGCGAACAGGCAGCAGTCGAACAGCCCCCAGGTGAAGGTGTTGTGCCGCGCGTCCTCCACCAGCCGGTCAAGCCGTTCCGGCCAGTCGCGCAAGCGGGTCATGTCGCGGGTGCCCCCCAGCGGATTTCCAGTTCCTGAAGCTCGGGCACGAAGTCGAAGCCCAAATCGCCTGGATAGTCTGACTGCTGGTCCTGGCTGGTGTAGCGGCGCAGCCGGGGGCGTTCCAGATCACGCAGGCGGTTTTCCGCGGCCAGGGCAATGGTGGCGATGCGGCCACCATCGGTGACCTCCACCATGTCCATCCGCCCATCGAACAACAGCACCGGTGCCTCGATGAAGCCACCCCAATCTTCCGCCATGAAAGCCAGCCACAGCCGGGCCCGGCGGCCCTGGACGCTGACGCCAACCACCTCGTTCAGCAGACCGGAGGGCACGCCGGACAGTTGGAAGCGCGCACCCGTCGCCCGCACCTCCGTGGTTTCCTCAATCGGCCCGACCGCGCCGAAGCTGCCAACACCAACCCAGCTCTGCCCCTCCCAGACCAGATCGCCCACACCTGACCAGGCGCGCACGGCACCGCCGGCAAAGTCGAACAGGGCCAGAAGCACCGGCCGGACCACCGGCTGCGCCGTCTCCGCCGCCAAGGCGGCGCTGAGGCGTTGGGTCACGCCAGATCCTCCACAAGGTTCAAATTCCAACGGGTCCGGGCCGGCGGGCGGGTGCGTCCCCGGCCCGCCTCGTCGTCCGCCAGCCGCATCTGCAAGGTCAGCCCATCGGTCGCCAGGGGCGCGCGGCCGATGGGGCTGCGCAGAGGGGGACGGATGGTGACGATCATCCGGCCGTCAATGTCGGTGCGCCCGGTCTGGACCAGCAGATGCACAGTGCCGGGTGGGACGGAGACGGCATCGCCCGGTCTCAACACCCCTTCTGTCCATGGCGCGAAACCGGCCACGGCCAGCCGTGCCGCGACGCCGCCGGTGATGTGGGGTTGGCCGGTTCCCTCGATGAAGCCGGCACCATCGTCGAAGTCGGTGCCATCACTGAAGCGGGTGATACCGATGGCGGCGGCATACTCGTCCATCGACCGCAGCGAACCGGTGGCCCCGTCATGCAGCCAGAGCGGCACACGGAACGAGGCGACGGGGCCGCGACAGGCGGCCAGCCACGCCCCGAAACGGGCGGCATCAGCGCCAAACAGATCCACCGTCACCTCCGCCACCCAGCGGGAACCTTCCCGCTCCAGAACCAGGGTCTGGCGGGTCAGTGGTGAGGCGCTCTGCACCGTCACCGGCTGGAACCAGAAGGCCACAGCAACGGGATGAATGTCGGCTGGCCAGTCCGGCATCATGCCAGCACCTCGAACAGTTCCAGCGACCATTCGCTACGCCGCGGCGGGCGGGTCGGGTTGCGCCCGGCATCGTCAGAGGACAGGCGCATCCGCACCCGGCAGGCCGTGGTGACTAGCGGACCGATCGCCACCGGTTCGCGCAGACGCGGTTCCACCGGCACCAGGGCGTTGCCATCCAGGCCAGCAGTGACGGTGCCGGTGACCAGATGGGCGCGACCGGGTGAGGTCTGGATCAGGTCGCCGGGCAGCAGCACGCCAGTTGCCCCGGGGGCAAAGCCGGTCACGGTCAGGCTGCGTCCGCTGCCGCCCGCCAATTGCGGCGTTCCTGTCAGGGTCCCACGCGCAGCCAGGGTCCGCCAGTCGGGCACCAGCACGGTGCCGGCGGGACCGCGCAGAGATGCGATCAGGGCATCGACCTGCCGAGCCACCGGATCGCCACGCTGGAAGGTCAGGCGACTGACCCAACGGGCACCATCACGCTCCAGCACCTGGTTCTGCCCGGTATAGGGGCTGGCCCAAACGGTGCTGAGCGTCTGGATGTAGAATTCCTGGCTGGCTGGCCGCAGATCCAGGGGCCAGACAAGATCGCTCACCCCAGACGCCCTCCGCGGCGGCTCCATTCATCGGCCACCTGCGACCGGGCAACGCTGGCGGCCGCCTTGACCACGCCCGGCAGGCGGACGGCCAGTGCCTGATCCAATGCCGCCTCAACCCGCGCTGTCACTGTTTCGGGATCATCGGCACCCCGGGCATCGACCTGGATCATATAGACCGGCCCGCCAGTCCCGGCTTCGCTGCGGGTGCCGCCCGCCACCATGGCGGCGGACTGCGCCCGGTTCAGCACGATTTCGCCGCGTTGCAGGATGGCGGGGATTTCGTCCGCTGCCAGCCAGGGCATGGTGCCGCTATGCAGACGTGGGGCTGCCAGGAACGCCGCCGGCGACACCACCCGCGCCGGTGCGGCACCACCCGCCATGCCGCCACCATGGAAGATCCCGGCCAGGGCGCTGGATGCCGCCTGGGCCAGAGGGGCGGTGATGGACATGCGGATCATCATCCGGGCGAAATCGGCCGCGATCGCATTCAGCAGGTCGGCAATGCTCAGCTTCTGGCGTGTGACCAGATCAACCAGGGCGTCTTCCAGCCGGCCAAAGGCGCTGCTGATCACATCTTCAACCTGGGCGGCGGCATTGCTGGCCGCATCGGCGTAGTCTTCTAGGCCCCGGATGGCACCGTCCTGCCAGCGACGGCTGGCGGCCAGCAGCCGGTCGGCAGCCTGCTCCTCGGCCAGCGCCCGTGTTTCGGAGGTGATAGCGCCGGCAGCCTGCAACTCGTTCAATTTGGCGATGGCGGCGGCATATTCCTGCGTCGGAGACAGCAGCCGTTCGGTCAGCCACGCCCCCTGTTCAAGCAGGCGGTTACGCTTCTGCGTCTCTGGATCGGCCTGTGCCGCCCGTTCCAGAGCTTTGCTGTACGTCTCCCAGGTGATGGCGCCCGCCTCCAGCAGGGCCTGGAGCCGCGCCAGTTCCGCCTGATAGCGTTCGGTCGGGTCGAGCAGGCTGTCGGTCAGCCGCGCTCCTTCCTCCATCAGCCGGTTACGCTCCGCCGTCGCGGCGGCAGCATCGTAATTGGCGCCGACTTCCGCACGGATCGCCTCCCGCTGCGCGTCGGTCAAGGCGATACCGCCGCGCCGTGCGGTTTCTTCGGCGTGCAGCAATTCGGTCTGGATGGCCCGCTCACGCGCCGACAGGGCGACCGCATCCCGTTCCCGCGCCAGGGCGGCAATCTGGCCGTCGATGGCATCCATCGCCGCCTGCCGCCGCTTGGTTTCCGCGTCCTGCTCACGGGCCGCCCGGTCGCGCTCGGGCTGTTCGATCTGGGTGATGCGCCGCCGCGCCAGTTCCTCGGCCTTGGCCAGGGCGCTGTTGACAGCATCGGCATTGCTGCCGTCGGGGCTGCGCAGGGCTTCCAGAGCCTGCCGGGTGCGGTCGAGTTCAGCATTGACGCGGGCGAGGCGCTCGGCCGGATCATTGGCCAGTTGGCCCAGCCCGTCGTCGAGCTTGCGACGCCACTCGGCAATGATCTCAGCCCGGCGTTCAGCCTCGGCGCGGGCGCGGCCTTCGTCGGCCTGTCGCTGGTCGGCATCGGCTTTGTCGGCCTGCTGGCGGGCCTCGGTGATCAGCGAGTCCAGTTCTGCTTCCAGGCGGGCGACATCGGCGCGGGCGTCGGCCAACCGGCGCTGGCCGAACCGGCCGTTGGAGGCATCGACGATAGCCTGAATCTCCGCCGCCCGATCCTGCGCTTCCACCAACTGGCGGTTCAGGGCGACGATGCGCTGGTCGATGGGCCTGCCCTGGAGGATGTTGGCCCAACCATTGGCGGCCCTGGCCAGCAGGTCCAGCACCGCCTCGGCTGGCCCGGCAACGGCTGGGGTCTTGCCGACCTCCTCCAGCATCTTGCCCCAGGCATCGGACAGGCGATTGGCGGCCCCGGTGACACCACCGGCCTCGGCCTTGGCTGCACCACCCACCTGTTGTTCCAGCGCATCCAGGATGATCCGTTGCGCACCGGCCACCTGACCGGTCTCCACAAGGCTGCGGATCACCTCCGCCTGACTGCCGGTGAAGCTGACGCCGACCCGCCGCAACGCACTCAACCCTTCCACAGGGTCTTCCAGCGCCTTGCCAAGCTGCATGGCCGCCGACGACAGGTCGCCGCCGAACACCGCCGCCATGTCGCCGGCCAGGGTCAAGGCGCGGGTGAAGCTTTCGCCGGCCACGGAACGGAAGGTGGCCAGCACGGATGCCGCATCCTGCACCGCCTCCGCGCTGGCAAGCGTGGCTTCCTCCTGCCCATCGGCAAACGCGGCGATCTGTTCGCCCGTCAGGCCGGCGGAATAGCCGGTGGCTTTCAGCACCGCCTCCAGACGGCGCAGCGACTGTTCGGCCTCGCCCGCAGCCTTCAGCCCCTCGGTGATGCCGATGGAGAGCACGCCCATGGCCGCCGCTGCCGCCAGCCCCACCGGCCCCAGGGCGGCCAGCGCCGCACCGGCCGGTCCCAGCCGCCCGGCCATGGCTTCCGCCTCACCCCGAACTTCACCGGCGGCGGCATCGACCGCCTGAAGCGCCCGCGACGCCGGCTGGGATGCCTGCTCAATACGCTGAAGGGCACGTTCGCCGGTGGTGCCAACCTCGCGCAGCTCCGCCCGCACCCGGTCGCCGCCGATGGCGGCAAGGCGCACGGCTATGGTACGGTCGGTCATGGTTGGACAGAGGCAGAATTGATCTTGTCGGGTACGGATTCATTCCGTACATATGGGGTCAGCATGGGGGGCCGCATCATGGCACGGACAATCTCTGAAACAGGGCGGATCGAGTTGCGGGTGGACCCGGCGGAAAAGGCGATGCTGGCGCGCGCCGCTGCCCTTGAGCATACCGACGTGACCGGTTTCATCCTGCGCAGCGCCCTTCCGGCCGCCCGTGAGGCGATTGACCGTGCCGAGCGGTTGCGGTTGAGCGAGCGCGACAGCCTGCGGGTTCTTGACCTGTTGGACAATCCGCCGCCGCCCAACGCCCGTCTGCTCGAGGCAGCGCGGGCACTGGCGCGCAACGACAAGTGACGGTTTTACCAATTTGGCATGAGGAGGCGATCGCCCGGCATCATGACCGGGCCGGCTTCGATTGCGGCACCCCGGTGCTGAACGACTATCTGCGCCGCTTCGCCCGCCAGAACCATGAAAGCGGCGGGGCCAAGTGCTTTGTCGCCGTCAGCGCCGATGCACCCTCCCGCATCCTTGGATTCTACACGGTGAGCCCGGCTTCGATCGAGTTCGCCCGTGTCACGGACGATGTACGCCGGGGACTTGGGCGTTATGACATCGGTGTCTTCCGCCTCGGTCGTTTGGCTGTTGACCGCGACCTCGCCGGACGTGGTCTGGGCAGACAGTTGCTGTTGGCGGCGGGCCGGCGATGCCTCGCCGTCTCCCAGCAGGTCGGCGGTGTGGCCCTGCTCATCGATGCCAAGGATGAGCGCGCCGCCGCATGGTATGAAACTTTCGGGGCGTTGCGGCTGCTCGACACACCGCTGTCCCTGGTCTTGTCGCTCGCCACCATTCAGGCCGTGTTGAAAGATCAGCTTCCGTCCTGACCCGTTTCGGGGACGGTCCTGACATGGAAGGTGCCTGGAGACGTGGGCTGGCCTTGATCGGGTGGCGATCATTGGCATATTATGCCAATAGTGTGTTCATTCCGGAGGCGGACCATGCCGACCCGCAATGTGGTTCTCACCGACCATCAGGCCGAATTGATCGAACGGCTCGTATTGTCCGGTCGCTACCAGAACGCCAGCGAAGTCCTCCGCGAGGGACTGCGGCTGGTCGAAGACCGGGAAGCGGAGGATCGCGCCCGGCTGGACGCCCTGCGTGAAGCGGCCCGCTTGGGGATTGCCGACATCGAGGAGGGCCGGTTCCGGTCCTTCACCTCGGCCGACGCCCTGGGGAGGCATCTGACCGGATTGGCCGAAAGCGTACTCGGCGATGAGGCGGGTGTTCGGGACCGGTCATGACGTCCGACAGCACGATCTGGACGGTTCGCCTGTCGGCAGCGGCAGAGCGGGATTTTCAGAAGATCCTGCGCTGGACGGCAGACAGGTTCGGCCGCCCGCAGGCGAGTACCTACGCAAGAGTCCTGAGTGCGGCTCTCGAAGCATTGGTTACGGGTCCAACGATCATCGGGGTCAGACGTCGGGATGAGATTGGGCCGGGCCTCCTGACGCTGCATGTGGCGCGGAAGGGCAACAAGGGACGGCACTTCATCCTGTTCCGCATCACGCCGAACACAGATGAACGGACCATCGACGTCCTGCGCCTGCTGCACGAATCGATGGATATCAGCCGACATCTTCCCGCGACCGAAGATCAGATGGGTGAGCCGTAACGCTTGTCAGGCGTCCTGCTTCCGTTCGGCGTTCGCCGCGTCCACCAGGGCTGCCTCCATCGCCGGCAACAGGATGGCCACGGCTGCAACTGGCATCTCGAGCGCTGTCGCGATCTCCAGCACGGCGGCATGATCGAAGCCGAGCACCACCCCGCTCGGTGCGATCCGAAGCTGCCCGGCGCAGGCCAGCGCGAGATCCCAGACCTGCCAACCCTCGACCGTCTGCGGGGCGTGCTCATCATAGGGGCAACGCTGCCCATGTGGCCCCGGCCGCCCCTCGGCACAGGGCAGGTCGGCAGCCGCACAGTTCGCGCAGTATTGTGGCCCGCCGCCGAAGTGCCACCCGGCGCGGGCCTTCAGACGTTTTTTTCCTGTTCCAGCAGCGCCACCGGCCCCAGATAGCGCAGGCTGAAGGCGTCGGCCACCGGGTGTAGGTCGAGCAGGGCGTCGATGCCGGTCGGGGTCGGCTCGACCGGGGTTCCGTCGGCATCGCCCACCCCTTCCCAGCCAAGGATGGCCAGCCGCCCCATCGCCTTCAGGAAGGTGGCGGTGCGCCTCCCCTGTACGAGGTCCGGCGGATCGTCGGTCATGTCCGCATCACGCACGGCCTGGCGGGCGGCCAGCACCAACGCCGTAGTGCAGGGACGCAGGTGCAGACGCACTCCTATCCCGAGGTCGAGCCAGAACGGCTCACGGGCCAAGTCGAGGCGGATCATGGTGGGCACTCCGGTCAGTAGCTGGCAATGTCGTTCTTCAGGGTGACGGTGACGAAAGCCCCATTGTCGGGCTTGGCAGCCTGCCAGTCGAAGCGGGCCTCGATGCCGGCGGGGCCGGAAATCGGGATGCGCGGCTTGGGCAGGTAGACCGATGGCAGGGAGATGGTCAGGGACCGGTCGGCATCGATCACCCAGGCGAACTCCAGCGCCATGGCGGTGCCGTCGGTGGCGGCGTCCAACAGCACCATGTCGGCGAAGCGCGCGGCGAGGTTGCCGGTGCAGGCGGCGACGCCCAGGTCGGCGCCTTCGATCTTGCCGTCGTCGCGGATGACGCGGACCGGGTCGAGATTGTTGGCATAGGTGAGTTCCGCGGCGGTGATGTTGCCGAGCGCCGCCCCGTCTTTGCGGATGCGCCCCTGGAACTGGTGGAACCGCTGCAAACCCTGTGTGGTGGGCGTGCCGCCGGACGAGGTGGCGGCATCCGTCTCCCCCTGTGCGATCAGGGCCAGGGTGGCATTGGCCTTGCCCGATGGCGCCCAACCCAGGTTCAGGCTGTTGACCAGACAACCAAGGTTCAGGAAATAGCGCGGTACCTGCGGGTGGCCGACTTCCAGCGCTAGGCTGGGCAGCGTATCGGCCCCGGATGTGTAGACATGGCTGTAAGGGCCGGTGCCGGTGGTGACCGGCGGCCCGAACAGCCCCTTCAACCAGAAACCGATGCTGCGCAGGTCCACCGGGACGGTGATCTGGCCCTCCGCGGTGATGACATCACGCGATGGCGGGGCCGGGTCACGCCCCAACCCCAGCACGTCGGAGGCCTCCAGCGGCTGCTGGCTGCCGATGTCGCAACTGACAAAGGGCAGCATGTGGAAATTGCCGCCGGGCGCGGTGCCATAGGCGGCTTCGAACGCACCCAGCAACTGCGCGTGGGCACCGGTGGCACGGGCCATGGTCGGGTTCTCCGGGATCAGGTCAGCGGATCGGGCGTGGTGTAGGTGAGCGTCACCGGCACGCGCGCGACCTTGATGGCGGCCCCGCCGGCAACAGCAATGTCCTCGGTTTCCGGTGCGCCCCAGGTTAGCCATTCGACCGAGCCGCCCAGCGTGCGGTCGGCCGCCAGTGACGCCGCCAGCACCCGCAACAGATCGTCCAGGGCGCGGGCCCGTCCGGGGCCGGAGCGGCCCAGCGGCGGGTCGGCAGCCTGGACCAATACCTCGATCTCGGCGGTGTGGTCATAATGGTGGAGCAGCGGTGACAGGGTTATGTCCGGCACGCCCGGCTCACCATCGCGCAGGATCAGCAGGCCGCCGGGTGGGATGCGCTCGGGCACCGCAATCTCCCGCCCCGCCACGGCGTCCGGTACGGCGACAAGCCGCGCCAGCAGGGCGGACAAGGCCGCTTCCCGGATGCTTGGCATGGGTCAGAGTTCCTTCCAATGACGCAGGATCAGACTGGGCAACCGGCCCTGCCAGGCTCGGGCAGCCCCAGCCACGTCCAGACGCTTTTTCACACGCACCTGCGGCACCAGGATGAAGACCGGCACCGTGGTGCGCCCGGCCAGCCGGGTGAAACCGGCATCACCCCGCCGCCCCCGGTTGGCTGTCGCCAGCCCGCGTTTGCTGATGCGGGCATTGTCTGCCACCAGCAAGGACGGGCCGCGGCGGCGATAGATCAGCCGCAGGATCAGGCCGGTGCGCCGTTCCCAGCCGCCCGGCGTGATCTTCTGGCCGCCATCGCCATAGCGACCGGCGGCCTGGGTTGGGATGGCCAGGAACAGGCCATGGCGGGAGCGGATCACCGCGCCCTCCTCGTAAAGCCCGACAATGTCGGGGGCTTTGCTCCAGACCAAACCGGCGGCGCGGATGCTGCGACCGCCCTTGGGATAGATTTCACTGCGCCAGGTTCTGGCCAGCCGCTGGCCGAGACCGGCCCCGGTGATCTGGCCGCGCAGTTCGGTCTTCAACCCGCCGCTGGCCTCCCGCAACCCGGCGGTGACGGCGCGCTCCGCCGCTGCGAGGTCGGCCGCCAGCATCTCAGCAAGACGGCCTTCGATCGCAGCGGCAAGGCGCATGGACGGTTACGCCAGCTTCACCGGCCGTTCCAGGCTGATTTCCAGCCGCGTCGGCGTCAGTGCCCGACCGATATAGACGACATTGCCGGTGGTGGGCGGCGTGGCGGTCAGCACGCCGGCGGTGCCGCTCAGATAATAGGTGGTGCCCGGCGTCAGGGTGGCGCTGCCGGCGGCATCGGTCCAGTCGGTCACCTCGATGACGCCATCGGTCAGCACAGTGACATAGGCGTCGAGCGCGGCGCTGGTCAGGGCCAGACCGATCACCTCGGCCTTCGTATCATCGTCGGCATCGGCCAACATGCATTGGAAGCCGGCATTGCTGTAGACGGCCATGCCGGCAGCGGTGATGGCCTCCTTGGCCTGGAGTTCGATGGCATCGACCTCCTGCACCCTGGCATCCAGCGTGCCGTTGAGCGGCAGTTGCTGGATGCGGCCATTGATCAGGACGAGCGGGCGGTAGGACGGCATGGGGCGTGATCCTCAAAGCTGGATGGGGGTGCCGGGCTGGACATGCAGCACCGTCGGCGCCACGGCAAAGCCGACGGGAACCACCCACCATCCGGGCGCGGATGGCGGCATATCGGTCAGGCCGCCCGCGATCCGGGCGGAGAGGAAATAGTCGGTGCCGGGCACCAGGGCGGGCGCCCCGCTCTCCAGCAGGGCAGACCAGTCGGCGCGCTCCACCGGCCGTTCGGTGGCCCAACGGGCAGGCTCCCCCGCTGGTGCGCCGATCAGCACCACCCCCGCAGGATCGGCGGTGGCAGCGGCATCGGCGCAGCAGGGCACCAGCCGACCGGCAGCGTTGACATGGACGATCTGCCCCACCGCCAGCGCCACCTGGGCGGCGGTCACATAGGTGCCGGTCCACACGCCGGGCGGGGCGTTGGGGCCGAGCACCGTTTCCACCGCCCCGCCGGATATTGTCGGCGGATCGAATTGCGGGTAGCTGGTCGGTGCCGGGATCTGCACCGTCTCCAGGGTCCAGACCATCCGCGCGGGGTCGCGGCGCACCGGGGCGCCCTGGACTTCGAACAGGTCGTCCCCGACCAGCAGCCGGTCGCCAGCCCAGGGGCGGATACCGGCGGCGGTCAGGTCCGCGGCGCGCAGCTCGAACACGGCCCCATCGGAGACCAGATCGCCACCACCAAAGCCGGTGACAAGATCATTGCGGCGGGCAATGACGCGCAGCAGAACCGTGGAACCGCCGATCCCGATATAGGTGGCCGGCGTGCCCAGGATGGCAAAGACCGGAGCAAGTGCGGCCTGGAACGGATCAGCCATGACCGGCTGATATCAAACGGCAGTGCCATTCAGCCGGACCCGGCCAACGGTCTCACCGGCCCCGTTGCCGACGGTGGCGATGGCGGCGCCGATCAGGCTGTTGCCGGTGGCGGTCTCGGTGACCTCCCGTGCTGCATTGTCCCAATAAAGCTTGTCACCGACGCTCCAGGCCTGCGACGGCGTCTTTTTCAGGTCGAAGATTCCGACAAGCACCGCTTCGACCGGTTCGCCCATGGCCGCACTGGTGATGGCAATGCCGAACAAGCTGCCAACCAGCATCCCCTCTCCCGAGATCACGGCATAGGGGGCGGTCAGGGTGATTGTGTTGCCGGGTTGAACGTAGTTCTTCATGGATGATCTTCCTTGCGGATGCGCGATCAGCGGCGGGGCCGGTCCGGCATGAGGGCGAGGATCAGGCCGGCGGCAGCGGCACCGGCGGTGGCGATGTGATCCAGACAGCCTGGATCGATGCTGGCCCCCAGCGCCGTCAGCAGCGTGGTGAGACCAAGCCAGGTGCTGCGCTCACGCAGGCGTTCGATCAGATAGCGCATGGGATGTTCCTTCAGGTCGACGGGCAAGCGGACCGGAAGCCGCCCTCATCCAGGCCAAGGACGGCGCGATAGTCGAAATTGGGGCAGAGCTTGGCGGCAACCTCGCGGTGCCCACGCCAGCGCAGGCGTTTTCCCTGGCTGGCATAGGCTGTGTCCATCGCGTCGGCCAGCCGCCGCAGGGCATCGAACTGCGCCGGTGCAAAGGTCTTGAAGCCGTGCAGGCAGATGGCGATGGAGCCGCTATTATGGCCTTCCTGGGCAGCCGGGATTTGCTCCAGCGGGCGGCCGCGCTGGATCGTGCCATCGCCGCGGATGAAGAAGTGATAGCCGATGCCGCGCCAGCCACGCTGGCGGTGCCATTGGTCGATCACCGCCGCATCATCATGAACAGCATGGTCGCTGGCACTGCAATGGATGAAGACCACATGCACCGGCCGCTTTGGCGCGGTGAAGGGCACCGCTGCGCCAGGACGGCTGAGGATGGGAAAAGGGTCCGTCATGGCTCAGGCCCCGGCATTCTTGTAGAGGCCGCGCCAGTCGATGGCCTTGGCCCCGAAATCCAGCCGGCACTTGATCTCCACCCCGTCCACATCGAAGCCGTTGCGGGTTTCGATATAGGCGCCCTGCTGCCCCTCCAGATAGGCGTATTCCAGCGTGTCGATCTGGGCCGGGTTGGCCGCCAGATACCAGGCGGTGGCGCTGGCGGCATCCAGCCGGGGCTCGGCGATGGGCGTCAGGGTGCGGATGGAGGCGGGAACGATGTCGCTGGTCTTGGCCGGCGTCAGGTTCTGCGCCACCAGTTGCTCGGCGGTCAGTTCCAGCGCCGCCGGCACGATCAGGAAGGATGGCCGGATGTTCAGCACGGTCTTCTTGTCCAGCCCGGTCTGCTTGGCCATCGCCGCGCGGGCGTCGCCGATGGCGGTGACAGTCGGGGATGCCGCCGTGCCGGCAAGGTTCTTGTGGTCGGCATGGAACAGCGCCTTGCCATCGGCCATGGCGGCGTTGGCGGTCAGGATGCCCCAGACCACGTCGCTTTCCAGGGTGGCGATGGCGGTGCCGTACATGGCCGGAATACGGGTGAAGGCGTCGAGATCGTCATTGATCAGCACCTGCCGGGTGATCGCCACCACGCGGCCATAGGTCTCGATGCGGTAGCTTTCCTTGCTCTCACCAATGGTGCCGCGCTGGAACTCGCCACCCTCATTGACCTTCAGCAATTGCGGCGCCTCACCGATCTGGACCCGGTGCATGGCCTTGAAATCGGTGGCCAGCACCTGCCGGCAGAAGGGCGTGAAGGTGCGTGGATAGACCTCGTAGGCTTGGCGCAGGGTCTTGGCGGTGACGGCGGACAGCACCTCGGGGAAGTCGGAGGTGGAATGCAGGGCGCGGGTGGCGATCTCGTCGCGCGACAGGCCGCGCACGGCCACCCCGGCCTGGGTCAGGAACTCGCGGGCCAGTTCCAGCAGGCTAAGGCCGCGATACTCGCGGGCATGGTCGGTCAGCGGGAACAGGGTCGGGCTGTAGCGATGCAGCAGGGCCGCACTTACCGCCTCGCGCCGCAACAGCCGTTCGTCCTTGCCACCCAGCGGGACGGTCACCTGCGGGAAAATGCGGGTGCGGTCCGACGCCTCCGCCACCTTGTCCAGGATCAGCCGGCGCGCCTCGTCCAGGCCGGTGCCGCGCTGGACCAGATCGTCAGCAAAGCCGCATTCCAGCCCCAACCGCCCGGCAAGCGCGTGGATGGTGCCCACCCGCTCGCGTTCTGCTGCCTGCGCACGGGCCACCAAGGCATCGGTATCGGGGGCCGGCGGTGGCGTGGCATCCGTCCCCGCCGGCGGGGTCTGCGTTTCATCCATGGCAATCCTCGTTGGAGAAGAAGCGGCGTCGCGGCGAACCAGGACGCAGGGCGACAGGGGTTCGGCGCTGCGAAAGCCGGCAGCGGGGTCGGCCCCCACCGGCACGGCGGAAATCTCGAACGGCGTCCAGTCCACCGCCCGCCACAGTTCAGGTCCTGCTGCCGGGCGCGAGACCTCGAAACGGTGGACCTGATAGCCGATGGAGACGGCACGCAGATGGCCGGCGCGGATATCGGCCAGGATCGGCTCCACCTCCGCCCGGTCGCTGAAGCGCACGCGGGCGACGCCGCGGCCGTTCTCGATGCGGGCGCTACCCGGCACCACTGAGCCGATCACCGCATCAAGCGTGCCCATGTCATGGACCTTCAGCAGCGGTGCCCCGCCATTCAGCCGTTCCAGCCGGACATGGGCGGGGTCGAGGCTCAGTTCCTCGTCGAAGGGCTCCCCGAACAGCGGCTGGCGGCGCACCCGCGCGCCGGTGGACCAGACCAGTTCCACCGAACGGTCGGCCTCGTCGAAGCTGGCCAGCACAAGGTCAGCCGCGCGGCGCAGGGCCGGCAGGTCAAGGGTGCCGTGCATGATGGGTCAGTCCTGGTTGGAAACAGTCTCACCGGCCTGGATGGTGCCGGTCTTGGTCACCCGTCGCGGGTCGCTGTCCAGCACAAGGCCGAGCGCGTCCAGGCGGGCGTTCATGGCGGCAATCTCGGTCAGCACCGCTTCGGGATTATGGCCCTGGCGGGAGATTGCCTGGGCCAGCGTCATGGTGCCGGAGCGCATGGCCAGCAGGTCGGCCATGGCGTCCTTCAACGGGTCCACCGCCTCAAAGCGCGGCGGCGACCATTCAACCGGAATGTCCGGGCGCGGCAGCCGGCCTGCCGCCCAGGCCTGGGTGGTGAACCAGTCCCAGACCGGCTGGCACAGCATGGGGATCACCAGTTGCCATTGCGCCGCCTCGATCAGGCGGCGGAATTCCACCAGCCCGGCGCGGATGCTGGAATAGTTCACCTGGGACAGGTCGCCGGTCAGCAGCTCGTAGGGCATGCGGAAGCCGGCGGCGACGATGTGCAACTGCGCCCGCAGCCATTCCGCCACGCCCGCCGTGGTGGCGGGCTGGTTGAAGCGGATATCCTTGCCGCCGCGGGCATAGGCGATCAGGCCGGGCTCGAACTGCTCCACCCGGTGTCCGTCGGCGTCGACCACCGAGGGGGCGATGCCCTGTTCGGCCTCGTCGGCCCCCAGCACGATGCCAACCACGCAGGCCTCGGTCTTCTTGCGCACCAGTTCGGCCTGGGTCCAGTCGTCCAGATCGCGCAGCGCCCGCATCACCGGGGTGCCCCAGGGCACGCCGCGTACCTGGGCGCGCTGCTTCTCGTAGATATGCGCCACCTCGGCGGCGGGCACGGCGGCGCTGTCCAGCCGGCGGCGCAGGCTGACCATGGCGTCGCCCGGATGCAGGGCGTAGAGCCAATAGGCCCGCCGCCTTCCCAGCGGGTCGAACTCAATGCCCTGAACGATCCGGCCGCCATCGGCAAGGTCACCATTGCGCCCGGCATCCAGCAGGTCGGCCTCGACCAGTTGGATCTGGAGCGGTACCGGCAACCCGTCAGCCGCGCGTCGGGGCCGGCGGCGCAGCAGCACCTCACCCGCCTCCACCATCTGGCGGCAGGCCAGGGTTTGCAGCCCATAGAAATCCAACTGCCCGTCGGCATCGCACCGTTCTGACCACTCCTGCCACAGGGCGTCGGTCGCCTTATCCAACCTGTCGTCGCCCGAGGCGGCGCGCGGCATGATGCCGGACCCGACGATGTTGTTGACCAGCACCGACACCGCCTTGGCGGCGTGCGGGTTGTTGCGCACCAGATCGCGCATCCGGTCGCGCAGCAGCGCCCCGGCCACCGCGATCTCGGCATCGGCCGAACTGCCCGGGGCGCGCCAGCCATCGGTGCGGCGGCCCTTGGCGGCGCCGTCATAGCCGCGGGTCAGCCGGTCGAGGCTCTGCCGGGCCAGCACCCGGCGCAGGGCCGCCTGCGGCGCCACCAGCCCCAGGGCGCGGTCGAGCCAGAGCCCGGCCATCAGCGGTCCCCACGGCGGAAGCCGGCAAGGCCCGCCACCGGCGGCTGGGCCGGCGTGGCGGCCGCCATCTCCCGTTCGATGGTGCGGATGCGCGAAAGCAGGTCGGCGGCGGAGCCGTAATCGACGCTGCGGCCGTCATAGCTGACGCGCAGCGTGCCGGCGGCGTAGGCGCGGCGCAGCGCGTCCAGTTCCCCCTGGGTCCAGTTCATCCCAACCATCCCTGATTGCGTCCACCCAACCAGCCGCCCCGGCGTTTCTCCCCCGGTGTGGTGGGGCGTTGAAGGTGACCGGCGGTCGGCCAACCGGCGTCCGGCATGATCGGGGTCGCGGTTGCACTGGCGTCGGGTGCCGGACCGACCTGATCCTCCAGATCCCGCCACTTCGTCTCGGCCCAGCGGTCGATGCCGGCGATCCAGGCGGCGGCGCGGGCATAGACCCGGCAGTCCAGCGCCTCATTGCGTTCGCGCAGCTTCTGCCAGTCCAGCTTGGTGAATCCGCGCTTGGTCTTCACCGTGACCAGCTGCTCGGCCACCAGCTGCTTGACCCATTCGGCCTCCACCCCCTGCGGCAGGTGGAGGCTGCCGGCGGGCACGGTGATGCCGGCGGCGAAATCCTCGTCCGTCGGCCGGGCCAGCCGCAGGAAACGGTAGGTCTCGCTCTTGAAGGTGGCCACCGCCACCGTCCACAGCCGCGCCCCGCGCCGCACCTTGCGGCCATTCTCTGTGGCGTCGACATAGGACGGGCCGACCACCGGTGCCGCGCGGTTGAAGCCCTCCACGCCCTTGACCGGCGCCACCTGCGCGAAGCCGACCGAGCGTGCCCAGGCATAGACCGCCGGGGCCTCATAGCCGGTGTCGATGGCCAGCCGCGCCAGCCCCAGCCGGCTGCCATGGGCGTGCTGCCATGTCCGGCCCAGCAGCAGCGTCAACGCCGCCCAGGCTTCCGCCCGCTCGGGCCCACCTTCAATGACGATGTGGTCCACCAGCCAGCTGGTCAGTCCGCGGCCCCAGGCCCAGACCGACACCTCAATGCGGTCCTTCTGCACATCGGCCCCGGCGGTCAGGAACAGGCCACCGGTGGGCACAGTGCCGAAGCGGTAGCCGCCGCGCCGTTCATAGAGAAGCTGCCAGTCCGGGGCTTCACCGCTTTCCTGCCAGGTCTCCCCCAGCGAGGTGTTGACGAAGGTCTTCATCGCCTCATCGCCGGCGGCCTTGGCCGACAGGAAAGTCCGCACCATGTCGGCCAGCCGAACCCAGGTGGAATAGATCTCATTCAGGTGAAAGCCGGCAATGCCGGCGAACGGCGTCTCTGCCCGCCACTCGCCTTTCGCAATCGCCTGCCAGCGCCGGGCATCGCCCCAGACGGAAGCGCAGTGGATGCAGACATAGCGGGCGCTATCCGGCCGGGGTTCCGGGTCGCTGTCCCAGCGCACTTGCCCCCAGGTCAGCACCTGATGCTGGCCGCAATCCGGGCACGGCACCCAGAAGCGGCGACGGTCGCTTTCCTCGAACGCCGTTTCGATCCGGCTCGCCCCCTTCAGGGTCGGGGTGGAGACCAGCACGATCTTGCGGTTCCAGAACGTCACCGTGCGTTTGCGCGCCAGCTTGACCGGATCGCCTTCCGCCCCGGCGCTGACCGGATAGCGGTCGACCTCGTCGCAGAGCAGGATGCGGATCGGCCGGCTGGCCAGCCCGGAGGGCGCGTTGGCGCCGACGATGGTCAGGTGGCCGCCGGCGAAGCGCTTGTGCAGGATCTTGTTGGAGCCGTCGCGCGACTTGGGATCGGCGATCCGTCCGGCGAGGCACGGCGTGTCGCGGGCCATCGGCGCGAAGCGGTCCTTCGACCAGGTCTCGGCATCGCGCTCGGTGGGCATCACCACCATGATCGGCGCCGGGTCCTGGTCGATGTGGTAGCCGACCGTGTTGTTCAGCACCTCCGTCTTGCCGACCTGGGCCGAGGACATCACCACCACGGTTTCGATATCCGGGTCGGAGACGGCATCCATGATGCCGCGCTGGTATTCGGCCCGCGCGGTGGACCAGCGGCCCGGTTCGGCGCTGGCCTCAGAACTCAGCCGGCGGTTGGCGTCCGCCCATTGGCTCACCGTCAGGTCCGGCGGCGGCGTCAGCATCTGCAACGCCGTAGTCACCAGCTTCGCCAGCCCCGGATGCCCGGTCAGGCGCAGCGGCGACGGCGACCGGCGTCGCCGCGAGTTCGGCGAGCGCGTCGACGATCGCCGACCGGAGAAGGACGCGGACGGCGGCGGGGTTTGCGGCATCATGGACCAGGGGGGCCAGCTTGTCCGGCAGGGTGATCAGGCGGGCGCGCAACCGGGCCGTCACCGCCGCCCAGGCCAGTGCCGTCTCTGCCACTGGCACCAGATCGCCGCGCCGTTGCTGCGCGTCCAGTTCGGCAAGGTCGGCCTTGGCCTTGACCAGTCGGGTACGTTCGGTGGGCAGGTCGGCGACGCCGCCCTGTGCCTTCTGCGCCAGATCACGCAGGTAGCGGACATAGCCGCGCACGGCACCCACGAGATCATAGGCACCCCGCTCGGCCTTGGGGATCACGCCTTCGCGGCTGAGCTGCTGGACCCGGCGTTCCGACAGATCGAGCAGCTTGGCGATCACCGCCAGCGGCTGCCCGTTGCCGGCCATGGGCATCGTCCTTCGTTGGCTGAAACAGCAATCAAATCAGAGCGGTAATCGCTTGGCTCGGGTGCCGGACAGCGCGATGACTGGTGTCACCACGATGGAGGACGCGATGCCCAAGCCCCGCGACTGAAGGCAAGCCCGCCCCCCCAGCCCCGACCGGGTTCGCCCGGCGGGGCTCCGGCTGGTGGAAGCGCCCGGATCGGCCGGGCGAGCCCGCCACCCGACGGAGATCACCATGACGGCCCTGTCCGACCTGACCATTGCCGAACTCGCCGCAGCCTATGGCGTCATTGCCGGCATCCCGATGTTGCCTCGCAGCTTCAACACCAAGACCAAGGCAATCAACCGCCTCGACTCTCTGCTCTCCCAGCGCGGCCTGACCATTGCTGATGCTCTACAGGCCGCCGGCCGCGAACCGGTGGAGGCTCCGACGCGGACAGCAGACCTTGAAGCCGCCGTCACCGCCATCGAACAGACCCTGGCCGCCGAACCACCCCGAGCGGTTAAAAGCCGCGCCGACAGCAAACAGGCCCAGGTGATCGCGATGCTCCGTCGGCCGCAAGGGGCCACCATCACGGAGATCGCGGCGGCCACCGGCTGGCAGGCCCATACGGTGCGGGGGGTCCTTGCCGGGGCGCTGAAGAAGAAGCTCGGCCTCACCGTCACGTCAGAGAAGGTCGAAGGGCGCGGGCGGACCTATCGGATCGCCACTTGAAGGAGACATCTCATGACGACCAGCGTTGATGTTCTCCGCGACGCCCTTGAACAGTTGCTCGCCGATGTCGAGGCGATCGCCGGCACGCCGAACGCCTATGGAATGCCGCTCGAGGATCCGGACCATCCCTTCCACAGCAGTGCCATGGCCGCGCGGACGGCCCTGTCTATGACGGCAACGCCCAAATCTGAGTGAGTCATCTCCCGGAGCCGCCGCCCCGTCCGGCGGCGATCTGGTCGAAACTGCCTTGACCGCCGTCCAGCACCGCCGCCTGTCCGGTTTGATTCTGCCAGCGGCCGACGATCACGTCGCAATAGGCCGGATCCAGTTCCAGGGCGTAGCAGACCCGCCCCACCGTCTCGGCGGCGACCAGGGTGGTGCCGGAACCGCAGAACGGTTCATAGACGACATCGCCCTGCGCGCTGTTGTTGACGATGGGGCGGCGCATGACCTCCACCGGCTTCTGGGTGCCGTGGGGCGTGGCGGCATCCTCGCCGCCGGCCGGGGCGATCGACCACAGGGTCGACTGGTCGCGTGCGCCCTGCCAGTGGCTCTTTGCGCCCTTGCGCACGCCGTACCAGCACGGCTCGTGCTGCCAGTGGTAATCTCCGCGCCCCAGGGCGAAGCGGCTCTTCGACCAGACGATCTGGGCCCGGATGTCGAAACCACAGGCCGTCAGGCTTTCGGCCACGGTGGTGGCGTGGATGGCGGCGTGCCAGACATAGGCAACATCGCCGGGAAACAGTGCCCAGGCCTCGCGCCAGTCGGCGCGGTCGTCGTTTGCGACCTTGCCGGTGCGCTTCGTCTTCGCCACGCCCGCCTGGTTTCGCCAGGACGGATCATATTCCACGCCATAGGGCGGATCGGTCACCATCAGGTGCGGGCGCGCACCGGCCAGCAGCCGCTCGACATCGCCGGCCAGGGTGGCGTCGCCGCACAACAGGCGGTGCGGGCCGAGAAGCCAGAGATCCCCCGGTCGGGTCACGGGCTCGGCAGGTGGTTCCGGCGTGGCGTCCTCGTCCACCAGCCCCGGTGCCGGATCGTCCAGGTTCAGCAGCCGGTTCAGTTCCCCGGCATCAAAGCCGAGCCCGTCCAGCGCGGTGCCTTCCTCGACCAGCCGCGCCAGTTCGGCCGACAGCAGCGCATCATCCCAGCCACCGTTCAGGGCGATCCGGTTATCGGCCAGGCGGAAGGCACGGGCCTGTGTCTCGGTCAGGTGGCCAAGCCGGATCACCGGCACTTCCGCCAGCCCCAGTCGCCGCGCCGCCAGCAGCCGTCCGTGACCGGCGATTAGCACGCCGCGATCATCAACCAGCACCGGGTTGTTGAAGCCGAACTCGCGGATGGAGCCCGCGATCTCCGCCACCTGCGCCTCGGAATGGGTGCGTGCGTTGGCGGCATAGGGCAGCAGCCGGTCCAGCGGCCAGCGTTCGATCTGGATATCGGTCAGCATCGGATCAGGCGGCGATGGCCAGGGTCACGCCCCGCGCGGCGGCGGTTTCGGCGAAGGTGCCCCCGCCCTCCAGCCTAGCCGGGGTGGCGGGGAATTGCTCATTCCAGCGGCGCACCGCAACATCGACATAGGCCGGTGCCAACTCGATGGCGCAGACCCGCCGGCCGGTGCGCTCGCCGGCGATCAAGGTGGTGCCGGAACCGGAGAACGGCTCATAGACGACATTGCCCGGATCGGCATAGGCGTTCAGGACCAGTTCGGGCAGCGCCACCGGGAACACCGCCGGGTGCTCCACCTCGATGCCGCGCGCCTTGTGGCGGCCGATGCGGATCACGCTGTCGGGGATGCGATGGGTCTGGGTCGGCTGCCCCGCATGGGTCCAGGCCCCAACGGTGCCGTCGGCCTTGCGCATGGCGGTGGAATGGCCGTCCGCCCGCAGATGGGTGTCAAGGCCGGCATATTTGCAGGGCACGATCTTGTTGGGCTTGCGGCCCTGCCGGTTGAAGTGGAAGACGAACTCGAAGCTGGGTGCCAGCCGCCCGCCCCAGTCGCCGGGCAGCCCCGGTCCCTGGTCCCAGACATACAGGTCGAAGCGGCGCCAGCCCTGGGTCCGCATCCAATCCAGCCAGTCCGACCAGTAGGGCAGCCATTCGCCGTCGCGGTGGATCAGGCCGAGGTTGACCAGCACCTGCCCGTCAGGGGCCATCGGCAAATGGGCGAAGACGCCCTGCATCAGCCCGTCCCAACGGGCGATACCGCCGGTGGTATAGTCGCGCTGCTGCCCATAGGGCGGGCTGGTGAAGCACAGCGCGGCGCAGTCCCCGCCCATCACCCGCGCCACCGCCGCCGGATCGGTGCTGTCGGCGCAGAGCAGGCGGTGCTCCCCCAGCAGCCACAGGTCGCCGGGCCGTGTCACCGGATCGGATGGCGGCTCCGGCGCCGCGTCGGGATCGGCACCGTCGGCGGCGTCCGGATCCTGGTCCGCTTCGTCGTCGAGCGCGACCAGGATCTGCTCGATCTCGCCGGCGTCGAAGCCGGTCAGCGTCAGGTCCACCGCGTCGATGCGCAGGTCTTTCAGTTCCAGCGCCAGCAACTCGTCGTTCCAGCGCGCCTCCTGGTGGCTGCGGTTGTCCATCAGCCGGTAGGCCCGGGCCTGCGCCGGCGTCAGGTCGGTGGCCACATGCACGGGGACCGTGGCCAGCCCCAGCCGTCGTGCTGCTTCCAGCCTTGTATGGCCGGCGACCACCACCATATCCCGGTCCACCACGATGGGCTGGCGCCAGCCATATTCGGCGATGGACGCCGCCACCTTGGCCACCGCCTCGGCATTGTGCCGCGGGTTGCGGGCATAGGGGATCACCCGCTCGATCGGCAGGTTGATGATCTCCACGATCTCTCCTGAAAGCGAAACGGGCGGCACACCGACGATGGCGGAAAACGAAACGGCCCGGCATCCGGCGTTTCGCCAATCGGCGGGGGCCGGATGCCATAAGCCCTTGGCTTTGCGGGCCCGGCCCGGCCGGCGAAACGAAATGCCCTGATTTTTCCGCGTCACTGGCGGAATGCCGAACCTCTGCCGCCAGCATAGGTTGTGGGCCAGGAAGGACCCAGAGGTCGCAACCTTATTGCTCACTGGCAAGAAGATCGGCAATGAAACAATCCACTGCCGGCGACCTGCGAGGCCCGCGTCCTGCGCGCGCCTCGCCTGAGCATGATGGAAATCTACCCCGGAACCGCCGTTCCCGTCTCAGCGAAAAGTGTCTGCCCGGTCGATTGCGCTACCCTACGCTGCCGCACGCCGCACGGACCATCGCGATCACCTGCTGGCGCGACCGCTTGCCCGGAACCCGCCGCCCGTTAAGCCGCCAGGCAATGACGCAGAGCGCATAGAGCCAGTGCTGGTGGGCGGTGGCGCGGGCCAGACCGACCTTCCAGCACACCTCCTTCCAGCGTTCGCCGCCGGCCCGCAGCCAGACGATCCGGGCATCCACCGGATCGAGCCCGATGGTCCAGCCAAGGCTTTCCTCCATGCGGCTGATAGCGGCGGCGGTGGGCAGCGGCGGGCGAAGCCGGGGCGGCTCGCGCCCGACCAGATCGCAGAACTCCGGCACGATCTGCGGCCAGGTGTTGAAGTAGCCGCCGATCCGCCGCTCGGGCAGGCGCTTCAGCACGTCGGCCGCCTCGGTCAGCCGTTCCTCGACCAGCAACGGGGTCCAGACGGGATCAGCCATGGCGGGCCTCCTTGACGGGGCGGTCGCCGTAGAGCTTGCGCCCGAGTTGCCGGACCAGTTCCCGCTCGGGCCAGGACAGGCGGGCATCATCGGCGCTGATCACCAGGATGCCCTGAGCCCGCCAGCCGTCGCGCTTGATGGTTTCCGGCGGCGTGCGGTCGCCACCAAACCCTTTGGGCAGGAAGCTCACGACACCCCTCCCGCCCGGTGCTGGATGGCCCAGAGCAGCAGCGCCAGGGCGTCGGCCTCGTTGTCATCCGCCGGATTGAACCCGCGCGCCCGGATGGCGGCGATCACCGCCGCCTTGCCGGCATTGCCCTTGCCGGTGACGAAGCGCTTGATCGTGCCCACCGGCACCGCCTCATAGGCGACATTCCGGTCCTCGCACCAGGCGGTCAGCGTGGCGAGGAAGCCGCCATAGACATGGGCAGCATCGGTGCCGGCATGGCGGCGGACCTCCTCGTAGACGACGAGACCGAGGCCGCCGGTCATGGTGGCGACCTCCCGCAGCCAACGGCGGAAGCGCAGATAGCGCATGCCGCCGCCGGACCAGCGGTCCTGGCGGAACGCCTCGGTGCCCGAGACGATGGTGCTGTCGCTGGCGCGCAAGGCCCAGCCCAAGACCGTGCCCAGGTCAAGGGCCAGGATGGACTGCGGTGGGCGGCTTGGCGCGCTGGGGGCTGGCCTGGGGTCCGGCGCTGCCGGAACGGGGAGCAGGAGGGACATGGTGAAGGCTCACGCATTGGTGGGCCTTCGGCTTCGGTCAGGGGGATGGAATCACAGGCCGGCGGACGGTGCAAGAGGGTCGTTTTCTTGCTGCGCTCATCCCTCGACGGTCCCAACCGTCCCATGTCCCAACGGGGGGTGCAAACATTCTATAGCAGAAATAATTTTAGCCATATTATGTGTATAAGTGGTAACTAACCACATCCCATGGGTGATTTTTCTCTCTCCATATTGCCTTTGCCAGAGGTTGGGACCGTTGGGACGGATGGGACAAAGCCAGGATTTCAGCGGCTTTCAGCGTGTCCCAACCTCCTGATGAGGTTGGGACGGTTGGGACATGTCGGGCGGGGTGAACTGGGAATGGGGCTCGGGCTTTGTCCCAACCTTGGCAGACGGCGCGGGGGTGTTTCAGAGGGGTTGGGACAGCAATCAGCAGACGGCGAGTGGGACAGAGCTGGCCATGTTTCCGGTCGCCAAACGTCCGTTTGACAGATGCCAGACGGTAGGTGGGAGTCTATGATCCCTTTGTACGGCTGCTTAGCGCTCCATTGTGGTCGTTCCGTAGCTCAACGGTGATCCCGTATAGCAGACCTAGAGAGTGTGGCGCCCCATCCAGTCTAATAGGCTGGCATATTTCATTGCGCGAAGCGATAATTCTTTTGGCGCAACCGAGTTGAACATCTATGACAACGTCTTTTCTGATCTCGCCCGATCTGTTGCCTCTCACCGGTCATACACCGGCTTTTTCTAAGGCGGGGGTCGGAGGTATTCTCGGGCCCAGCCTGGGCGCTTCTCTGCTTTCTGACCAATATGGCTTTCCGTTTGTTAAGCGTGGCCGGGCACTTCTTCTCGCCGCCGATTTCGGCGGTCATCATCAGAAACAGCATTTTGATACCTACACCTTTTTGATACTGGACTTAGCCAAGAACCAGGAATGGCTTTCGTGGCAGCATCACTATTTCCGCGATACAGTTTTACCGAATAGCCGCCGTATGTCGTTCAAGGCGCTCAATGACGGCATGCGACGGCGTGCGCTTGTTCCTTTTATGCAAGCTGCCGCAGGTATCGAAGGATGCTTGGTACAGTTTGCTATTTCGAAAGTGGGTGGATCACTTTTTACAGACCAAATTAATGATGAAATCGGCGCAGAATTGCTGAAAAAATGGAAGGTAACTGTTCAGGAGCGCCTGTTGCGAGTTCTGCATCTAAGCGCTTTTTTGCTTTCTGGCCTATCGACCCCGGGTCAAGATATTCTCTGGATTATCGATGAGGACGATATCGCTGCTAATGTCCCGCTGTTAACTAGCTTGACCGAATTGTTCGGTCGAGTTTTGTCGTCTTACAGTTCTCATACTCTGCGTCACATCCGCTGCGGCACAACCAGTACTTTCGAAGATGGCAATCTAATTTTTGAAGATATTGCGGCGATCGCTGATTTGACGACAGGTGCACTGGGTGAGCTTTGCACAGGATTTGTCAACGATGCTGTATTCCCGCGCAGAGGTCTCATCACACCCCTCCCTAATAATCTTACCTGGAAGACAAAGCTGATTGCCTCGTGGATGGCCGCGCCCGGATTTCGTATCCGACGTCATACAACAATCTTGGAAATGGAGCCTGGTTCAACAAAAAGTCGGATTACTACTCTAGGATGGAGAATGTACGAGGGTAGCGTGATTACCCTTCCATAGGGGTTGGTCCGCAGAAACTTCAAGATCAAGAAAGTGTTCGCCTTGGGTCAGATCCTGTCGAAGCAATGGAAGAGTAGGCGTTAACTACTCGGCGACGAACAGCCGCCCGTCCGCTTCCGGCCCCGTAGCCGATCCTATGCGCCTTCATACTTTTCATCGCCAAGCGTCGACGGCGTGTTTCCGGACAAGGTCGCCAACAAATCAATCGACCACCCACGCCGGCCGCCGATACCGCCACTCCCGTCGTCCACCCGCTCCTGCCTTGTACCGCTCCCATTGCCGGGCCTTCAGGTAAGCCGATACGCGCATCTGGTCGCCGCGTGACCACTTCCCTGTTTCGATGCCGAGCGCCCCCTCCAGGATTTCACCCACGGCTACGTCACAGACCGGCTGGTCGCGTTCGACCTCCTCGTCGTGCCAGTCGTCATAGCCGAGGGCACCCCGGTTGACGCGGCGGCGTTCGTGGGTCAGCCAGCGGTCGATGCGGGCGTCCCAGGCGTCGCCCTGGTAGCGGGCTTCCTGCTCCAGCTTGGCGGCGGCGATCAGGTCGGGATCGTCCAGCCACCAGATGGCGCCGTCGCGGTAACGGGCAACCGCCTCGGCCCAAAGCTGGTCGCGGTCCTGGCGCAGGCCGTCAAGGTCGATGCGGCCGCAGCGCAGTGGCCAGAAGCGGCGGTTGCCGGTCTCGTCGCGCAGATAGGTGTCGGGGTTGACCGACCCGGCGAAGACGCATTGCCGGGGCACGTCGATGACGTAGCGTTCATAGGGCGGGCGGTAGCGGTCGGTGGTGCGGGTCAGGAAGGCCTTGATGCGCTCCACCTCGGCCCGGCCAATGGCGTCCAACTCGGCGATCTCGATGATCCAGACGCCGCGCATCTGCTGGGCGCAGTCCTTGCTGCCGATCTCCGCCAACTCGTCGGTGAACCAGTCCTCGCCAGCCAGGATCTTCAGGGCGGTGGATTTGCCGGTGCCCTGTGGCCCTTCCAGGATCAGCATATGGTCCACCTTGGCACCGGGGTGCCGGATGCGGGCGACGGCGGAGATCAGCCAGCGGGCCCCGAAGGCACGGTTGAGCGGTGTGTCCTTGGCACCGAGATAACGGATGGCCCAGGTCTCCAGCCGTGGCGTGCCATCCCAACGCAGATGGTCGAGATAGTCGCGGACGGGATGGACGCGGATGTCGTTGGCGACCGCACCGACGCTGCGGCTGACCACCAGGGGCGTGACATTGATCTCACGGCGCTGGAGCCATTCGGCGCAGCGCACATCGTCGGTGGCGTTCCAGGGACGCGGGGCCTGGAACGGGGTGCTTTCCCAGGGCAGCGGGCGGGCCGCCAGAATCTCCTGCCGGAATTCGTCAAAGACCAGGGCACCGGCGAAGGCCGGATCGTTGGACAGGGCGGTGATGACATTGGCCTCGTTGCGCTCCGGCGTGCCGTCGTCGCCAATGCGCAGCATGGCGGCCCAGGGCGGGCGGATCGCCGGCGCATCGCCCCCGCCACCATTCAGCCGGCGGCGCAGGTCGCGGAGCTGCTTCTCCAGCACCGAAACCGGGATGCGGGTGGTCGCCTTGATGGTGGTCAACAGGTGCCGGATGGGCACCGGGTCGAGCCGCGCGGTGGCAATGGCACCGAGCAGCCGGGCGAGGTCCGTCATGTCGGGCGGGTGGGTCAGCGCGAACGCGGCGGCTTCCATCTCCGCCAGGGTGTGGAGCGTCGGGGCGGGTTGCCCGGCAGGCTTCAGGCCATAGTCAGCGGCGGTCGCCCCTTGCCGGAGATCGTCGTTGAAATCATCGCCATGCAGCGGAAGGACGATATTGTTGGGGATGTCCGCCCGGTTCAGCCGGTCGGCCAGCGCGGCGGCGGCCTGGCGGCCGGCGTCGCCAACATCGGCAAAGATGGTGACGTGGCGGGTGCCCTCCGGCCATTGGAACCGGCGCACGCCGTCGGCGGACAGCCCAGCCCAGGTGGGAATGCCGAAGATCGCCGTTGCCGCCAGCGCCGTCTCGATGCCTTCGGCCACGCCCAGGCGTCCGTCCGCTCCGATCACCCCCAGCCGGACATGCCCATCCGCAATCGGCCCCAGCATCTTCTTGCCCGGCGGGGCCTTGCCCGAACCGTCCTCCAGCAGGAACGTGCGATGGATGCCGCCGGTGGGTTGGCCGGCACTGTCGCGCACCAGGGCCACCATGCCGGGCCAGCCGCGCGCGCTGTCATAGTCGGTCAGGTCGTCATGGAAGAGCAGGTCCGGCGATCCGGGGTCTGACAAGCCCCGGCTGCGCAGATAGGTTTCCGCCACCGTGCCGGCCAGCGGGCGGCAGCCATCAAGGATGCGGGCAATTTCCAGGCTGTGGTCCGGTTTGGCAGCCGCGGGTCGGGCCACCGGCAGCGGTATATCCAGGCGCGCCAGCCGGGCCGCCTCCTCGAACAGCGGCGCGTCCTCCAGGCCGGTGGCGTAATGGATCAGGTCGATGGGGCCGGCGCTTTCGCCCGTGGCGAAGTCGAAGCCCCAGCCGGCATGGCTGCCGGCCAGATGGATGACGCAGGAGCCTTCGTTGCGCGGTGGCCGACCGGAAAGATCGGCACAGCGCAGGGTGCGGCGGTCAGCGGACAGGCGCCCCCTGGGGAACAAGGCCGGCAGCCAGTCGGGTGCCGATGCCGCCAGCCGGTCACGGACCTGGCGCAGATCGAACCGGGGCGGCGGCTGCCAGACATCGTTGAGGTCGATCATGCCAGGATCACCAGCCCCTTCTCGGCCCGGGTGATGGCGGTGTAGAGCCAGCGGGCGCGGTCCTCCGCCGTGCGGCCCAGACCGTCGTCCCAGACGATGACGTTCTCCCACTGGCTGCCCTGGGCCTTATGGCCGGTGATGGCCCAGCCGTAGGTCGCTTCGACCAGATGCCGCTTCTCCTTCCAGTCGCGGTCGTGGCGGTCCTTGTCCAGGGCGTGGTGATCTTCGAAATGCCCCTTGTAGAGGCGCAACCGCTCCCGCTTTCCCTCCGGGCCGACGGGGCCGATGGCGTTGCCGTCCTCGTCGGCCACCGTGGCGGAGAAATACAGGCTGCCCTCATCCACGATGTCGTCCAGGGTCAGGAACATGCCGTTGATCAGGCCAAGGTCGTTGCGGTTCTTCAGGCAGACGATTTTCTCGGCAGGTCCTGTCGGCAACCAGCCGCCATTGAGGCCGGCGGCACGGCGCAGGGCGTTGTTCAGGTGCAGCCGGGTGGCGTTCAGGCCGCAGATCACCTGACCGCCGCGCAGGCACTGCTCCGGCGTCACTGCCGTCTTGGCCAGCTTCCAGACGTGATCATCATGCCGGCCCATGGGGATCGGCCGGCCCTCGCGTGCCCAGGTGGCCAGCCGGATGACGGCGCTCTCCGCCGCCTGCCGGTGGATCTCGGTCAGCATGATGTCGGGATCCTGTTGCGTGAAGGCGCCTTCGCCCTTGATCGGTGGCAACTGGCCGGGATCACCCAGCACCAGGATCGGCTTGCCGAAGGACAGCAGATCGCGAGCCATGTCGGTGCCCACCATCGACACCTCGTCCAGCACGATCAGCCGGCAATGGGCGGCATCGCTGTCGGGGTTGAGGTCGAAGCGCGGCTTGCGCATATCCTTCAGCCCCTGGCGCATGGCCTCAACCGCTGCATCGGCGGTAACACGCTCAAAGCCGGACAGGGTGCGGGCCTGCTGCTCAGCCTCGGCGATCTTCTGCCGTGCCGCCTCGATCGCCTCCTCGGTCGCCTCGATCACCCGGTAGATCAGGCTGTGGATGGTGCGCGCCGGCGTGCCCTTGCGTCGCAGCACCAGGGCCGCCTTGCCGGTGAAGGTGGCCGTGACCACGCCCGGCACCATAGTACCGCCCTCCTTGCCGGAGCGGTGCGGGGCAAGGCCGAGATCGTCCAGCGCGAATTTCAGCACGGTGCTCTTGCCGGTGCCGGCATAGCCGAACAGCCGGAACACCGGCTGTTCGCGGGTGCGGTTCTCGAACCAGTCGCGGATGGCGGCGATGGCGCGGGTCTGGGTGCCGGACGGGGTGATGCCGGTCATGGCGCAGGCCCCCAGCAACGGTCCTGCCAGGCGCAGGGCGCGTGCCATTCGCCGCCGGTCCAGCCGCCGCGACACAGGGCCGAGGTGCGGTGGGCGGCGGCACGGGGGAGCAGTTCCTGCGCCGCGGATGCCTGCACCACCTCCACCGCCCGGTCGCTCATCCGCTGCGCCAGCGGCGCGTCATAGGGCACCAGTTCGGCGTGCAGTTCCCAGCTATCGCGGTTCAGCGCCGTGAACAGGACCGGTTCGGTCAAGTCCATATAGGCCTGATACAGCGCGATCTGTGCTGCGTAGACAGGCCGGGCCAGGGTTACGCCCCGCTTGACCACCTCCTTCCAGGAAGCCGCACCCAGGCACTTGTTCTCCCACAGCGCCGGATAGGCGATGGCGGCGGGACCGGAGACGACGCAGCCATCGATATGGCCACGGAACCGCCCATCCAGCGCCGAGAAGCCGAACTGACGGCCGTCCCGGCGGTGGGTGCGCAGATCGAAGCCGGCGGCGCGCAGCCAGTCGGCGACGACGTCCTCGCCGCGATGGCCGGCCTCGAAGATGCGCAGGGTGGCGCCCGTGAAGTCAGCCCCTGCATCCTTTGGCAGGGCGAGATAGTCGTACTGGATCTGGCGCAGGCATTCGCGACCGATGCCCGAGGTGCTGACATAGTGTCGGGGCGGCTGTGCCCGGTTGCGGGTGGCCAGGGCAGCATCGATGGCAGCGTTGATGGCGGCAGCAATGCCGGGGTCGCGGGTCGGTCGCTCATACTGGCAGCCGGAACCGTGGTTAAGGTCGATCATGGCGGCGGCCCGATTTCAGAACGGCAATGGGTCGTCCAGCGCGGTGCCGGTCCGCTCCTGCACGCCCGCTTGGCGCTGCATACTCTCGACATAGCCGGTGACGGCGGCCTCGATCAGGCGGTCGATCTCGGCGGCGGTGCGATGGAAAAAGGGTTCCATCAGGCCAAGGTCGGTCAGCGCCTCGGCAAAGGGGCGGCGGGCGTCCTTCAGCGCCCGCACTTCCCGTGCGGTCTTGTCGATCATCCCGTTATTCTCCTTTGCCAGACGGGATCCTGCATCAAGGCAGCCCATGGAGCAGAAGCGATGGAATAGCAGCGGATTGTGCCTGTGCAGGTAGAGGAAGCCGCGTCCCTCCCGGTGGCACAGTTCACAAGGGCCTATCCGAGCAAGAGCCGGGTCAGAGCCTGCCCCGGACCTGATCCGGGGTCCTGGCTGTCGTTTGGCTGGTCGCGGATCCGTTGGGCGGCCAGCACCACGAACCGGGCGACGGCGTTTGCCGCCATCGCTTCCAGCTCTGCCAGCGTCAGCACCGAAATGGGCTGATGCAACCGACCACGTCCTTCCAGCCATTGTCCGATCGCCCTCGCCGCTTCGCGCGTTGCCAGCGCCTGCCATTCATCGTCGGTCATGCCGGTGGTGCCGGCCCGGTCAGCCGTTCAGCCATGCCGGCCCAGCCGGAGCGGCGGGCGGCGATGGGGGCGGCGTGGTCTGGCCCGCCCAGGCGGGGGCCGCATTCCAGGCGGTGCCGTTGTTGGCGGTGGCCGGTGGGTTGGCAGCCCAGGCGGGGCCACCTTGCGCCACGGGTTCCGTCGCCTTGCGCGGCTTGGCGTTCACCGGTTCCGGCGGCACCGTCTCCCCGCGCAGCACCATTGCGTGCTGCGGCTCATCGGGCGTCACCACATGGGCCAGCTTGTTGGCATCCTTGTATTGCGGGTTGCTCGCCGGCTCGACCATGATGCGGGCGACAAAGGTGATGCCGTCCAGATCCTTCAATCCGCGCAGGGTGCGTTTGGCCTTGGCGGCATCGCCCATATCCTTGGGGTCCAACCCCAGGGCACTGTCCACCATGGCGCGGAAGGCGGCCTTGGCGATGTTCCAGCCCTTGGACACGCCCTTGTCATCCAGTTTGCCGCCAGCCACGGTGAAGTTCTGCCAGAATTTCCGCCGGGCAAACGGCCCCTCGACGACGGTGAATTCGCAATCCAGCATCTTGGCGTCGGAAGATTTCGAGGCGGTCAGCAACCCGGCATCCAGCGGGCTGGAGCCGTTCACGCCACCCGGGCGGATGGTCATGCGCACGCGGGCGAAGGAGCCGTCCGGGATCAGGTCGCCAGCCGGGGCCATTTGCGGCTGGGCATCGTTCAGATCATACATGGTGCTCTCCTTCAGGCGGTCGCGGCGGCAGTGCCGGGCGCGTTGATCTTGGTGAAAAGGGCGGTGAGGTCAGGCGGCTCGGTCGGGTCGAGGCGGCCGCTGCGGTCCTTGGCCGGCAGGCCCCAGGGATTGCCCGCTCGACAGACCAGCCGCCGGTGTTCGCCCTTCTCGTTGAAGGCAAATCCGCCGTCGCTGGTGCTGTCGAAGAAATGCATCGTCATGACCTGGTCGACGATGCCCGGCAGTTCGCGGCCGATCTTGGCGCCCTCCATCTGGGGCTGCCAGGTGACGGCGTTGAACTCATCGGTGATCCGTTCCAGCACGCCGACGAAGATCACCGTCTTGCCGGGCGCGTGCTGGAGCAGCTTCAAAGCGTGGATCACCTCACGCCCGAGCAGGCCATACGCCCCCCGCACATCGGGCTTGCCGGTGCGCTCGGAAAAGGCTTCGGGCTGCTGGCGGGCAAAGGTCATCACCTGCCGGGACAGGTCGGTGATGCTGTCGACGAAGAGGATGGGCTTGGAGGCCAGGAACGCTTCCAGCCCGCTATCGGCATGGCTGGCCCGGACATGCTGGTAATGCGCCTCGCCATAGGTGGCGGTCGGGTGGACGGCCGGATCGGGGCCGCTGATCAGAACGACGAGGTCGCGGAAATCCAGGTAGCTGCGGATCGGGATGCTGGCGCCCCGCCAGTCCTGGACGGATTTCAGCCCCGCCTCCAGGTCGAGGCACAAGGTACGGTCCGGCGGCAGGGTCTTCAGCAGCGAGGTCTTGCCGACCCCGGGTGGCCCGAAAACGGCGAAGCTGGTCTTGTTGCTGGCGGCCGACAGGCGCTCGTCGGCGGTGATGATGCGGATGGCCATGATCTATGGCTCCTTGAAAAGGCAGGTCGAAGGGGTGCGGCGGGGTGTTGACCAGGCGCCGAAGGGAAGCCCGCCCGTCCTTGCGGAGAGGGCCACCCCGCCGCGTCCGGGCAGGGTCAGTGCGGCGTCGGGCGCTCGATGCGGAAGCTCGGCTTGCCGAGCCGGACGGTGCGCGCCGGCTCGAACAGCCGGCGGATTTCCGGGGGCCAGGCGCCGTACTTCGTCTCGCTGACCTTGATCTCGGTGGTCACGTAGTCGTCGGGGTTGGAGCCCCAGGACCGGAGGGTGCCGACCGCCGCGCGGAGCTTCTCCTGGTCGTACTCGGGCCTCTTCGGCACGTCGCAGATGGCGACGAAGCCGTCGGCCTCCTCGATCCGGACGATGCCGGTGAGCTTGCCCTGATCGCGGCGCAGGGCCTGCGCGCGCTCGCCGTAGCGCAGGGCCAGCGCGCCGTTCAGCCAGTCGTCCAGCCGCTTCAGCCGGGCTTTCATCTCGGCCAGATCGTCGAGCAGCAGGGCCAGCTGGTCGACCGGTAGGCCAGCGATCTCGCCGACCGGCATCACCGTCAGGGCGTCCAGGGTGACCCGGTTGGTCGGCGTCGGGGTGGCGGTCATGGAAACCTCCTGCCGACCTTTCGGCCGGACATCTTGATGACGAGATAGGCCATCTGCCCGTCGGCCCGGCGGCGCTGTGCCGCCGTCAGCGTGTCGTCGGTGACCAGCGTCAGAACGCGGTCAGCCAGCCGGCACAGCGCCTCCCGCTGCGGGTCGGTGAGGCCGGTGGTGCCGCGCACACGGTCGGCGGCGAGGTGGCCGATGTGGTAGACGAATCGGTCACCCGGCTGCGCGGTCCGGAGCCAGTCCAGGAGTGCAGTTTCGTCGGCGACCAGGGTGCGGGTGGGATCGGGGGTCTGCATCCCCAGTGAAGTACAGAATGCGGTTCCCTGGACAAATTCGCGTGTTTTCGCCCGGTTTCGCCCGCGAACCGGGGAGAAAACAAAGTGACCGCTGCGGGATTCTGCGCAGGTGCCTGCTGTCAACGCCTGGATCATACGACCGCCTCCCGCTGCTTTTCTGCTTCGTAGGCTTCGATATCTGCCAAGCGATAGACGACGCGGCCGCCGATCTTCAGGTATTTCGGCCCCTGTCCCAGCCAGCGCCACCGCTCCAGGGTGCGCGGGCTGATCCGCCAGCGCCGGGCCAGATCGGTTTGGGTTAAATGGCTGATGTGCATGGACAACTCCGCTGCTGCATCTCGTCTTTTCATCCAGTCACGTTGGAGTGCTTGGATATGCGAGTATTTTCAGCGGATTACGGTTCTGCCGATATGGTCAGACCTGAATTTTCTTGTGACGTCCGGACACGAAAAAGCCCCCCATTTCCGAGGGGCTGGTACGGAGTGTGTGACGTGCGGGTTTCAGCTTGTGACGTAGCGATTTCAGGCCTTTGACAACAGCGCGGATTCGCTTCGGATGTCGGCCATCGAAACTTCCCGCAGCGCCGGGTTCAAGCGATAACCCGAACGCTCTTTGGTCTGGATGAAAGTATCCTGGTCGAGAGGGATTCCGAGACTGACGACAAGAGGCTCAAGCGCCTCCCGGAGCCGGCGTAATTGCTGCCGCATGGACTGATCGTTCAGCCCAAGCCGATCCGCCAGATCGACTGAAGCCATAAACGGGATCTCCTCATCGACAGCTTTTGCCCTCCGGAAATTCTCGATCAATGCCTCGACCATCCGAAAATTTGCCCCATCAAGACTGTGCTCCCCGCGAAACAGCACCCGCTTCCCCCGTCCATCGACGGCGAATTCAAGGATGGGGGCGCTGAGCCTGTCGATGAAGGCCTTGGTTCGGGTATCGTAATCTGGGGCCGGAGCGACTTCGACATGTCCCCGGCTGAAGCAGACGGCCAAGAGAGAACCGGATGGCAGCTCATTGCGGAATAGGGATCGGGAATGCTTGGTCACTGCATTGGCAATGACGTCCTCCACAGCTTTTGCGTGCCGTTGGAACAGACTGTAGAGCCTTGTGCCGGCTTCTTCGGCTGACAAGCCGGGAAACCGGTCCAATGCTGGTACGATTTCAGGATGATCGATCAGAAAGCGTTCTTTCGAGGTGCTTCCCAGCCGCTGGAAAAAGGATACATAACTGAGGGCCATGCGCAGATCGTCATCGGAGCTCCGGTCCGCCAGGAGCAGGTCCCGCATATAGCTGTCCGCGGGCTCGTGATCACCCATTCCGGCAGCCAACACCGCAAAACGGCGGTCGATGCATTGCGAGCAGACACCGCAATGCTTTTGCGTTCCAGTCCATTTTCGTGGTCGTGTGCAACTGACCGTCATCGCCAGCCTGTCTGAGAAGCCCGCGTCCCTGATTCTGAGGACGACCTCCTTTTTGGTCAGCCATTGCAGTGGCGTGCGGATTTGGATGTCGCGCTCCAGCAGGGCCGAGAACAGCCCCTCCAACCCCCGCAGGACCTTTGGATGCGTGGTGCGGGTCGCACGCCCGCCGATCACGTCACCTGCCAAGGGCAGGTTGATGCTGACCACACCATTCTCGTAGAAGCTGAAACTGTCCTTTCCGGACATGCGCGCGACAACCAACCCGAGACAGGCGAAAAGAAATGAACGGGTTCGCTGGGTGTATTCACGCGCGCGCTCACTTTCATTGCTGACCCATACAGGAATGTACGAGATCTTTCGCTCAAAGCCGCGCTGCTTTAGGCCGCTGATAAGAAGTTCCTGAACATTACGAACCTTCGTTGATGAAGAATGACCGACGAGGGTGACTGACTTATCGTTGATAGCGACATCGTCCACCGCGCCCGCGAACGAATCAATGCCGCCTGAGAACAGAGCAACCTCGTCATTCTCCATTGAGCCGTCGATCAGATTTGCAAAGTAAAGTGACTGCGGCTGCGCCGGTGCCTGCGCTTGCCGGAATTCAAACTCGTAGCTGTCGTCGGAAAGGAAACCAAGTGTCTGGATCAGAAGGTCGTTGATCTCTGGATCCTGCCATACGTCCAACTGCCGGACTGGGATAGAAAAATGCAGACTACGTCGCCAGTCTTCTCCGAAATTCGGCAGCTTTTCCGATCCGCGCCCGATCCGCTGATCAGCGCAGTAGACATAGGCCGCCAATTCCAGAAGATCAATCAGCAGGTCCGGAACATTTCCCAGCATCGTTCGGGTGATGTAGTCGATGCGAAGCTTGACGTTCCGGCCAGGGCCTTGCACATCCATCATGATGGAATCAGGGGTGGAAGACTGCGCAACGCCACATTCGATCCGGTGGTGTCTCACGATAAATCCTTCCTCTGGCCCTTTCTCTGCTCCAGTTCACGCCCAATTTTCTCCACGGCAAAGGCAGAAAAACTACCCATGTCTTGTCTGGTTACTGTCCGACCATCCCGGTAGTGGTTCTTCCCCATCCAGTCGCGTGCAAAATTACGCATGATCAGTGCGGCTTCGTTACAGTGCCGTTTGATGGCATCATCAAATGTCCGGAGATCTGAAACAGATCGACTAAGCCTATCGACGCCGACCATTTTGTGAAGATTTCGATCCACGTAGTAGCGAATAACCCGCCCCACGAAGTTCGCATAAAAGCTGTGCGCCATCACAGCAAACGACTCCGTGCCCTTCAATGTCGAAAGGGTTGTCCTGAGATCATCTGCGGTCGGCTGCCATAGACTGGGCAGCCGGCTTTGAATGGCCTCACCCAAAGCGGATGCACCAGCACGACGCGCGATTTCGCCGAGATCCGTCACATGCGCGTGCTGTCGCCGTTGAAACCGTTCAAGTGCGCTGTCGTAGACGACCAGCATTTCCGACAATGTCGTCGGTAACGTGTCGGGCAACCCAATTTCCTGGCAGGCACCGGCCACATCAGGAGAACCAACCGCCTGAGGAAGTCGCGCCAACAACCATAGTGCTTCGACAAATAAGGGATCTTGCTGGCCGCGTTTTAGAGCATCCTGGCCAATTCTAGTCACCTGATCGACCAGATCGTCTGTTGGCGTTCCTCCAGCAACGAGATAACGGACAATCTCCGGCAGGGAACGAAGGGCAGGCAGCTTTCCAAGACGCTGGTGGCCCATAATCTTGCCCCTACCAACAGTCGTTGGCCTGGTTATGGGCGGCAACCATGCCCGCAATCGGGGAACAGAACCGATAGACAGATGCCATTGCGCGAAAGCCTATGCATTGATGTCGCATTTCGGAGATGTTGGTAGAAGTATCTCAAAAAAAAGTCTCAAGCGCCAATATTTTTGCAACCTACCCAAAGATGCGTTCGTGAACGGGGGAGAGCCATTGGTTGATGGGGTGGCGAACTGATGCCGAAGGTCATGGTAGATGCGACCGGTATGGGAATGCAGGGTACGCATTCCCATACCGGCAATTCCTTCTTCTTCGCTCCACCGCGATAAGCATCTGACTTTACTTCTATTTTTTGTTCCAGACGCCTACGGTCCGCTCCATCGATATCCGTTGCGGACAATCTCATGGCTAAGACGCTCAGCGGCCCCAATGCTCTCACTCCAGACCGCATGACAGCAGAAGACCGGTTGGCCGAGGTCGGCCGGTTGCTTGCTGCCGGACTGGCTCGGCTGCTCAGCAGAGACATTCGCCTGGACTTCCCGGTCGAACAGCGCGGTCGTGTCCACGAACCCCGCTCCTGGAGTGACCAGCGATGATGAAGGCCCGGACGCGCAGACAAGGCGGGATACCGATCGGCACGGATGCGAGCACCACTGCGGAAAAGGACGCAACCGTCCTGGCCCGATTGGCCGCTTTAAAGGAAATGAGCGTCGTCGACCTGAAACTGGAATGGCGCCGCCTCTTCGGCGTCCCTGCCCCCAACAACAGCCGTCCGTTCCTGGAACTGCGGCTGGCGTGGCGGATCCAGGAACTCGTCTATGGCGGCCCTTCGCGGGAAACGTTGCGCCTGCTGGACGCCCTCATCGACGAGATGCATGGCAATCCCATCCGCAAGACCATGATCACCGATCCGCGCAAGCCGGTGGCCGGCACCCGGCTGGTGCGGGAATGGAATAGCGTGGAGCACACCGTCACCGTCCTGCGCGACGGGTTCGAGTTCGAAGGACGGACATACAAGTCACTGTCGGCCATTGCCCGTGCCATCACCGGCGTGCGCTGGAACGGCTGGCGGTTCTTTGGCCTGCGCGAAATCACAAGGGACAAGGCATGACGCGATCCCCCTCCCCCGCGCCCCAGCGCCGCCTGCGCTGCGCCATCTACACGCGCAAATCGACCGAAGAAGGGCTGGAGATGGAATTCAACAGCCTGGACGCCCAGCGCGCCGCCTGTGAAGCCTATATCGCCAGCCAGAAGGGCGAAGGCTGGGTGGCGCTGCGGGACCGCTACGATGATGGCGGCTATTCCGGCGGCACCCTGGAACGGCCGGCCCTGCAACAATTGCTGGCCGATATCGATGATGGGCTGGTGGATGTGGTCGTCGTCTACAAGATCGACCGCCTTTCCCGCGCCCTGATGGATTTTTCCCGGCTGGTCGAGGTGTTCGACCGCAACGGCGTCACCTTCGTTTCCGTGACCCAGAGTTTCAACACCACCACTTCCATGGGTCGGCTGACGCTGAACATCCTGCTCAGCTTTGCCCAGTTCGAGCGCGAGGTAATCGGGGAGCGGATCAGGGACAAGTTCGCCGCTTCTCGAGCCCGCGGCATGTGGATGGGCGGCTATGTGCCGATGGGATACGACCTCAAAGACCGCAAGCTGGTGGTGAATAAGGCCGAGGCAGACACGGTCCGCATGATCTTTACCCGATTCGTCGAACTGGGATCCGCGACGGTGCTGGTGGGCCAATTGGCCGCCGACGGGGTCCGCAGCAAACGCGGCAAGCTTATCGACAAGGGCTTCCTCTACAAGATGCTGCGCAACCGCCTTTATCTCGGCGAGGCGGTGCACAAGGGAACGCCCTACCCCGGCGAACATGCGGCCATCATCAGCCAGGATCTCTGGGACCGGGTACATCACATCCTGCAGGTAAGCCCGCGATCCCGCGCCGCGGCCACACGAGCCCAGACGCCCGCCCTGCTGAAGGGGCTGATCTTCGGGCCGGCCGGGACCGCGATGACGCCCACAGCTACAAAAAAGGGCAGCCGGCTCTACCGCTACTATACCTCCATGGATGTCATCCGCAGCCGGCCGAGGGACAGCACGGCGCCCCAGCGGCTGCCGGCAGAGATGGTGGAGACGGCCGTGGTCCGGGAGGTGCGCCGGCTGGTGCGCTCGCCGGAAATTGTCGCACAGACTGTGGCCGCAGCCCGTCAGGAACAACAGCCCCTGACTGAAGGCGATGTGACGACCGCCCTCAACCGGTTTGACAATGTCTGGTCGGCCCTGTTCCCGGCCGAGCAGGCCCGCCTTGTCCGGCTGCTGGTCGATCGGGTCACCGTGAGTGCCGAGGGCATTGCCATCGACCTGCGCACGGCCGGACTGGGGGCCGTAGTGCGTGACATGCTTACGCCACCCGCCCCGGAGGCCGCGCCATGACCAGCGCACCCGATACCATGCGTGTGTTTGTGCCCCTCACCATCAAACGTCAGAATGGGCGGCCACGGATCCTGCCGCCGTCAGACCTCGACAGGGCCGATCGTGATCCCACGGCTGCCGACCGGCGCCTGCTGCGCGCCCTCGCCCGCGCCTGGGACTGGCGTCGCCAGCTGGAACGCGGCCAAGCCGCAACCCTGACCGACATCGCCGAGGCCGAAGGCGTGACCGTGGCCTTTATCAGCCGGTTCCTGCGGCTAGCCTATCTGTCACCCCTGGTGCTGGAGCACCTGCTGGTCCGCCGCCGCCCTTGCGCCCTGTCCCTGGAGCAACTCACCCTGGTGGCTCTGGCGCCCTGGTCCGAACAGACGGCCAGGATTTTCGAGGAGTGATCTGGATATAAGGCGTTCGTATTTGGGGAATTCCGACACCAAGCCTCCTCGCGTTCAGCGGAAGTTGCGGCCGTCGGGGAAGATGCGGGCTAGGGTTTCCACGGCGTGGCGGCGGGCGATGGCCTCGCTGCGGGCGTCAGGCTGGGGGCGGTTGACCTCGTCGGCGCGGGCCAGGCCGCCGTCCATCTGCCGCGGCTGGAAGCGCTCCGGCGTTTCCGAGAGCTGGCGCAGCAGGGCGGTGTGGTCCTCCAGATGCTCGACGCGCAGATGGATCACCGGCGTGGCCCCCGGCTGGGGGGCCACCACCTTCTCCAGCCGGCCCAGCGCCAGCAGCAGCCGGCTGCCCAGCACCGGACGGCGGTAGCGCTCGAAGATGTCGGGCATCAGCACCAGATTGGCGACGCCGGTCTCGTCCTCCACGGTGATGAAGACGACGCCGCTGGCGCTGCCGGGACGCTGGCGCACCAGCACCAGCCCGGCCACGGCGAAGCGGCGCTTGTCCGGCCAGTCGGACTGGCGGTCGGCCGGCAGCAGGGGCCAGCGCCGGGCCTTGGGCGCATGCAGCGCCGCCAGCCGGTCGCGCAGCAGACGCAGCGGATGGGTGTTCAGGGTCAGGGACAGGCTGGAATAATCCTCCACCACCTGCTCTCCCGCCGGCATGGGCGGCAGGTCCACCGCCGGACCGTCGCCCGGGTCCCCGCCGCCGGCGAACAGGAGGAGAGGCGTCGCACCCAGCGCCTCCACCGCCCAATGGGCCTGGCGCCGGTCCAGGCCGAGGGAGCGGAAGGCATCGGCCGCCGCCAGCCGCTCCAGCGTGGCCGTGGGCAGGCCGGTGCGGTGCCAGAGGTCGCGCGGGCCGGCATAGGGGCCGCCGGTCTCCCGCGCTGCCACCAGCCGTTCCATCTCCGCCGGCTTCAGCCCCTTGATCTGGCGCAGACCCAGGCGCAGGGCGTGGGTCGCCGTTCCCGCGGCCGGCGGCGCCAGCGGCTCCAGCGTACAGTCCCAGCCGCTGGCGTTGATGTCGGGCGGACGCACCTCCACCCCATGCTCGCGGGCGTCGCGCACGATCTGGGCCGGGGCGTAGAAGCCCATGGGCTGGCTGTTCAGCAGGGCACAGGCGAAGACGTCGGGATGGACGCATTTGATCCAGGCCGAGACATAGACCAGCAAGGCGAAGCTGGCGGCATGGCTTTCCGGGAAGCCGTAGGTGCCGAACCCCTCGATCTGGTGGAAGCAGCGTTCGGCGAAGGCGGGCTCGTAGCCGCGAGCCAGCATGCCGCCGATGAATTTCTCGCGGAAGCGGGCGACATCGCCGTTCTTCTTGAAGGTGGCCATGGCCCGGCGCAGCTGGTCGGCCTCTTCCGGCGAAAAGCCGGCGGCGACGATGGCAATCTTCATGGCCTGTTCCTGGAACAGCGGCACGCCCAGGGTCTTGGACAGCACGGCTGCCAGTTCCGGCGAGGGATAGTTCACGGGCTCCAGCCCCTGGCGCCGGCGCAGATAGGGATGCACCATGTCGCCCTGGATCGGGCCGGGGCGGACGATGGCCACCTCCACCACCAGATCATAGAAGCTGCGCGGGCGCAGACGCGGCAGCATGGTCATCTGCGCCCGGCTTTCCACCTGGAATACGCCCAGGCTGTCGGCCCGGCACAGCATGTCATAGACGGCGGGCTCCTCTGCCGGCACGGTGGCCAGGCTGTAGCGGCGGCCGTAATGGGCGGCGATGAGGGCGAAGGCCCGGCGCACGCAGCTCAGCATGCCCAGCGCCAGCACATCGACCTTGAGGATGTGCAATTCCTCGATGTCGTCCTTGTCCCATTCGATGGTGGAGCGTTCGGCCATGCTGGCGTTCATCACCGGGCAGAGATCGGGCAGCGGCCCGCGGGTGATGACGAAACCGCCGACATGCTGGCTGAGATGGCGGGGAAAGCCGATCAGCTCCCGCGCCAGCTCCAGCGTGCGCAGCACCAGCGGCGCGTCGGGGTCGATGCCGGCCTGACGGATGCGCTCCGCCTCCACCCCCTCCCGGCCCCAGCCCCAGACGGTGCCGCTCAGCCGGGCCACCATGTCCAGCGACAGGCCCATGGCCTTGCCCACCTCGCGCAGGGCACCGCGGGCGCGGTAGCAGATCACGGTGGCGGCCAGACCGGCGCGGTCGCGGCCGTACTTCCCGTAGATGTACTGGATCACCTCCTCCCGCCGCTCATGCTCGAAATCCACGTCGATGTCCGGCGGTTCGTCGCGGGCGGCGGAGATGAAGCGCTCGAACAGCAGGTTGCCCTGCACCGGATCGACCGAGGTGATGCCCAGGCAGAAGCAGACGGCGGAGTTGGCGGCGGAGCCGCGGCCCTGGCAGAGGATCTCCCGCGACCTTGCATAGGTGACGATGTCATGCACGGTCAGGAAATAGGGCGCATAGCGCAGCTGTCCGATCAGGGCCAGCTCATGCGCCAGCTGCGCCCGCACCGGGTCCGGAATCCCGCCGGGATAGCGCCAGGCCGCGCCCTCCCAGGTCAGGCGCACCAGCTCGGCCTGCGGATCGCCGCCGGGGGCGACCTCGTCGGGATACTGGAATTGCAGCTCGGCCAGGGAGAAGCGGCAGGCATCGGCCACCGCCACGGTGCGGGCCACGGCCTCCGGCCAGGCGCGGAACAGGCGCGCCATCTCCCGCGGCGGCTTCAGGTGGCGCTCGGCATTGGCCAGCAGGCGCCAGCCCGCGGTCTGGATGCTGGTGCCGGTGCGGATGCAGGTCAGCACATCCTGCAGCGGCCGCCGCGCGGGATGATGGTACAGCACATCGTTGCCGGCCAGGGTCGGCACGCCGTGGCGGGCGGCCAGCCCGCTCAGCCAGGCCAGGCGGCGGGCGTCGTTGCCCTGGTAGCGGTGGACCAGCATCAGATGCAGCCGCGTCCCGAAGCGCTGGCGATAGTCGCGCAGATCGGCCTCGAACCCGGCATCCGCCCCCGCATCCGGTGGCGGGTCGGGGGGGATGAGGGCCAGGATCTGCCCCTCGGCGAAGTCCTGCACATCGGCGCGGGACAGGAAACAGTCGCCCTTGGGCGCCCGCATCTTGCCGCGGGTCAGCAGGTGGGATAACCGGGCATAGGCGGCCTTGTCGGTGGGCCAGCACAGCAGGCTGGGGCCGTCGGTCAGGTCCAGCCGGCAGCCGATGACCAGCCGCAGCCCCAGCGCCCGCGCCGCGATATGGGCCCGCACCACCCCGGCCAGGCTGTTGCGGTCGGTGATGCCGATGGCCTGATAGCCCAGGGCGGCGGCCGTCCGCACCAGTTCCTCGGCGTGGCTGGCACCTTCCAGGAAGCTGAAATTGCTGGTCACCTGCAGCTCGGCATAGGGGATGCTCATGCCGTCACCCCAGGAAGCCGTGCAGGAACCAGCGCGCCGGCTCGTCCGGCCGGAACAGTCCCAGCCGGTAGAGCCAGAAACGCTGCCCGTCCCCGGTCTCCACCCGGTAATAGTCGCGTAACGGCTCCTCCGGCTGGTCGGGGGCCTGCCACCATTCGGCAGCGATGCGCTCCGGCCCCTCGGCATGGCGGACGCGGTAGAGCCGGTCGCGCCAGCGGAACTGCAGCGGCGGATCGTCGGGCACGGGGGCGACCACCTCCACCGGCTCCGGCCGGGGCAGCAGCCGCACCGGGCGCGGCCGGTCGGCGGGCCACAGGGGCGGTTCCGGGCCGCTGGCGGGCGCATCGGCCGGGCACAGCGCCACTGCCCGCTCGGGCCACCAGCTTTCCCGCGGGCGGGGGCGCAGGATGCGGGCCAGACCCAGCCGGGCCCCCAGCTGGTCCACCAGCTCCGGCACCGGCGGCCCCTGATAGCAGCGAGGGGACCTCGGTTCCCGTGCCTTGGCCGGGGCGGGCCGCGGCGGGGTACCGCCCTGGATGACGGAGAAGGCGGGGCGGTGGCGGAGGGTATTGTCCGCCTCCGCATCGGCCGGTTGCTCCGCGTCCCGTCCTCCCGCGACCAGATCCAGATCCGACCGGCCGGCGGGGGGTGGGATGCGGGCCTGCGGCGGCGGCACGGCCAGGACCGTCTGCTCCTGCGCGGAGGGTTCAGCCGCAGGCACGGCCAGGGCCATGACCTCGAAGCCGGGGCCGGGTTCCAGCCGGTCCAGGCTGGGCTGGAACAGGCGCAGCAGATGGGCGGGGTCGCGGTTGGGGCGGCTGGTGCCCACGGCCAGGGTCTGGGGCGGCGCCTCCGGCCCGGCATCGCTGCGCCAGGCCAGCAGCTCCAGCCGCCGCGCCCCCTGTCCCGCCGCCGCCAGCCCGCGGCAGACCTGTCCCAGCAGATGCACCAGGACCCGCCGCAGATCCTCCGGTGTGCTCACCGGCTCGGCGAAGGCCTGACGCGCCTGATGGGCGGGCTGCGGCCGGCCGGGGGACAGCGGCTCCTCCACCCGGCCCAGGGCCTGGTCCAGGCGCAGGCCGGGCAGCGGCCCGTAGCGGGGCACCAGGGCGGCCCGCGGCTTGTCCAGCAGAGCGGCAATGCTGCGCAGGCCCACCCGGCGCAGGGCGGTGATCATGGGGGGCGGCAGGCGCAGGGCCGGCAGCGGCAGCGGCGCCAGATGCTCCGCCTCCGTTCCCGGCGGCACGATCAGGGGCCAGGGCAACGGGCCGCCGAAACGGGCCATGGCCCAGGCGGCCCCGGTGGTGCCGGCGACGGCGGCGCGCGCCTCCAGCCCGGCCCGCCGCAGCCGCTCCACCAGATCCTCGATCAGCCCGGCCTCGCCGCCGAACAGATGGGCGCAGCCGGTGATGTCCAGCCAGAGGCCGCCGGCTCCCGACAGCACCTGGGGGCCGGTATCCACCGCCGTCCACGGGGTCCAGCGCCGGGCCCAGTCGGCCAGCCGCTCCAGCAGCGTCGCATCCGCGGCCGGGTCGGCATCCCGGGTCAGCACGCCCGGTTCCAGGGCGCGGGCATCGGCCAGCGGCTGGCCGGGGCTGATGCCAGCGGCCTGGGCCTGCCGGCAGGCGGCGGCCACTGTCAGCCGCCCCCGCTCCGCCGCCACCGCCACCAGCGGGCGCCCGGCCTCCGCCGCAGGCAGGCGGCGGCGCAGGCGGTCGGTGGCCAGACAGGGCAGCCAGAGCGACAGGATGCGGCGGGAGGACGGCATGGGGGGACTCGTTCCGGAACAGGCCCTGGACCAACAGGCCAGAGAACGGAACAAGAACATAACGCAAAGGGGGCAGAGTCAAGCCGGTCATGTCAAGCCGGTCGATGCCGGGGTGGTCCGGTCCGCAAGGGGAACCTCGGACAGGCGGGAGCTATGCCGGGGCGGCGTGGCCGAGGTCCCCGGCCCCTTGCCCGTCCGGGGTGGAGGCTGCGCCGTAAAGCCGGCCCCCATGGCCATGCCAGACCAGATCCCAGCACCCCGGGCGGCCGCCGCGGCAACGCTGCAGTTCGGCCCGCCAGGCCGCGGCGGCGAAGGCGGAGCCGGCCGCGGGCGCCAGCGCGGACCGGGCCCCGTCGCCCGGCAGGGCGGTCACATGCCAGCGCGTCACCGCGGCGCTGGCCTCCAGCCTCTGTGGCCCCAACTGCAGCAGCAGGCCCGGCACCCCGCCCGTCTCCGCCGCCAGCTGCAGGCGCCGGCTCATGGTCAGATCCAGCTTTCCCGCCTCGGCCAGCACGGCACCCACCTGCGGGCAGCGCAGCGCCTCCTCCATGGCCCAGAGGATGTCGGTTTCCCCCGCCCGGTCCGGCCGGGCCTGCACCAGCACCAGATCCTGCGGGCGCAGCCCGTACCCGGCCAGGCCGGGGGCATAGAGGTCACGGGCCCGGGTCAGCCACAGCACCGGCCCGCGTCCCGCCGCCAGCCGGGCCAGCAGGACGGCGGCAAAGGCGGTGGCGCTACCGGCATCCAGGGCCGCCCCCGCCACCTCATGCACCGCGCCCAGCGGCAGCCCGCCGCCGGGCAGGCCGGCATCCAGGTCCGGGATGCCCAGCGGCACCACGGCCCGCCCGTCGGCACCCCCCACCCCCTCGATCCGGCGCACCCGCTCCCGCAATTCGGCCAGCAGCCCGGCCCTGTCCGTGGCGGGTATTGTGACGGCGGGAGAGGAAGGCCTGGAGCCGATCATAGATATTCACCGACGCAGGATGTTCTTGTTATGTTCTGTATCGTTTGTCCTGGCTATGTCAAGCGCCTGCCATGGCACGGGCAGTCCATGGAGCACCTGCTGGTCCGCCGCCACCCTTGCGCCCTGTCCCTGGAGCAACTCACCCTGGTGGCTCTGGCGCCCTGGTCCGAACAGCCGGCCAGGGTTTTCGAGGAGTGATGCCGTCGGGCGTTCCGCCACGGCCATCCGAAAGCCACCTTCGAACAAATACGCAAAGACCAGGCCGGATTATCTGAAATTATCAGCAATCACATAATTTATATCGCATTCGATATTTCAACGCATACCAGCGCCAAATCAACAAAAACACCAGAACATAATGCCGCCTAAAGCCGCACTTATTCTGGATATTTCTTAACCTATACTGACTTGATGCAGTTAAGATGGATGGAGACAGAGACACCCGCTGGGGCCGTTCAGGCCCAGGGGAGCGGTTCTCCGCGGTGAAGCCACCCCGGCCAAAGGCTTTTGAAATCGCAATAAAAAAGGCCGCTTGCGCGGCCCATGGTCTGGTCGGTACCGGGGTAGTGGCGGAGGGGATGGGATTCGAACCCACGATACGAGTTTCCCCGTATGACGGTTTAGCAAACCGTTGCCTTCAGCCGCTCGGCCACCCCTCCTGCCGGCGCGCCGGAGAAGCCTCCGGGCGTGGCGAGACCCGGTTTCTAAGCGGCGCCGACGGCCTTGTCAACGCTGCTGGCGCGCCCCATCCTAGAGAAAGGTCCGGAACCGGTGTCCGGACCGGCCGGACGGGGTGGCCGGCTGCACAGGAGCGGGCCCGGAATCGCACGGTGCGGGTGGAGCACGGTGCGGGATGCAGCGGGTCCGCAGGAATGGGGCGGTTTCACAGGTCCCGAGGAGGTCCGCCATGCACCCACATCTTTCTTCTTCCTGCCGGTCCGCATCACACAGGTCAGAATCACACAGGTCACCGGCACACCGCTCCCCCTCACGCCGGTCCGCCGGCGACCGGGGTGCGGCTTTCCGCGCCACCGGATTCCGGGCCGTGGCCGTCCGGTTCGCCGCCGTGCTCCTGGTCGCGCTGGCGGTGGCGGCACCCGCCGTCGCCAAGGTGGCCAGCCAGAATGTCCGTGGCGCCCCGCCGGTGCCCGAGTTGCCGCTCCAGGGTCTGGAACAGCGCCCGCTGAGCGGCATGGACACCTTCTCCGTGCGCCCCGGCACGGACCTGTCGCGCTACGACCGGGTCCTGATCGACCCCGTCGAGCTGTCCGTCACCCGCCGGCACGATGATCTGGCCCTGACGGAGCGCGACGCCGAGCATGCCCGCAGCTATTTCCGGGAGAAGCTGGAGCAGGAATTCGGCACCGGGGCGCTTGCCGCGCAGCCGGGGCCGGGCGTGTTGCGCCTGCGCGTCCTGATCACGGAATTCGTGCCGAACAGCCCCGTCTTCCCGGAGCGGCAGGACGGGCGCGGCGGCATCATCCACCGCACCTACGGCGTGGGTCAGGCGGCCTTCCAGGCGGTGCTGACGGATGCCGTGACCGGCGCGGTGCTTGCCGTCTTCGCCGACTCGGATACCGGCCAGCCGCTCGGCCAGAACCTCCATGCGACGACGCAGTACGGCGATGCCGACCGTTTCATCCGGCGCTGGGCGGCGCAGATCGCCTCTGCCGTGACGGGCGGCGGCAGCGGCCAGGGCTGATCCCGCCGGAAACGGATCCCCGGAACAACGGTTCCCCGCAACGAAGAACCCCGCCCGGCACAGGCCGGGCGGGGTTTCCAATGTGCGGCTCCGGATGTGTGCGGCTCCGGATGGACGGGGCGGCGTCTTCCGCCGCCCGCGCCCCGTCAGCCCTTGAGCTTGGTGGCCAGGATCTCGTTCACCAGCGCGGGGTTCGCCTTGCCCTGGGTGGCGCGCATCACCTGCCCGACGAAGAAGCCGAACAGCTTCTCCTTGCCCGAGCGGAACTCCGCCACCTTGTCGGCGTTCGCGGCCATCACCTCGTCGATGGCCTTGTCGATGGCCCCGGTGTCAGTGACCTGTCGCAGCCCCTTCTTCTCGACGATGACGGACGGCGTCTCCCCCGTCTCCAGCATCTCCGCGAAGACGTCCTTGGCGATGCGGCCGGAGATGGTGCCGTCGGTCACCAGATCGATCAGCCCGCCGAGATCGCCCGCCGAGATCGGCGATTCGGTGATGTCGCGGCCGGTCTTGTTGAGTGCACCCAGCAGGTCGCCGATCACATAGTTGGCGGCCAGCTTCGGATCGCGGCCCTTCGCCACCGTCTCGTAGAAATCGGCACGGGCGCGCTCGGCGACCAGGATGCCGGCATCATAAGCGGACAGGCCGTAATCCGCCATGAAGCGGGCCTTCTTATCGTCCGGCAGTTCCGGCAGGGTCTCCTTGATCCGGTCCACCCAGGACTGCTCGATCTCCAGCGGCAGCAGGTCGGGATCGGGGAAGTAGCGGTAGTCGTGCGCCTCCTCCTTGGAGCGCATGGAGCGGGTTTCACCCTTGTTCGGGTCCCACAGCCGCGTCTCCTGCACTACCGTGCCGCCGCCCTCGATCACCTCGACCTGGCGCTGCGCCTCGTACTCGATGGCCTGCTGCACATAGCGGATGGAGTTGACGTTCTTCGTCTCCGTCCGGGTGCCGTAGGGCTGGCCCACCTTGCGCACCGAGACATTGACGTCGCAGCGCATGGAGCCCTCCTCCATGTTGCCGTCGCAGGTGCCCAGATAGCGCAGGATCGTGCGCAGCTTGCGCAGATAGGCGGCCGCCTCCTCCGGGCTGCGCATGTCGGGCTTGGAGACGATCTCCATCAGCGCCACGCCGGCCCGGTTCAGATCGACATAGGTCTTGGACGGGTGCTGGTCGTGCAGCGACTTGCCCGCGTCGATCTCCAGATGCAGACGCTCGATGCCGACCTCGCGGGTCGCGCCGTCGGCCAGATCCAGCACGATGGTGCCGTTGCCGACGACCGGCTGCTGGTACTGGCTGATCTGGTAGCCGGCAGGCAGGTCCGCGTAGAAGTAGTTCTTGCGGTCGAAGACCGAGCGCAGGTTGATCTGAGCCTTCAGGCCGAGGCCCGTCTTCACCGCCTGCTCGATGCAGACCTCGTTGATGACCGGGAGCATGCCCGGAAAGGCCGCATCGACGAAGCTGACCTGGCTGTTGGGCGCGGCACCGAAGGCCGTCGCGGCCCCGCTGAACAGCTTCGCGTTGGAGATGACCTGGGCATGGACCTCCAGCCCGATCACGACCTCCCACTCGCCCGTCTCGCCCTGAATCAGGTAAGCCATCTTGCCGACACTCTTCGCTGCCGAAAACCACTCTGCCGGTTTTGGCCGGAATCGGCTGCGAGGGCAAGCGGAACCACGGCGTCATCGCGGCGTCCCCCTCTGCCGGAGCCATGCGGCGGCCGCTCCGGCGAGCGGTGGCGGCGGCCCTACTGCGGGTCGATGCGGACCAGCCGGCCGCCGGGGGCTCCCTCGTCCACCAGGGCGTAGAGCGCGCCGTCCGGCCCCTGCGCCACATGGCGGGTGCGTCCCAGCTCCTCCTCCAGCAGGCGCTCGGCGGCGACCACGCGGTCGCCTTCCACGTCCAGCCGGACGATGCCACCGCCCAGCAGGGCGATGATGAGATCGCCCTTCCAGGCCGGCAGCGCGTCGCCCGTGTAGAAGGTCATGCCCGCGAGCGCCAGCGACGGCACGAAGTAAAGCTCGGGCTGCGTCATCCCCGTCTTCTCCGTGCCCTCCCCGATCGGCAGGCCGAGACCGTAGGTCTTGCCATAGGTGATGACGGGCCAGCCGTAGTTCGCGCCGGCGCGGATGATGTTGATCTCGTCCCCGCCCTGGGGGCCGTGCTCCGATTCCCAGATCAGGCCGGTGCCCGGCTGCACCGCCAGCCCCTGCGGATTGCGGTTGCCCATGCTGTACAGCTCGGGCAGATGGCCGGGCCTGCCGACGAAGGGATTGTCCCCGGGAACGCTGCCGTCATCGTTCAGGCGCAGGATGCTGCCGGAGCTGTCGGCCGGGTCCTGCGCCCGCTTGTCCGTGCCGCGGTCGCCGATGCTGAAATAGAGCTTGCCGTCCGTGCCGAAGACGATCCGGCTGCCGAAATGGTGGCGCGTGCGGTCGCTGGTGCCGCGGTACAGCACCTGGAAGTCTTCGGCCGTGCCGTTGCCGTCGCGGAAGCGGGCGATGGCGGTCCGGTGGCCCCGCCCCGACGGGTCGGGCTCGGCATAGGAGAGGTAGACGAGGCGGTTGCGCGCATGGTCGGGGTGCAGCGCCACCTCCAGCAGGCCGCCCTGCCCCACCTCCTCGATGGGCGGCAGGCCGGCCACCGGCTCGGGCAGCAGGCGGCCTTCCTGCACGGTGCGCAGCCGGCCGGTGCGCTCGGTGACCAGCAGGCGGCCGTCGGGCAGGAAGGCGACGCTCCAGGGGTGGTCCAGCCCGTCCACGACGGGGGTGACCTTGACCGCCTGCCGCGCGGCGGGAGCGGGCCAGGTGTTGAACTCCCGCGGGGCCGCCACGGCGCCGGCGGACGCCGGGATGCCGACGGCCGGGCCGACCGCGGCCAGCCCCGCCACCGCCAGACAGGCCCGCACCAAGGCGGCACGCCCCAGGCCGGCCCGCATCAGTCCCGCCCGCATCAGTCCTGCTGCCCGACGCCGCATCCCGTCCTCCCTTGATCTTCTCTGTGCGGCAGAAATGGGGGTGAACGGTGCCACGGCAAGCTCGGCTCCGGTGTCCGCGGAAGGCGTTCCCGCCCCGCGTCTCCCGGCTGCAACATGATCGTACTCTTCTCTCGGCATAATATTTCCGCAATGGAACCGTATGCGGCCTGAAAAATCCCTGTGCTACCGCCCCTCGCGGATCACCACGGCTGCCCGGAAGGGCACGGATCGAGAGGGGGAGGTCATATGCATCGTCATCGTTTCCTGGGGCGCGTCCTGGCCGGCACGGCCCTGTCCAGCCTGGGCATCGTCCTGCCGGCCCAGGCCCAGACCCAGGTGGCGGAAACGCCGGCGCTGGAAGAGATCGTGATCTACGGCCGCGGCGAGACCCGTCAGGTGCAGTCGGTCACCGCGGCCACGTTGCAGCTCACCGCCCCCGGCACCAGCCCGCTGAAGGCCATCGAGAAGCTGCCCGGCGTCAGCTTCCAGTCCGCCGATCCGTTCGGCGCCTACGAATGGTCGGCGCGCATCAGCATCCGCGGCTTCAACCAGAACCAGCTCGGCTTCACGCTGGACGAGGTGCCGCTGGGCGACATGAGCTACGGCGCCCATAACGGCCTGCATGTCAGCCGCGCCGTGATCTCGGAGAATCTGGACCGCGTGGTCGTGGCGCAGGGTGCCGGTGCCCTGGGCACCGCCTCCACCAGCAATCTGGGCGGCACGTTGCAGTTCGTCTCGCGCGATCCGTCGGAGGAGGCCGGGATCTCCACCGCCCTGACCGGCGGCGAGAACGCCACCCGCCGCGCCTATGTCCGGCTGGAGACGGGGGCGCTGGCGACCGGCACCCGGGCCTATGCCAGCTATGCCGGCCAGTGGTCCGACAAGTGGAAGGGCGACGGCATCCAGAAGCAGCAGCAGATGAACGCCAAGGTCGTGCAGCCGGTCGGCGAGGGCACGATCACCGGCTGGATCAACTGGTCCGACCGGCGCGAGAACGACTACCAGGACCTGTCGCGCTCGATGATCGGTCGTCTGGGCTACGACTGGGACAATTTCGCCAAGAACTGGAATCTGGCCCTTCAGGTGGCCGACATCGGCAACAACCGCGGCGACAGCGGCGCCCCGGTGAGCAATCCGGCCGCCGGCACCGTCTATCCGGCGCCGGTCCAGACCCTGGACGATGCCTATTACGACGCCGCCGGCCTGCGTAAGGACACGCTCGGCGCCGTCACGCTGGACTATCCGCTGGGCAGCATCCTGTCCGTCTCGGCCACCGGCTACGGCCACAGGAACGAGGGCCAGGGTGTGTGGTTCACGCCCTACGTGCCGACGCCGGGCGGCGGCCCCATCTCCATCCGCACCACCGAGTACGACATCGAGCGCTATGGCGTGATCGGTCGCCTCACGGCCGATCTGGGCGACCATCGGATCGAGGCCGGTGGCTGGTACGAGGACAACGACTTCTCCCAGGCCCGGCGCTTCTACGGGCTGGACCGGGCGGCCCCGCAGCGCAGCTCGACCCAGTTCCAGAGTTCGCCCTTCTATACGCAGTGGGACTACGACTTCACCACCACGACGCGGCAGCTCTACATCGCCGATACCTGGGCGGTCACCGACATGCTGACCCTGAACGGCGGGTTCAAGGCCGTGAAGGTCGAGAACGAGGCCGACACGGTCACCGGCCCGGAGCGCAGCGGCACGATCGAGGCGAAGGACAGCTTCCTGCCGCAGGTCAGCGCCAGGCTCGCGCTCACCGAGGATCAGGAGCTGTTCGCCTCCTATACGGAGAACATCCGCGCCTTCGTCTCGGCCGCCACCAGCGGCCCCTTCTCCACGACGCCGGAAGGCTTCGCCGCCATCCGCGACAGCCTGGAGCCGGAGACGTCGCAGACCGTCGAACTGGGCTGGCGCTTCCGCGTCGATACCCTGCAAGGCAGCGTGACCGGCTACTACGTGAAGTTCGACGACCGCCTGCTGACCCTCTCGCTCGGGGCCGGCATCGTCGGCAACCCGACGGCGCTTCAGAATGTCGGCAGCGTCACGACGAAGGGCGTGGAGGCCGCCGCCACCTGGGAGTTCGTCGAGAACTGGTCGGTGTTCGGCTCGCTGACCTACAATGACAGCAAGTACGACGACAACGTGCTGGACGCCAACGGGGTGATCACGGCGGCGACCAAGGACAAGAAGGCCACCGATACGCCGGAGTTCATGGCCAAGGGCGAGCTGGCCTATGACGACGGCGACCTGTTCGGCACGGTCGGCGTCTCGCACACCGGCAAGCGCTACTACACCTACCTGAACAACGGGTCGGTCCCGTCCTACACGCTGGTGGATGTCAGCCTCGGCTACCGCTTCTCCGGCTCCGGCTGGCTGGACGGGCTGGAGGTGCAGGCGAACGTGACGAACCTGTTCGACAAGGAATACGTCTCCACCATCGGGTCGAACGGCTTCACCAACGCGGACCCGAACGGCACCTTCCAGACCCTGCTGGCCGGGGCGCCGCAGCAGTTCTTCGTGACGCTGCGCAAGTCCTTCTGATCCCCGCCCGGGGCGCCGCGGCCCGCGGCGCCCCGTCCTTCAGCCATATCCGGGAGCCCGCCATGTCGGACACCGATCCGGACCGCCGCCGGTTGCTGACCGGCATGGCGGCAGCCCCCCTCGCCCTCGCCGCCGGCCTGCGCGCCGACGGAACCCGGGCCGACGGAACCCGGGCCGAGGGGGCCGCCGCCGGACCCGCCCCCTGTCCCGCTGCCGACGAGGGCCGCACCATCCGCCGCATCGCCTTCGGCTCCTGCGCCAAGTCGGAGAAGGAGCAGCCGATCTGGGACGCCATCGTGGCGGCGGAACCGGACCTGTTCATCTTCCTGGGCGACAATGTCTATCTGGACACCCGCGACCCCGAGGTGATGCGCCGCAAGTACGCGGCCCTGGCGGCCAAGCCCGGCTTCCAGAAGCTGCGCGCCCGCACCCCGGTGATCGCCATCTGGGACGATCACGACTACGGCGAGAACGACGCCGGCGCCGACTATCCGATGAAGGAGGAATCGCGGCGGCAGTTCTGCGATTTCTTCGGCGTGCCGGCGGAGTCGCCCCGCCGCACCCAGGACGGCATCTACACCAGCGTCACTTTCGGCCCGCCGGGCCGGCGCTTGCAGATCCTGCTGCCCGACCTGCGCTGGAACCGCACCCCGATCCGCACCCTGGACCTCGGCGGCAGACCCTACGACGCCTGGGCGGACGAGCAGGCCAGGGCCGGCCGGCCGGTGCCCGGCCCCTATGCGCGCAATCCCGACGATCCAGCCACCATGCTGGGGGAACGGCAGTGGCAGTGGCTGGAACAGCAGCTCGCCCGGCCGGCGGATGTGCGCATCCTGGCGTCCAGCCTCCAGGTCGTGGCCGACTTCCCCGGTTGGGAGGCCTGGATCAACTATGCCCGCGACCACCAGCGGCTGATCCAGACGATCCGCGACAAGCGGGCCGACGGGCTGTTCTGCATCTCCGGCGACACCCATTACGCGGAGATTTCCCGCCTGGACGTGAACGTCCCCTATCCGCTGTGGGACTTCACCTCCTCCGGCCTGACGGAGGTCTGGCCGGTGCTGCCGCCCAATGCGCGGCGCCAGGGCGAGGCCTGGCGGGCGGAGAATTTCGGCCTGATCGAGATCGACTGGCAGGACGGGAACCCGGTCGTCACCGTGCAGATCCGCGACATCGTCGGCGCGGTCCGGCTGGAGCAGCGCCTGCGCGTCGCGGATCTGGCCGTGCCGTGAGCCCCTGACGGGGGCCGCCGGTCAGGCGGCCTCCGCCGCCGGGGCCGGTCAGGCGGCCGCTTCCACCGGGATGGTCCGCAGCCGCATCGTCACATGCTCGATGCCGCCGTCGTCGTAGCTCTCCCCCTCCGTCCGGAAGCCGAAGCCGGCGTAGAAGGGCTGGAGATGCAACTGGGCGGACAGCACCACGTCCACATGCGGATGGTGGAGCGTGACCTGGCGCAGGCTCTCGGCCACCAGCCGGCGTCCAAGCCCGCGTCCGCGGGCCGCCGGCGCCACCACGAAGCGGCCGATGAAGGCCGGCGCATCGTCCCGCGGGCCGCAGCAGCGCGCATAGCCGAGAAGCTCGCCGCCCGGACGGTCGCGCGCGCTGAGGTGCCAGCAGAACGGGTCGCGGCCGTCCAGGTCCTGGAAGGCCGATGCCTGCTCGACGATGAAGACGGACTGCCGGAAGCCCAGCAACTCGTAGAGCCGGGCGGCGGAAAGGTCGTCGAAGGTACTCCAGCGGTAGTGCATGCACCGCCTCCGCAAGGTTGACGGACCGGGCTCGGCGGCACCCGGTCCGATGGGTCGATGGAACGGCCTGCGCCCGCCCGGCGGACCGTTCTTGTTACTCCGCAGCCTCCAGGAACCCGCCGCTCTGCCGTTGCCAGAGGGCCGCATAGCGGCCCCCCAGCGCCAGCAGGTCGGCATGGCTTCCCTGCTCCACGATGCGCCCGCCCTCGACATAGAGGATGCGGTCCATCCCCGTGATCGTCGAGAGCCGGTGCGCGATGGCGATGACGGTCCGCCCCTGCATCAGCGTCCACAGCGCCCCCTGGATCAGGTGCTCCGACTCGCTGTCGAGCGCCGAGGTGGCCTCGTCCAGCACCAGGATGCGGGCGTCCTTCAGCAGGGCGCGGGCGATCGCCACCCGCTGCCGCTCGCCGCCGGAGAGCTTCACGCCCTGCTCGCCGACGACGGTGTCGTAGCCGGTGGGCCGCCGCGCGATGAACTCGTGGGCATGCGCCTGCCGGGCGGCCTCCTCCACCTCCGCCTGGGTCGCCCCCAGGCGGCCGTAGGCGATGTTCTCGCCGATGGTGCGGTGGAAGACGCCGGGCTGCTGCGGCACCTCCGCGATGGCGGCGTTCAGGCTCTCCTGCGTCACGGTGGCGATGTCCTGCCCGTCGATCAGCACCGCCCCGCCCTGCGGCTCGTACTGCCGGCGGATCAGCTTGACGAGCGTGGACTTGCCCGCGCCCGAGCGACCGACCAGACCGATCTTCTCCCCCGGCCGGATGGTCAGCGACAGCCCGTCGAAGACCTTCGTCCCGTCGGGGAAGCTGAAGCGCAGGTCGCGCACCTCGATCCGCCCCTCCGTCACCGCCAGCGGCATGGCCCCCGGCGCGTCCACGATGCCGTGCGGGGCCGACACCAGATCCAGCGCCTCCGACAGCGTGCCCAGCTCCTCGAAGAAGCTCAGCAGCCGGTCGGACAGGTGCCAGACCGTGTTGGAGATCTGGAAGCCCAGGGTGAAGACGAGCGTGAACTCGCCCACCGTCATCGCCCCCGCCAGGGTCCGGGCCAGCGCCACCCAGACCAGCACGCCCAGCAGCAGGATGATGCTGGCCATCTGGAACAGCCGCATCACCACGAGATACCAACGCAGCCGCCGCGAGCGGAACCGCTCGGCATTGATCCAGTGGCCGAGGAAGCTGCGCTCGAAGGCGATGCGGGCGAAGCCGCGGATCAGGTCGGCGTTGGTGATCGCGTCGATGATCCGGCCGGAGCTGGTGGAGACCGCCTCGCTCATCTGCTCCGACAGGCGGAAGCAGTGCCGCGCCAGCCAGCCGCTGACCGCGATGTAGAGCACCGCCCACGCCATCAGGAAGGCCGAGAACGCCGGGGCCGCCGTCCACAGCAGCACGACCGCCACGGCCAGGAGCACCGCCGTCCGGATCATGTCGAACATCATGATCTCGATGATGCCCAGGATGGCGTTGGCGCCCTGCTTGATCTTCTGGCCCAGCTTCCCGGCGAAATTGTCCTGGAAGTAGGTGTGGCTGTGTCCCATCAGCCAGCCGAACATGCGCTTCTGCGCCAGCGCCCGGATCGAGGGCGAGGTGTAGATGTCCACCACCTGGTAGACGCGGTACATGCCGATGCCGAAGAACCAGATGCCGAGCAGCAGCACGAACCAGCCGAGGATGCCGATGCCCTCCACCGGCTGGCCCGCGCTGGCCGCGGTCAGCCCGTCGATCAGCCCCTTCAGGGCATAGGGCTCGAACGCCTCGATCGTCTGCCCGGCCACCACCGCCGCCACCATGAGCGCGATGCGGCCGGCGAACTTTTCCCGCATCAGGGACCAGATGAAACGGAACGGCCGCCGCTCCAGCGGGCGCACGGTCTCGCCATCCTCCCAGGAGAAGGCGCGGTCCTGATCCTCCAGGCTGTCGATGCGGACGGCGCGCATGCCCCGGTCGAGGGAGGCGCGCAGGAAGGTGGCGAACATGGAAGGGACTCCCGGGCGACGGCCCGTACCGACGGCGAAGGCGGCCCCGATGACCGGGACCGCCTTCCGTATATTCATCCGATGTCGGAAGATATGACGGATAAAACCTGAGCCGTCAACCCGGAAATCCCCTGTGCTATCGGTGCCGCCGGGCGGGGGCCCGCCATCCGGCCCCCGCTGCCGTTCTCCCTGACATCAGGCGCCGCGGATGGTGGCGATGAAGCGCTGCACCTCGTTGCGCAGACGGTCGGCCTGACCCGACAGCGTATCCGCCGCTTCCTGGGTCTCCGTCGCCATCCGGTCGGTACGGCCCGCCGCCTCGGTGACCTCCGCCATGCTGGAGAGCGCATCGCGCGTGCCCAGTGCGGCCTCCTGGATGTTGCGGCTGATCTCCCGCGTTGCCGCCCCCTGCTCCTCCGACGCGGCGGCGACGGCCGTCACCGCTTCGTTGATGCCGGTCATGATGCGGCTGATGGCGCGGATCGCCTCGGCCGCGCCGCTGCTGGCGGACTGCATGGCGGCGATCTGGGCCGTGATCTCCTCCGTCGCGCGGGCCGTCTGGCCGGCAAGACTCTTGACCTCCCCGGCCACGACGGCGAAGCCCTTGCCGGCTTCCCCGGCGCGGGCCGCCTCGATCGTGGCGTTCAGCGCCAGCAGGTTCGTCTGCCCGGCGATCTGCTGGATCAGGTGGATCACGTCCCCGATCCGCTGCGTCGCCGCCAGCAGTCCCGCCACGGTCCCGTCCGTCCTGTCGGCCTCGCCCACGGCGTCGGCCGCAAGGCGCGTGGTCGAGGCGAGACGGACATTGATCTCGTCGATGGTCCGGGCCAGTTCCTCGGCCGCGGCGGCCACCGTCTGCACCCGCTCGCTCGCCTGATCCGCCGCGGCGGCGGCCGTCGCCGCCTGACCGTCGGTCGTGCGGGCGATGGCGCTGAGATCGCCGGCATTCGCGCGCATCCGGTCGGCCTGGGCCGAGACGTCCCGCACCAGCCCTCCGACCGAGTCCTCGAAGCGCAGGGCCAGCCGCTCCAGCTCCCGGCGCCGCTCCTCCGCGGCCCGCTTTTCGTCGTGCCGCCGCTGCTCCTCAAGCTCGGCCATGCGGAGGCTGTTCGCCTTGAAGAGCCCGAGGGCCTGATTGATGGCGCCGATCTCGTCCTTGCGCTCCCGGTCCGGCACCTCGACCTTGAGGTCGCCGGCGGTCAGCGCCTGGATCGTCGTGATGCTCCGCTGCAAAGGCTGGCCGACCACCCGCCGGGTGGCGAGCCAGAGCGCCCCCAGCAGCACGACCAGAAGGGCGGCGCTGCTGAGGAGGATGAAGCGACGCAGCTCCATGGTCGGCTGCTGCACCTGATCCACCGGCAGGTTGACCAGGATGGACCAGGGCGTCCGGCTGCGCCCGACCGTGACCGGCAGGAAGAACTGCTTCACCGGCGCCTTCAGGCTGGCCGAGACGGAGAACTGCTCGTAAGGCTGGCCGGCCTTGATGGCGGGCAGGACCGGCCGCAGCCGCTCGTTGGTGTCCGCGATCGGCCTGCCCAGATGCGCCGGATTGAGGTACGCCGCCCAGCGGCCGCCGTTGGAGATGAGGTAGGCAGCCCCCGTCCCGTAGGGCTTCACGGTCTTCAGCGTCTCCCAGATGGCCTCGGTGGAGATATCGACGCCGGCCACGCCGATGAAGCGTCCGTCCTCGACGATGGGAACGACCAGCGAGACCAGCAGGACGTCCCGCCCGCCGACCGTGTAGCTGAACGGCTCGACGATGACCTCCTGCAAGGTACGCCGGGGCTCGTTGTAGTAGTCGCCGGCCGGGCCGGGATCGTCGTAGCCGGTGATCGCCTCCAGCGCGACCGTCCCGGACGCCCGGTTCCAGTAGGGCAGGAAACGGCCCGTGGCGTCGCTGCCGGGCGCGCCCACGAAATCGGCGTCGCGGCCGTCGAGCGCGTCCGGCTCCATCCCGATCCAGAGGCCGAGAAGCTCGGGATGGGCCTCGGCAAGGCCCTGCATCCAGGTCAGCAGGCGGGCCCGGTCGACCAGTCCGCCCTTCCTGAAGCCGAGGATCGAGGCCGCCATCATCCGGCTCATCGCCATCGCTTCGTTGAAGCGGCCCTGCACCTGCTCGGCATAGCGATGACCGATTTCCCGGCCCTCGCTGTAGGCCAGCGCGTCCGTGGCCGCACTGCTCTTCGCCGTGATGGTGACGACCCCCGCCCCGAGCCCGACGACCATCACGAAGGCCGTGACGAGGAGAAGCCTGGTGACCAGGGAATGCTGACGCAGCATCCGATCCTCCGCTGCATAGGACTATTACGGAGGATTTAGCACAAAAGTACTACATCCGTGTGCAGGCAGCTTTTCCCGCGACACTGTGCCCGGTGGCGCCCGGCGTCGATCAGCCCGCCAGCAGGGCGACCAGCCATTTCAGGGCCGTCAGCCCGGCCGCCGCCGCGGTGGCCAGGGCCGCGCGCCGGTTCAGCAGGGTGCTGCGGTTGAAGGCGGTGACGATCCGGTTGAGGTCGCGGGCGTCCAGCTCCTCATGGAAGGAAACGCGGCGGAGGGTGCGTCCGCTGGCCTGGAACCAGAGCACCGCCGACAGCAGCGCCGTACCGATCGCCAGCACATCCACGATGAGCAGCACTGTCCCGAGCATGGTCCCCGTCCGTCCCCGGCCCCCTGGCCCGAAGGGCAGAATAGACGGACCGGCGCGGCCGTGGCAGGGGGCCAGGGGCAGAAACCGAAGGAGCGGGCAGCAGAAGGGCAGCGCCGTCAGCGCACCTGGTACTGGCTGGGCGGGACGCCGAAGGTGCGGTGGAACAGGGCGGTGAAGGCGCTGGGGCTGTCATAGCCCACGTCGAAGGCGACGGTGGTCACCGGCCGGCCGGCGGAGAGCAGCGACAGCGCCTGCATCAGGCGGGCCTGCTGGCGCCAGACGGCGACGCCCATGCCGGTCTCCCGCTTGAACTGGCGCGTGAAGGTGCGGCGGCTCATCCCCGCCACCCGCGCCCAGTCGTCCAGGTCCCGCTGGTCGGCGGGATCGGCCAGGATGGCGCGACAGACGCGGACCAGCCGCTCGTCCGCGGGCATCCGCACCTGGTAGGGCGCGCTCGGCATGCGCCCGATCTCCTCCAGCAGCAGGGCGACGATGCGGCCCTCCCGGCCCTCCGTGTCGTAGTCGGGGGGAAAGCTCACCACCTCCAGGATCAGGGCGCGCAGGAAGTCCGACACCTCCAGCACCCGGCACGGCCCGGACCCGGCATCCGCGTGCGGGTCGATGTAGAGGGTGCGCAGCGCCACCGGCCCGCGGCAGGACACTTCGTGCGGGGTGCCGGCGGGCAGCCACAATGCCCGCTGCGGCGGCAGCACGAAGGAGGTCGTGTCCGTCACCACCGACATCACCCCGGCCGAGGCGTAGAGGAGCTGCGTATGCCGGTGGGAATGCAGGGGATCGACGAAGCCGGGCGGGTATTCGTCCTGCAACGCGATCACCGGCCGTTGCGTCACCAGATAGTCGGCGCTGCGCTTCATTCCCCGCCCCAGGCGTCCGTTGGCCCGAACGGGGTGACTTCATCCCGGCCGGCGGCAGCGGGTCAAGGTCCGGCGGACGGAACGGCCCGATCCCGCCGGTGAATGGCCCGTCCGGGAAAGCCTGCCATCCCCGCGGGCCGTTAGCATCCCTGTCCGTGAAACCAGCACGAGCGCCGCCCGTGACAGCCGACGCGATCCCGGCCGGGGATCTGGACCCCGAGATCCGCCGCTTCCACCGCGCCATCACCGAGGGCTACGCCGCGCACCCCAGGGGGCCGGACCACAGCGTCGCGGACAGCCGGCGGGTAGCGGAACTGGTGCGCGCCCCCTGGACGGCCGGCGGTCCCGCGATGGCGTCCACGGAGGAGCGCCGGGTAGGCGACCTTGCGGTGCGGGTCCGCATCCATCGGCCGCGGACCGGCGGCGACCTGCCGGTGCTGCTCTATGTGCATGGCGGCGGCTGGATGCTGTTCAGCCTGGACACGCACGACCGGCTGATGCGCGAATACGCGGCCCGCGCCGGCGTCGCCGTGGTCGGCATCGACTACAGCCTGTCGCCGGAGGCGAAGTTCCCCCGCGCACTGGAGGAGATCGTCTCCGTCGCCGGGTGGGTCCGGGCCGACGGGGCCGCGGCGGGGTTCGATCCGGCGCGGGTCGCCATCGGCGGCGACAGTGTCGGCGCCAACATGTCGGTCGCGGCCAACCTGCTGCTGCGCGAACGCGGCCTGCCGGTGCTGACGGCCATGCTGCTGAACTACGGCGCCTTCGACCACGCCGTCACGCCGTCGCACCTGCGCTATGGCGGCGACGGCTACCTGCTGAACAGCGCGGAGATGGAGGTCTTCTGGGCGGCCTACCTGCGCGGGCCGGAGGACTATGCCGAGCCGCTGGCCGTGCCGCTGCGGGCGGACCTGCGCGGCCTGCCGCCCGCCTTCATGACCATCGCCCGCTGCGACATCCTGCTGGACGGCAACCTGGCCATGGCCGCCGCCCTGCGCGCCGCCGGGGTGGAGGTGGAGAAGCGGGTCTACGACGGCGCCAGCCACAGCTTCCTGGAAGCGGTGTCGATCTCCCCCCTGGCGGACCGGGCCCTGGCGGAGGCGTCCGACTGGCTGTCCCGCACCCTGGAAAGGAGCTGAGCATGGCCCCCCCGTTCCAGCCCGCCGATCCGGCCGAGATCGCCGCGCTGATCGAGGCGCACCCGCTGGCCTGGGTGGTGGCGCACGGCCCCGCCGGCTTCGCCGCGGCGCCGCTGCCGCTGCTGGCCGACCTGGACGCGGACGGCAACGTCGTCCGGCTGGTCGGGCACATGGCGAAGCGCGGCCGGCTGGCGGCGGTGCTGGCGGAATGCCCGCGCGCCCTGATCCTGTTCCAGGGGCCGGAGGGCTACATCTCCCCCGCCTGGGTGCGCGACCGGACCTGGGGGCCGACCTGGAACTACGCGGTCGTGCAGATCGAGGCGGACATCGTGCTGTGCCCCGACCAGACCGACGCGGCGCTGATCCGGCTGGCGGAGCAGATGGAACGGCCGCGGGGCAATGGCTGGGTGCCGGCGGACATGGGCCGCCGCTACGAGGGACTGTCGCGCGCCATCGTCGCCTTCCATGCCGAGGTCCGGTCGCTGGACGCCCGCTTCAAGCTGGGCCAGGACGAGCGGCCGGAGATCCTGGAGGACATCCTGGCGGCGCTGCCAGCGGACGGTGAACTGGCCGCCGCCATGCGGCGCAACAATCCCCGCCGCTGACGGGACGGCGGGGTCCGGAAGGTCCGCGGAAGGGGGCTTCCGCGGCGTGGGGATGGCGTCGCCCCGATCCGGCCGCGGTCCGCCGCAGCGCAGCGACTCCCGCCGTCCCAAAGCGCGCCGATGGCCCGATCGCAACAGCAAATGGCCCCTACGGGCGCGCCGGGCCGCCCGCGATCTGCCTACGCTTGAACCCGGAAAGAGGCCGCACACGGCCCGCGAACACGCTTGAACAGGGGTCTTCAACGATGGCGAACCAGACGTCCCTCCGCGCGGCCTGCCTTGCCGGTGCCGCCTGCCTCCTTCTCCCCGCCGTCGCGGCCGCCCAGGACAGCGGCGGCGACAGGGGCGTGCTGATCGAGGAGATCATCGTCACCGCGACCAAGCGGCTGGAGAGCGCCCGCGACATCGCCGGCTCCGTCTCCGCCGTCAGCGGCGAACAGCTCGAAGCGCTGGGCGCGCAGAGCTTCTCCGACTACATCCAGCGCACCCCCGGCGTCGTCTTCAACGACTTCCAGCCCGGCACCTCCCACGTCGTCATCCGCGGCATCGCGACCAGCGCCGGCAACGTGCAGGGCCAGGGCACGACCGGCTATTACATCAACGAGGTGCCGCTGACCGAGCCGGGCTGGACCATCGTCATTCCGGACATCGACACCTTCGACGTGGACCGGGTGGAGGTGCTGCGCGGTCCCCAGGGCTCGCTGTTCGGGTCGGCCGCGATGGGCGGCGCCGTCAACTACGTCGCCAACAAGGCCGACGCGTCCGGGATGGATGCGGCGCTGGAGGCGACCCTGTCCCGGACCCGCAACGCCGATCCCTCCTGGGCCGGCAAGGCGATGCTGAACCTGCCCGTGGTGGCGGACAAGCTGGCGGTCCGCGCGGTCGGCAGCTTCCGCCGCGAGGCGGGCTTCCTGGACAATGTCGGCATCGGCGAGAAGGGATCGAGCGACATCGACGTCGGCGGCGGCCGCGCCTCCGTCGTCTGGACCCCGGACGAGCTGACGGAGGTGTCCTGGCTCAGCCTCTACCAGAAGACGGAGGCGGACGACGCGCCCTACCGCAACCCGGCGCTGGGCGACCTCACCCGCTCCACCGCGCTGGCCGAGCCGCACGACACCGAGGTCCAGGTCCACAGCCTGCGCATCGACCGCGACCTGGGCTTCGCCACCTTGACCGCGCTGGGCGCCTACCAGAAGAAGGAACAGGGCTTCGTCTTCGACTACACGCCCTACCGCGGCGCCTACAACGCCGACCTGGGCCTGAACCTGACCAATCCGCTCTACATCAAGAGCGGCGGCGACAGCACCGGCAAGAGCGCGGAGCTGCGCCTCGCCTCCAACGATGACGGGCCGTTCACCTGGCTGGTCGGCGGCATGTACTTCGAGACGCAGAAGGACCTCTATGAGGCGCTGGGCGCCCGTGGGGCCGCGGCGGCATTCGACGCCTCCCCGCTGTACGGTCCGGGCGCCGGCGCCGTCATCGCCCCCGACGGCGAGATCTTCAACGCCTTCTATACCGACCTGGACGGCAAGGAGTACGCGCTGTTCGGCGAAGCCAGCTACGCCTTCACGCCCGAGCTGAAGCTGACCGCCGGCGGGCGCCTGTTCAAGACGGAGGTGTCGGAGACCGCCACCTCCGCCGGGTTCTCGGTCTTTCCGGGCGGCGGCAGCGCCAGCGTGACGGAGACGAAGGAGGACGGCTTCTCGCCCAAGGTCTCGCTGAGCTACACCCCGACCCCCGACCTGATGGTCTATGCGCTCTATTCGGAGGGCTTCCGCTTCGGCACCCCGAACACCCAGGGGCTGAGCGCCTATCCGGTGCCCGGCGGCTCCCGCAGCGACAGCCTGAAGAACTACGAGATCGGCCTGCGCAGCACCCACCTGGACGGCGACCTGCTGCTGGACGCGACCCTGTTCTATGTGGACTGGACGGACATCCAGCTCCGCCTGCAGACGCCGGACAGCTTCAACTACGCCACCAACGGCGGGGCGGCGGAGATCAAGGGCATCGAGTTCTCCGGCTCCTGGCACGCGACGGACAATCTCGATCTCCAGACCAGCATCACCTACCAGGAGGCCCGGCTGGAGGAGGACCTGTTCATCCTCTGGTACGGGACGGCGCCGAAGGGCGCCCGCCTGCCCGGTTCGGCCGACTGGTCCATCTCCAACACGGCCGTCTACCGCTTCGACGCAGCCTACGCGCCCACCCTCACCCTGTCGCACCGCTACCTGTCAGAGGGGCTGAGCGACCTGAACTCCGCCGTGCCGGGCGTGACGCCGAACGAACAGGGCGACTACAACATCTTCGACGCCCGCCTGGGCGTGGACCTGGGCGGCACGCGGGCGACGCTGTTCGTCACCAACATCACCGACGAGCGCGGCGTCACCCGCACGGTGCCGGAGGCGAACGGGCTGAGCCAGGGCATCCTGCGCCCGCGCACCTTCGGCCTCACCCTCGCCTGGGCGATGTAGGCGCGGGGGGCCGGGCCGGCCGGCGGGTGGAAGAAGGATGCAGGCGATGCGGCGGCGGCAGTTCCTGACGACCTCCCTGGCAGCGGGACTGCTGCCGCTGGCCGGCTGCGCGGCCGGTCGGGACGCAGGTTCGTCTTCCGGTTCGTCCGGCGGCGGCCCGGTCCCGCCGCGTCCGCCGAAGCGGCCGAAGCGCATCGTCCAGCTCGGCCGCGTCCGCATCGACGACTATGCCTGGCTGCGCGATCCGGACTGGGCGCGGGTCTCCCGCGACACCGGCCTGATGGACCCGGAGATCCGCGCCCATCTGGACGCGGAGAACGCCTATGCCGAGGCGATGCTGGCCCCGACGCGGGAGCGGCAGGCCGTCTTCGCCCGGCGGATGCTGGCGCTGGCCGGAACGGACGCGCCGCCGCAGCCCGTCGCGGACGGGCCGTGGGAGTACTACGAGTATGTACGGCCGGGGGAGGACCATCCGGTCCATGCCCGCCGTCCCCGCGGCGGCGGTGCCGAGCAGGTGCTGCTGGATGCCCAGGCGCGGGCGCGCGGGCATGCCTATTTCCGGCTGGCCGAGGCGACCCACAGCCCCGACCACGGATTCTTCCTCTGGGCCGAGGATGTGGAGGGCGGCGACCGCCACCGTATCTGCGTCCGCGACCTGACGACGGGCCGGGTGACGACGACGCCTGAGGCCGACGCCTACGGCTACATGGGCGTCGTCTTCTCCCCGTGCTCGCAGTACGTGTTCTGGATCTGGCGCGACCCGTTCAGCCGGCCGATGCGGCTCTACCGCCGCCCCTCCCGCGGCGGGGAGGACGTGCTGGTCTATGAGGAGACGGACCCGGCACTCTTCATGGCGGTGCGCCGGACGGCATCCGACAACTACGTCGTCATCCACACGCTGGGGCCGGACCTGGACGAGATCCGCCTGATCCCCGCCGCGACCCCCACCGCCGCCCCCCTGCTGGTGGAGCCGCGCCAGCCCGGCCTGCACTACCAGGTGGAGGACTGGGACGGCGCGCTGGTCATCCTGACCGATGCCGACGGGGCGGTGGACGGCAAGCTGATGCGCGCCGACCCCGCGCGGCCGGGCCGCGCGCACTGGCGCGAATGGCTGCCGCACCGACCCGGCCGGCACATCATGGAGATACGCCCCTTCCGCGACCATTTCGTGCGGCTGGAGCGGGTGGACGCGCGCCCCACCCTGATCGTCACCCCGCGCGGCGCCCCCCCGCACGGTGACGCTCTTGAGGACACGGTGACCTTCCCGGAAGCCGCCTATGCCCTGACGCTCCCGCCGGTGCAGGAGCATGACGGCGCGGCGCTGCGGCTGGTCTACCAGTCGCCCCACACCCCGCCGCAGACGATCGACTACGACATGGCGGCGCGGACGCGTCGCATCGTCCAGGCGGGCACGGCGGGCGCCGGCTTCTCCCCCGACGCCTACGAGGTCCGGCGGCTGGACGCCCCGGCCGCGGATGGCGCGCTGGTGCCGGTGACGGTCCTGATGCGCAAGGGCACGCGGCTGGACGGGCGCAGCCCGCTGCTGCTCTACGGCTACGGCGCCTACGGCATCTCCTCGGAAGCGGAGTTCTCCGTGCCCGCCCTGGCGCTGGTGGAGCAGGGCTGGATCTACGCCATCGCCCATGTCCGCGGCGGCTCCGAACGCGGTCAGGGCTGGTTACTGGACGGGCGGCGGTTCAAAAAGCGCAACAGCTTCACCGACTTCATCGCCGTGGCGGAGACCCTGATCGCGCAGGGCTACACGGCCCGCAAGCGGATCGTCGCCTACGGCCTGTCGGCCGGCGGGCTGCTGATGGGCGGGGTGCTGAACCTGCGGCCCGACCTCTGGGGCGGGGCGATCGCCCAGGTGCCGTTCGTGGACATGCTGAACACCATGAGCGATGCCGACCACCCGCTGGTCCCGGCCTTCCGGCCCGACTGGGGCGACCCGCTGGCGGACCCGGAAGCCTACGACTACATCGCCTCCATCTCCCCTTATGAGAATGTGCGGGCGCAGCCCTATCCGCCGGTGCTGGCGACGGCCGGCATCCGCGACGACCGCGTCTCCTACTGGGAGGCGGCGAAATGGGTGGCGGCGCTGCGGGAGAAGACGACGGGCACGGCGCCGGTGCTGTTCCGCATCGACATGGCCGCCGGCCACCAGAGTGCGGCCGGCCTGTCCGACCGGATGAACCAGATGGCCCTGTTCTGGGCCTTCGCGGAATGGAGCCTGACCCAGGGCTGAGCCTCGGGCGCGCAGGAGGAACCAGCATGAAGACCGCCGACGCCCTGGCGCTGGGCCGGCTCGACGCGCACGACCAGGCCGCCCTGCTGCGGGCGGGGGAGCTGTCCGCCGCCGAGCTGGTGGAGGCCGCGATCCTGCGCATCGAGGTGCTGGACCCGTCGCTGCACGCGGTGAGCTGGCCCGCCTTCGACGAAGCGCGGGCGCGGGCCGCCGCCCCCCTGCCCGACCGGCCGCTGGCCGGCGTGCCCTGGCTGCTGAAGGACTCGCTGGACTGTCCGGGCATGCCCAGCCGCGCCGGATCGGCCAGCCGCATGGACGTGCCGGTGGCGCGCGCCTTCCCCTATGTGCAGCGCCTGGACGCCGAGGGGCTGGTGCCCGTGGGCAAGAGCGCCATGCCGGAGTTCGGCCTGCTGGGCGTGACGGAGCCCCGGATCGCGCCGCCGACCCGCAACCCCTGGGCGCCCGCCCGGTCGCCCGGCGGTTCCAGCGGCGGGGCCGGGGCGGCGGTGGCCGCCGGGCTGGTGCCGCTGGCGCACGGCAGCGACGGCGCCGGCTCCATCCGCATCCCCGCCTCCTGCTGCGGGGTTGTCGGGCTGAAGCCGGGCCGCGGCGCCACCGTGCGGGTGCGCGCCCGGCACGTCATCGAAGACCTGCTGGTGGGCGACAGCCTGATCGCCCGCAGCGTGCGCGACGTGGCCTGGGGCTTTGCCGCCGCCCACCCCGCCCGGCCGGCCCCCGTGACCCGGGCCGTGGCGCGGCGGCTGCGCATCGCGGTCGTGCTGCCGACCCTGCGGGGCGAGATGCCCGATCCGGTGCTGGTGGAGGCGGTGACCCGCACGGCCGACCTGTGCGAGCGGCTGGGCCACCGGGTGGAGAACGCCGCCTGGCCGTTCGACGGGCCGGCAGCGGACGCGGCGGAGCGCACCCTCTGGTGCCATATCGGGGCGGACTGCGTGGATGCGGTGCGGACCGCGGGCGGCGACCCGGAGGCGCTGCTGGAACCCTGGACCAACGCGCTGGGCCGCATGGCGGAGGCGCTGCCGACCGACGCGCTGGAACGCGCCTACGGCCAGATCGCCGGGCTGCCCGTCCGGCTGGCGGCGTTCTTCCAGGAGTACGACCTGATCCTCTCCCCCACCCTGGCGGCCCCGCCGCCCCCGATCGGCTTCATGGCGCCCGACCTGCCGGGGGAGGTGCTGCTGGAACGGATGTTCGGCTGGCTGGGCTACACGCCCTTGCAGAACCTGGCCGGAACCCCGGCGATCACCCTGCCGCTGCACGGAAGCGCCGACGGCCTGCCCGTCGGCGTCATGGCCGCCGCCGACCGCGGGGCGGAGGACCTGCTGCTGGGCCTCGCCTTCGAACTGGAAGAGGCACAGCCCTGGCGCGACCGCTGGCCGCCGCTGTCCGTGGCCGGGGAGGTGCCCCGGGCCGGTTGAGGAGACGCGGATTCAGGGGCGGCGCAGCCCCCGCGCGACGGCGGGCCGGCGGAAACGGAACGCCGGCTGCCAGCCATGCGCCAGCACGGCGGCGAGCAGAAACCCCGCCGCGGCCAGTTCCAGCACCTCTTCCAGCCGGCGCAGCACGAGGTAGGGGCGGATGTCGAGGTCGATCAGCACCGCCAGGGCAAGCAGCGCCACGGCGATGACGGCGCGGCGCTCCGCCGGCCGGTCGGCAAGGGGACGGGCCACGGCCCGCAGCAGCGGCCAGAGCCGCCAGAGCAGCAGCCCGGCCAGCCCGGCGCCCAGCACGGCCGCGGCCAGGACAGCCGCCTTGTGCGCCGACAGCCAGGGCCGCGCCTGACGCCAGAGCAGCATCGCCAGATCCTGTCCGCCATCCAGTTCCCCGCCGCCCGGCATGGCCGGCATGGCATAGCCGAACAGGCGCGCGCCGAAGCTGATCTCGCTGAGGAAGCAGAGCAGGGCCAGCCCGGCGACGCCCCGGCGCAGCCAGCGCCGCCCACCCGTCCCCGCCAGGGCGATGACGGCCGCCGCGAGATACAGCAGGGCCGACAGCGTCTCCACCGGCCCGTCCTCCGGCAGCAGCCGCGCGGCCATCCTCTCCGACACCAGACAAAGAACCGCGACCCCTGCCACGGCCCCGGCGATCAGCCGGTCCGTCCTGCCATCCATCAGATCGCCTTCCACGCCTGCGACATCATTCCGTCATGAAAACGTCATCGACAGCACTGTGGCCAGACGCCAATCCGGTCCGGACCGGCGGCGCACCCAGCTACCCCCGTCGGCGGCGTCGGCGCCCGATCGGAGTCCGGCCGGACCGGGGCCGCAGGGCGGCGACGCCGATGCTCTGCTCCGCGGTGGCGAGGATGCGGTCTGCGTGGGGGCGCAGGGCTTCGCGCTGGACATCGCAACGGGCGCAGTCGGCAACGCGCCGCAGGGCCTCCAGGAGCCGGATGAGGACGGCCGGCTTGCCCTGCCCGGCCTGCCGGATCGGGTCGAACGCCGCCGCCGTCATCCCGCTGTGGTCGCTGCCCGAGCGGATGATGCGGACGCTCCCGTCCCCATCGCGCACCAGCGCGGGGTCGGGGGCGTCCGGGTCCCTTTCCCGGCCGCGCTGCGGCGCCATCTGACAATCGTCGAGAAAAAACCGGCCGGCTGTCGATCCGACCGGGCCCCGTTCGTCGTGAGGGCATGGGGCCGTTGCGGCCCCTTCGAACCGGAGGAGAGAGACGATGCGCGTCATGGTCCTGGTCAAGGCGACGGTGGACAGCGAAGCCGGCATCCTGCCCACCAGCGAGCTGCTGGAGGCGATGGGCCGGTACAACGAGGCGCTGGCGAATGCCGGCATCATGCTGGCGGGCGAAGGGTTGCAGCCCTCGTCCAAGGGTAAGCGCGTCGCCTTCGACGGCGCCGACCGGCGGGTGATCGACGGCCCCTTCGCCGAGACGCGGGAGCTGGTCGCCGGCTACTGGCTGTGGGAGGTGAAGGACATGGCCGAGGCGATCGAATGGGCGAAGCGGTGCCCCAACCCCATGCCCGGCCCCAGCGAGATCGAAATCCGGCCCATCTACGAGATGTCCGACTTCGGCGACGTCCTGACGCCGGAGATCGCCGCGCTGCATGAGCGGGTGGGGACGAAGACGGCGGCACGTTGAGCCTTCCCCCTGGATCGGGACCCGTGACGACGGGCGAAACCCATCGCGCCATCGAGGCGGTCTTCCGCATCGAACGGGCCAGGCTGGTCGCCGGCCTGGCCCGGCTGGTGCGCGACGTGGGCCTGGCCGAGGAACTGGCCCAGGACGCCTTCGCCACGGCGCTCGTCGCGTGGGAGGCGGGGGGCGTGCCGGAGAATCCCGGGGCCTGGCTGATGGCCGCGGCGAAGCGCCGGGCCATCGACGGCCTGCGCCGCGGCCGCATGCTCGACCGCAGGCACGCCGAACTGGCCCGCGAACTGGAAGAGAAACGCGACCGCGGCGTCGAGGAGGTCGAGGCGGCCATGGACGACGATGTCGGCGACGAGCTGCTGGGCCTGATCTTCGCCGCCTGTCATCCGGTCCTGTCGCCGGAGGCGCGGGCCGCCCTGACCCTGCGCCTGATCGCCGGGCTGAGCACGCAGGAGATCGCCCGCGCCTTCCTGGTGAGCGAGGCCGCCATCGCCCAGCGCATCGTCCGGGCCAAGCGGACGCTGGGCCGCGCCGGCCTGACGTTCGAGGTGCCGCGCGGCCGGGAGCGGGAGGCGCGCCTCGGCTCCGTCCTGGAGGTCGTGTACCTGATCTTCAACGAAGGCTATGCGGCCACCGCCGGCGATGACCTGATCCGTCCCGCCCTGTGTGCGGAGGCCCGGCGGCTGGGTCGCATCCTGGCTGCCCTGGCCCCCGACGAGCCGGAGGTGTCGGGCCTGCTGGCACTGATGGAGATCCAATCCTCCCGCCTGCCGGCGCGCACGGCCGCGGACGGGTCGCTGGTGCCGCTGCCGGACCAGGACCGCAGCCGCTGGGACCGGCTGCTGATCCGGCGCGGCCTTGCCGCCCTGGAGCGGGCGGTGGCCCTGGGCGGCGGCGACCGGCCCTACACGCTGCAGGCGGCGCTGGCCGCCTGCCACGCGCGGGCGCGCACCGCGGCGGAGACGGACTGGCCGCGGATCGCCGGCCTGTACGATGCCCTGCGCGCGGTGATGCCGTCGCCGGTGGTCGAGCTGAACCGCGCCGTGGCGCACAGCATGGCTTTCGGCCCGGAGGCCGGCCTTGCGCTCCTGGACCGGATCGGCGGCGCGCTGGACGGCCATGCGCCCCTGCCCGCCGCCCGCGGCGATTTCCTGCTGCGCGCCGGGCGACGGGCGGAGGCCAGGGTCCAGTTCGAGCGGGCCGCGGCGCTGAGCCGCAACGGGCGCGAGCGCGCCTTCCTGCTGGCCCGCGCAGCGTCCTGCGACAGCGGGGCATGAGCGTCACGCCGGGACGCCTGACGCCCCGACGGGGCCTCACACCGCCGGCATGGCCCGGTCGATGATGGCGCGGGTGTCGATCGTGGCGTCGAAGGCGCCGTACATCGCCCCCCGCTGCCGCAGCCGCAGGGCGCAGAAGGCGTCCGCCAGGGGGTTGTCCCACTCCAGCAGCACCGCCGCCTGGGCCGCCAGCGCCAGACGCTCCACCAGCATCCGGGCCGTGCCCTCGGTCACGCGGCGCAGGTCGATGCCCGCGATCCAGTCGTCATAGTCTGGGTTCCGGCCGGCCTGGGCGGTCAGGTAGTCCTTCAGCGCGGCGGCGCTCTCCGGCTCCCGCGCCATGGCGCGCAGCACGTCCAGCGCGATGACGTTGCCCGAGCCTTCCCAGATCGCGTTCAGCGGCGACTGGCGGAACAGCCGGCCCATCGGGCCGGTCTCGATGTAGCCGGCGCCGCCCAGGCACTCCATCGCCTCGTAGACGACGCCGGGCGTGCGCTTGCAGACCCAGTACTTGGCGACCGGCGTGAGCAGGCGGGCGACCGGGTCCTCCGTGTCAAAGGCACGGGCCAGCCGGAAGCCCAGCGCCGTCGCGGCCTCCGTCTCCAGGGCGAGGTCGGCCAGCACGGTCGCCATGGCCGGCTGGTCGACGAGGCGGCGCTGGAAGGCGGAGCGGTTCTTCGTGTGCCACAGGGCCTGCGCCACCGCCCCGCGCATGATCTGCGCCGAGCCGACGACACAGTCCAGGCGGGTGTGCTGGACCATCTGGATGATGGTGGCCACACCCCGCCCCTCCGGCCCGACGCGCCGGGCCAGCGCGCCGTGGTATTCGATCTCCGACGAGGCATTGGAGCGGTCGCCCAGCTTGTCCTTCAGGCGCATCACGCGGAAGCCCGGATTGCGCTCCCCGTCGGGCAGCCAGCGCGGCACCAGGAAGCAGGTCAGGCCCCCCTCGGCATAGGCCAGCGTCAGGAAGGCGTCGCACATGGGCGCCGAGCAGAACCATTTGTGGCCGGTCAGGCTGTACCAGCCCTCCTGCCCGGTCGGGACGGCCCGCGTCGTGTTCGCGCGGACGTCGGAGCCGCCCTGCTTCTCCGTCATCGCCATGCCGATGGTGACTCCCGCCTTCTCCCCGGCCGGGCGCACGGCCGGATCGTAGCGGCCGGCCAGGATGCGCGGCACCCACTCTGCCGCGACCGCCGGCTCGACCCGGAGCGCCGGCACGGCGGCATAGGTCATGGTCATGGGGCAGATCGTGCCGGAGTCCGCCTGCCCCGACAGGTACAGGATCGCGGCATGGCCGACATGGCCGGCGGGCGAGCCGTCCCAGGCGATGGCGGCGAAGCCGTTGTCGAGCCCGAAGCGCATCAGCTCGTGATAGGCGGGGTGGAAGCGCACCTCGTCGATGCGGCGGCCGTAGCGGTCGAAGCTGTCGAGTTCGGGGATCCGGCGGTTGGCCTCCACGCCCCAGTCGATCACCTCCGCCGTGCCGGCGCGGGCGCCCAGGGCGGCAAGCCGCGCCTCATGCACCCCGCCGCCGGCCTTGCGGACGGCCTCCACCAAGGCCGTGTCGCCGCTGAACAGGTTCAGCCCTTCCAGGGGCGGCGGCTGGTTGAAGACCTCATGGGTCTCGAGCTGGGTCAGCGGCCGGATGCTGGACATGGTGCGTTCCTCCCTTGGTCGGCGTCGGCAAGGTGGACCCGCCCCTGCCCGGAAAACGCGCGATCCCGGCGCGCGTCACAGGCATCATGGCCTTCCCGACCCCCTCATTGTTGCGTATCATGTCGGAAATGGACGTAGACTGCAACACCCATCCCCCCGGCGAGGCCGGCGCCATCAGCGCGCGGACCCTGATCCTCGACCTGATGGACACGGGCTCGCCCCCGGATTTCTCGACCCGCGACCTGGTGCAGGCGGGCGCCGCCTTCGGGCTGGAGGCGACGGGCATCCGCACCGCCCTCACCCGGCTGAGGCAGGAGGGGCGTGTGCGGGCGCTGGACCGCGGGCGCTACGCGATCGGGGCGAAAGCGGAACCCCTGCAACACCGCATCCTGGGCTGGCGGGAGGTCCAGAGCCGGCGACGGCTCTGGGGCGGCGGCTGGCTGCTTGCCGTCGCCGGCCCGCAGGAACGGGCCAACCGCACTCTCTGGCGGCATACGGTGCGCGCGCTCGACCTCGAAGGCTTCGCGGAGGCGGAAACCAATGTCTGGGTGCGGCCGGACAATCTGGAGGGCGGGCCGGAGGGCGGGGCCGCCGCCATGCGCCGGCGGCTCCTGGCGCTCGACGGCGCCCCCAGTCTGCTGCTTGTCCAGGCCACGGCCCTGGACGAGCAGCGGGAGGCGCGGTTCAGGACGCTGTGGCCCGTGGCCGGACTGGCGGCCTCCCATGCCGGGCTGGTCCGCCGGCTGGCGGAGAGCGCCGCCCGCCTGCCGGCGCTGCCGCTCGTCGAGGCCGCGGCGGAAAGCCTGCTGACCGGGCGGGAGGCGATCCGCGCCATCCTGCGCGACCCGCTCCTGCCGGAAGCGCTCTGCCCGCCCGATGCCCTGACCGCCCTGATCGCCGCAATGGACGCCTACGACCGGCTCGGCAAGGACATCTGGCGGCGCTATCTCGGCACCTGACCCGGCAGCACCTGGGGCGGGCTGAGCGCGACGATGCCGTCCAGGGAGCAGTGTCCGTCGTGGTCGAACACGGCGATGTGGAGCGTCCCGTCATGGAGGGTCAGATAGTACGGCACGAGCGGCGGGTCCGCTGCCGGCAGGAGGCCGCTCAGATCCTGCCAGCGGCCCTGGGCGAAGTCCTCCCAGTTGCGCCAACGGATCAGGCGGGCGGGTGCCGTATCCCCGCCGAAGGCATAGGACGGCGTGAAGTAGTTCGTGCCGTAGTACCAGCCGTCGACCTTCTCCACGTCGTTGAGCACGAGGCCGGTGGTGGCGAGCGCCCCCGCCGGGAAGTCGCGGTAGGGCGTGGCCGACCGCGCCGCCCCGTCCCGCGGGCGCGGACTGCGGAAGACCGTGTAGAGATGCCGGTCGAAGTCGTCGATCCGCCAGACCTCGCCGCGGCTGGAATGGATGATGTGCAGGTGACCGTCGAACCACGACAGCGAGCGGGCGTAGTTCATCTCCTCCGGGGTGAAGCTCCAGACCTCGACCGGGCCGTCCAGGGTCCGGAAGCGGAACAGGTGCCGGCCGCCGTCGATCACATAGGCGTATCCGGTCTCCGGATCGACGATCTGGTCGTGCGGCCGGCTGAGGCGGATGCCGGCCAGTTCCGTGCGGGCGATGATGCCGGCATGGCCGGACAGATCGTCCACCTGGACCATGCGGTGATGGTCCGTGTCGTTGATGAGCCAGGCCCCGTCCGGCAGCCGGGCGACCGAATGGCCGCCCTTCAGGGGCAGGTCGGAGACCTGCCAGGGACCGCCCTGCACCCGGTAGAAGACCGCCCCGCCCCGCGTGACCGTGGATGTGAGGGTCGTGACGTCGCCGAAGAACCCGATATGGGTCGGCACGCAGAGATCACCCGTCACCGGCAGCCCGGCCAGATCGACGGAAACGGCGGTTCCTGCGGCAGGGATGCCGGCACGCGAGACGGCGGGGGACGCCGCGTCGGCGGCGCCCCCCACCAGCACGAGCAGGGCCGGCACGAGCAGGGCCAAAGCTGGCGCAAGGCGCATGCTCAGAACTCCTTGCGCACCACCAGATTGATCCGGCGCGGCGCGGCATAGGCGGCACGCCGGTCCATGTACGCCTCGTCGGTCAGGTTGGTGACCTTGAGCGACAGGGCGAGGCCGCTGGGCAGGACATAGTCCAGGCCGGCATCCAGCACGGTGTAGCTGTCGGCGGCGAAGGGGCTGTTGCCGGGCGTGTTGTTGGTCATCAGGATCGGGCCCTGGCGCCACAGCAGACCGGCATTCGCCGAGAGGTCGCCGGGGCCGACCGCGCCGAAATCGTACTTGCCGAAGACAGAGACGGCGTTCTTCGCCACCCCCTCCAGCGGGGCGCCCACCAGGGCCGGGTTGGTGCTGGTCAGCACCTCGGAGTCCGTATAGGCGTAGGAGGCGAAGACGGTGAAGTCAGGGCCGATGCGGCCCGCGATGTCGATTTCCACGCCCTTGGACCGCTCCTCGCCGGACAGGTTGAAGATCGGCTTCAGCGGGTCGTCGCTGGCGATGACCTGAAGCACGTTCTCGCGCTTCAGGTTGAAGAACGCCACGGTGCCCGAGAGCCGGCGGTCGAACAGGTCGAGCTTGAGACCGACCTCCTTGTTGATGCCGGATTCGGGATCAAAGGTCCGCACCTCGCCGCTCTGCAAGGTGTAGGAGGCGTTCAGGCGGAAGGACTCGCTGTAGAGCCCGTAGACGGACAGCCAGTCGTTGACCGTGTAGTTGACGCCGGCCTGCGGCGTCGTGTTGTCGGTCCCGTTCAGATCGTCGTACCGCGCCCCGACGAGGATGTGGGTGCGGTCGTCGGCCAGCGTGATCTGGTCGGTGACGAAGAATCCCTTGGACTCCGTCGGGGCGTTCTCCACGAACACGGCCCCGGCGGCAAGCTGGTCCCGCGTCTCCGGACGGTAGTAGCGCACGGCCGGGTCCGTCGGCGGGTTCAGGACGTCGATCGCCGGTGCATACGCCCCCGTCCTGCCGAAGCTCTCGCCCTCGCGGCGCAGATACTGCCCGCCCAGGATCACCTGATGGGTCATCCAACTGGTGTCGAAGCGCGTGGAGAGATCCGCGAAGACGAAGTCGGTGTCCTGGTGGTTCAGTTCCAGATAGTTGCGCCGCACGAGCAGACGGTCCGACCCCGGGACCATGGCCCAGCCGATCATGTTGAACTGATCGCTGTCGATCTCGGTGTGGGCGCCGACAAGGCGCAGGGTCGTGTCCTCGCCGAACTCATGCGTCAGGCGCACTTCCAGGTTCTGGGCCGTGATGATGTTGCGGTCGTCGGGGAAGATCGGGCTGTAGCGCGTGCCGGCATCGGCGTAGCGGATGCCCACGCTGGCAAGGTCGCGCACCTGCGGATAGGCGTCGCGCTGATAGCGGGAATCGGTCTCCCGGTATTCATAGTCCAGCAGCAGCCGCGTCTTCTCACCGAGGGCGAAATCGACCACGGGATTGACGAAGACCATCTCCTCCTTGCCGTTCTCCAGATGCGAGCCGGCATTGGTGTAGGCCGCCATCAGGCGGTAGCGCGTGTCCCCGAACAGCGGGCCGGTCGCATCGGCCTCGGTCCGGTAATAGTCGAACGACCCGATGGTCTGGCTCACGCTGTAGGCCGCCTCGGCCTGCGGCGCCCGGGTGATGTAGTTGATCAGCCCGCCCGGATCGTTGAAGCCGTAGAGGATGGAGTTGGCACCCTTGACGACGTCGATCTGCTGGATGTTCGCCGTGTCGGAGAAGACGTTGTAGGGAACGCCGTTCCGCATGATCAGGCTGGAATTGAAGCCGCGGATGGCGAAGCGTTCGCCGCGGCCCAGATTGTCGTTGCGGTTGACCTTGTTGATGCCGGACACGAAGCGGATCGCGTCCTCGATCTTGCGCGCGCCCAGATCCTTGATCAGCTCCTGGTTGACCACCTGCACGCTCATCGGCAGGTCCTTGAGCGGGGTGACGATGCGGGTGCCGCCGGCCGTGGCCTGGACGCGGTAGCCGGTGATCGTCAGCTCCTCCATCGGCTCGGCAGCAGGCGCGGCCGCGGCTTCCGGCTTCGGCCGCGCCGGGGTTGCCGGCGCCACGGGGGCGGCAGCGGTGCTGCGGACGATGACGGCATCGCCGTGCATCTCGAAGCCCAGCCCCGTCCCGGCGAACAGCGCCTCCAGCGCCTCCCTCGGCGCCATCTCGCCGGACACGCCCCGCGTCTTCAGCCCGTCCGTCATCGACGGATCGGCCAGGATCTGCAACCCGCTGGCGCGGGCGAAGGCCGTGAGGGCCGGCCCCAGATCGCCGGCAGGGATATCGATCCTGATCGCCTGCGCCTGCGCGGCGCCCACCATCACCGACACTGCGACCAGAGACGTTGCCGCGGCACGGAACCATCCGATTGTCATCTCGCCCATCTTCTCCGGGGACGCCGGCCTCCCCACCCCATGCGGGGCCCGTCGCGTCTGCCGGGGGAAGACGCCGGCGCCGGGGCGATCTGACAGACGGTTCCGTGAAGTTTTTAATACGGTTTCCCGTCGCCCGCGGCCGGCGCGAGCACGTACCGGTCCGCCTCCCGCCGCAGGTGCAGCCGGTGCAGCAGGGCGATCCCCTCCAACTGCTTCTCCGTCTCGGACAGGCGGAAATAGCCGCTGACCCGCAGCCGCTTCAGGGCCGGATCGGCCAGTTCAACGGGACGGTCCGACCAGCGGTTCAGCTCTTCGACCAGGCGGCCGAGCGACATCCCCGAGGTCTCGATCCAGTCGCTCCGCCAGGGCGCCGGGTCCGGTTCGAACGGCCGGACCTCGCCCAGGCGGCCGGACAGGACGGCGACCCGCTGTCCGGCCGTCGCCTCGATCCCCTCCCGGTCCGCGGGGCCGAAGCGCACCCGTCCCGAATAGACGGACAGTTCGGTGCCGCCGCTGAAGCGGTCGAGGACGAAGCGGGTACCCAGCACCTCCGTCCGGCTGTCGCCGGCGTCGATCACGAAGGGCCGGGCCGGATCGCGGGCCACCTCGAACATGACGCTGCCCTGGCGCAGCTCGGCCGCGCGCTCCGTGCGCCCCAGGGACACGGTCAGGCGGGTGTCGCCGCCGAGCGTGAGGGTGGACCCGTCGTCGAGCGCGACGGTCAGGCTCTGGCCGCGGCCGGTCCGGTAGGTCACCGCCGGATCGCTGAGACCGGCGCCGATCCAGAGCAGCGCCAGCAGCACGGCGCAGGCCGCAGCAGCCAGCCGGGGCCGCGCAAGCGCCGCGAAGACGCCCGCCAGGATCCCCCCCGGGACCGGCCGCCGATCGTCCCGGACCCGCCCGGTGGCCACCTCCGCCCGGGTCGTGTCCGCCCGGCGCATCGCCTCATGCAGGGCCGGGTCGTTGCAGAGCCCGAGCAGATCCAGGGCCGCCGCGCGGCGGGCCGGATCGGCCGTGATCCAGGGGTCCCGGTCCAGCTCGTCCGCCCCGGCGTCCAGGCGCGTCGCCAGCCAGCGGGCCGTTTCCTCAAGGACGCGGGCCTCACGGGCGCGGGACTGGTCAGCAGTACGGTCGCGGCTCATGCGCGCTTGCCCCGGCTCGTCTTCTTCGTGATTTCGGACTGAAGGGTGAGCATGGCCCTCGCCACATGCTGGTCCACGGCGTTTTCCGTCAAGGACAGGGACTCGGCCACGACCCGGGAGCTTTCGCCGTGCAGCTTGCGCCGGATGAAGATGGTTCGCCGCAAGGGGGGCAGCCGGTCAAGGGCCTGCGCGAACATCGCCACCCGTTCCTGACGGATGGCGGCCTCGTCGGGCGGGCAGTCGGGATCGGCGATCTGGTCGCCGAGCATCTCCGTCGGCTGGCGCGCCGCCCGGCGGAAATGGTCGCGGATCAGGTTAAGCGCCACCTGTTTCATCCAGGCCATCCGGTTTCCGACCCCGCCGGAAGCGCCGACGCTCAGAAAGCGTACGAATGTCTCCTGAACAATGTCGTCGCTCATCCAGGGATCCCGGACGCGCCGGGAGATGAAACTCAGGAGTTCTGCCTGCTGCTGACGCATGTCTTCGGGAGAGTCTGTCAAACCCGTCCACCGTCACCGGAGATGATCCGTCTCCCTTAGCGAATTCGCATGACGTCTTTGCGACAGCGGCCGTCGAATCAGGCGGATGCGTCGGGCCGGTGCCGGGCACGGGCGGGCAACGGAGGAAACGGACCGCCCCGTGCCCGCCATCGCCCGCACAGGCGGGGGCCGGACGCGCCGGGCGTCCGGATGTGAGACGGGTGGATGTCGGGAAAGAGTGGTGCCCCCGGTCGGACTCGAACCAACATGCCCTTCCGGGCAACAGATTTTGAGTCTGCCGCGTCTACCAATTCCGCCACGGGGGCACCGGGCGCGAACGCGGGCGGGATCATAGCGGGACGGCGGCCGGGAGCAAGGGCTTTCCGCGCCGCCCGCAGGAAAGAGCCGCGATGCCGCAGCGCAGCCCCTGCCCACCGCGCATCCGGCGCGTCGGGCAGGGCGCGCGGTGGACGGCGGCGGGGCGCACTGCTACACCCGTGCCAGCCCCCGCCCCGCAGGACCTGGCCGACCGTGATCCGCAAGCTCTATGACTGGACGATGCGTCTGGCGACGCACCGGCACGCGCTCCGCAGTCTGGCCGGAGTCTCCTTCGCCGAAAGCTCCTTCTTCCCCATCCCGCCCGACGTGATGCTGATCCCGATGGTGCTGGCCGACCGCCGCCGCGCCTTCCTGATCGCCACCGTCTGCACCGTGGCCTCGGCCCTGGGCGGGCTGTTCGGCTATCTGATCGGGTCCGCGCTCTACGAGGTCGTCGCCGAGCCGCTGCTGCGCGCCTATGGCTATACCGAGGCGTTCGGGGAGTTCGAGCGCGCCTACAAGGAATGGGGCGTGCTGATCGTGGCGGGCGGCGCCCTGACCCCGTTCCCCTACAAGATCACGACCATCTTCAGCGGCATGGTCGGGATGTCGATCCCCGCCTTCTTCATCGCCTCGTTCCTGGCGCGGGGCCTGCGCTTCTATGCCGTCGCCGCCCTGCTGTACTGGTTCGGCGAGCCGATCCGCGGCTACATCGAACGGAACCTGGGCCTGCTGACGGTGGTCTTCTTCGTCCTGCTGGTCGGCGGCTTCGCCGCCGTCAAGCTGCTGTTCTGAGCCGCCCCCACCGGCCCGGCCGGGCTTGCCCCCTTCCCGCTTCCGACCATATCGACGGCATGAGCGACCTTCTTTCCACCCGGCCCCGCCTGATCGCCCTGCTGCTGCTGGCCGGGGCGGCCGGGGCGCTGGGGGCGGCCATCACCTTCCAGTACCGCGACGGCCTGCCGCCCTGCGAGCTGTGCCACTGGCAGCGCTGGGCGCACGCCGCGGCCATCGGGCTGCTGCTGCCCGCCCCCATGGCGCTGCCCGGGCCGCGCGCCCGGGCGCTGCTGCTGGCCCTGGGCGGCGCCGCCTTCCTGGCCGGCGCCGGCATCGCGCTGTTCCATGTCGGCGTCGAGGAACACTGGTGGCAGGGGCTGTCCGCCTGTAGCGTCAGCGGTCCGGCCCCGGACAGCATCGAGGCGCTGCGGGCGCAGATCCTGGGCGCCCCGCTGGTCCGCTGCGACGAGATCCAGTGGTCGCTGGCGGGTCTGTCCATGGCCGCCTGGAACATGGTCCTGTCCCTGGGTCTGGCGCTGCTGGCCTTCGCCACGGCCTGGGCCGGCTACCGCAGGAGAAACGCATGAGCGATCCGACCGTCATGATCCACGATCCGGAGCCCGCCCGCCGGCCGTCGGTGGACGATCCCCTGCCCGTGCTGCCGCGCCCGGCCCGGCTGCCCGGCGACCCGGACCGCAAGGCCCATCTGGACCGGATGATCCGGGTGGACCATGCCGGGGAGTTCGGTGCCACCCGCATCTATGCCGGCCAGATCGCCGTGCTGGGCAAGGGCCGCCACGGGCCGGTGCTGCGCCACATGGCGGAACAGGAGAAGGTCCATCTGGAGACGTTCGAGGCGCTGATCGCCCGCCGCCGTGTCCGGCCGACGGTGCTGCGGCCGGTCTGGCATGTCGCCGGCTACGCCCTGGGCGCCGGCACGGCGCTGCTGGGCGAGCGCGCCGCCATGGCCTGCACCGTGGCGGTGGAGACCGCCATCGACGGCCATTACGCGCAGCAGGCCGCCGCGCTGGGACCGGAGGAGGCGGAGCTGAAGGCGACCATCGAGCGATTCCGCGAGGAGGAGCTGGAGCACCGCGACATCGGGCTGGCCAACGAGGCGGAGCGGGCCACGGGCTATCCGGTGCTGTCGGCCCTGATCAAGGCCGGCTCCCGCGCCGCCATCTGGCTGTCCGAACGCTTCTGACCCGGAGGGAAACGGCGGGCCGGACGTTCCGGCCCGACTGTCCCGCCGGGCGCAACGATGCATCCCGGCGGGGGCCGCTTCCCCGGCAGCCGCGACGATCCCACCTCCCTGGACAGCACAGAGAGCGTCCACCGAGGAGGATCACAGAATGCGCCGTTCCGCCGTCACCGCCGGGCTGCTGCTGGCCCTGGCCACCGCCGTCCCGGTCCTGCCCGTGGCCAGCCCCGCCGCCGCCCAGGAGCTGACCCAGGCGCCCGCCGAAGCGCAGTCCGGCCGCTATGCCCTGGACCCGGCCCATGCCAAGGTGCTGTTCTCCGTCCGGCACCTGGGCTTCTCCACCTACTACGGCGCCTTCCCGGCCCTGTCGGGCACCCTGGACTACGACGCCAAGGACCCGACCCGCAGCCGGGTGGACATCACGATCGACGTGGCCGCGGTGGACACCAGCGACGCCGAGCTGGACAAGCACCTGCGCTCCGACGACTTCCTGGATGCGGGCAAGACCCCGACCGCCCGCTTCCGCAGCACCGGGGTCGAGGTGACCGGCGAGCGCACGGCGCGCATCACGGGCGATCTGACCCTGCGCGGCGTCACCCGCCCGGTGGTGCTGGAGGCGACCTTCAACCAGGCCGGCGTGAGCCCCGTCAGCAAGGTCTACACGATCGGCTTCGATGCCGAGACGGTGCTCAAGCGGTCGGAATGGGGCGTGTCGGCCTATGTTCCGGCCGTCAGCGACGAGGTGACCCTGCGCATCGGTGCGGAGTTCACCCGGAAGCCCTGACGGCAGCCATGATCGCGGCCGCCCGCGCCCGTCGGCCACAGGTCGGCCGGGTGCGGGCGCACGTCGGCGGTGGCCGGTCGAAGCGGCGGCCGGTCGAAACGGCGGGACGATGGAAGCGCGTCGGAGGGGGACCGGCGGAGCGTCAGAACGGCTCCAGCTCTGAATCCCAGTAGAGGAAATCGCGCCAGCTCTGGTGCAGGTAGTTCGGCGGGAAGGACCGGCCGTTCTCCTGAAGCTGATGGGCGGTGGGCTGGAAGGGCGGCTGGACCGGAAACATCCCGCACTGGTGGGGATAGCGGCTGCCCTTCATGAGATTGCAGGCGGAACAACTGGTGACGACATTTTCCCAGGTGGTCCGTCCGCCTTTGGACCGGGGAATCACATGGTCGAAGGTCAGTTCCTGGGTGGGAAAACTTCGACTACAGTACTGGCAGGAGAAACGGTCGCGCAGGAAGACGTTGAACCTTGTGAAAGCCGGCCTTCGTGTCGCCGGTATGTATTCCTTCAGGCTGATGACGCTGGGCAGCCTGATCTCCTGCGTCGGCGACCGGACCACGCGGTCGTAGACGGAGATGATGTTCACCCGGTCCAGGACCACGGCCTTCACCGCCTCCTGCCAGGACCAGAGCGACAGGGGGAAGTAACTGAGCGGACGGAAATCCGCGTTCAGCACCAAAGCCGGACAACTGTCGAGCGGTGGCATCAATGCCAACCCCCCTGCTGTTCCAGTCCGTTCCGATCCCGTCCCGGTCCGCGCACTGCCGGCCCGGAAGACCCGCCGGAACCCGGCGCCCTAGATAATCGCCGACGCCGCAAAAAGCAACCTTCGAGTCTCCGCCCGGCCTGAATGTCATCTATCCGCAATATTGGGCAGCACTAATCTTGGGGTTCATTGCCCGGACCGGCCACCGTGGATGGTGGCCGGAACGGCCGGCCGGCGGCAGAGGGAGAAAACTGCGGCGCCGAGTCGCCGCCTGCGCGCCCCCCGCACCCCCCTTGGGCCGCACCGGCCGCGATGCTAGACCAGGATCATGACCGCATCCGCCGTCCCGTCCGCCCCCGTCGTCACCCGCTTCGCGCCCAGCCCGACCGGGTATCTGCATCTGGGCCACGCGCATTCCGCCCTGGCCGGCTGGCGCGCCGCCCGCAGCACGGGCGGGCGCTTCCTGCTGCGCATCGAGGACATCGACCCGCAGCGTTGCCGGCCGGAGTTCGACGCCGCGATCCGCGAGGATCTGGCCTGGCTGGGGCTGGACTGGGACGGGCCGGTGCGCCGCCAGTCCGAGCATCCGGACGACTACCGGGCGGCGCTGGAGCGGCTGCGGGCGCTGGGCGTGCTCTATCCCTGCTTCTGTTCGCGCAAGGAGATCCAGGAGGAGATCGCCCGCGCCGGCCACGCCCCGCACCTGACGCCGGCGACGGCCGGGGCCGGTCCGGGGCCGGAGGGACCGCTCTATCCCGGCACCTGCCGTCGGCTGGCCCCCGACGACGCGCAGGCGCGCCTGGCGGACGGGCAGCCGCACGCCTGGCGGCTGGACATCGCCCGCGCCCTGGACCTGACCGGGCCGCTCTGCTGGCACGACCGGGCGTGCGGCATGCAGACCGCCGTGCCCGGCATCCTGGGCGACGTGGTGCTGGCCCGGCGGGACGCCCCGGGCAGCTACCACCTTTGCGTCACGCTGGACGATCATCTCCAGGGCGTCACCCTGATCACCCGCGGGGTGGACCTGTTCGAGGCGACCCATGTCCACCGGCTGTTGCAGGCGCTGCTGGGGCTGGCCGTGCCGGAATACCACCACCACGGGCTGCTGACGAACGCCGCCGGCGAGCGGCTGTCCAAACGCGACGGGGCGAAGGCGCTGCGCGCGCTGCGGGCAGAGGGGCTGGCGCCGGCGGCGGTGCGGGCGCTGGCCGGCTTTCCCGACTGACGTGCAGGGCGCAGGGCGCAGGGTATGGTCACGACAATGAGACTTTTCTTTCGCCCCGCCCTGGTCCAAGCGTATGGATGAGACGGGATACGCACGAATTCTTCCTGCGCCGCCCGGACTCCATGATATAGACGCGCCATGCACGACACCGCAGCCATCGACCATTACCGGCGCCTTGCGCAGGATACCACCATCGACGGGACGACCCTGCTGTCGACGGACTACTTCAACCATTTCAATGAAGTGATCATGCTCCTCTCGATGCTCGGCGACATGCCGGACATGCTGGAGGAGGTGAAGGCCTGGCGGCCGAAGACCTATGCCGAACATTTCCGCGGCAGCGGCCTGCATTTCGCGCCCCTGGCCATCGAGTGCTACGAGAACGCCCCGCCCGAATACCGGGTCCCGTTCGACCTGACGATCGACGAGCTGAACGCCACCATCGCCGACGCGCTGACGGAACTGGACGCCTCCAAGGACGATCCGGCGCGGATGGGCGACGTGGCCGTGGACTACTGGCAGCGCCTTCAGGCGCTGGTGGACCGGGGCAGCGCCATCGTCCACGGCTCGATGCCGCAGGCGACGCTGGACCAGTCGGCCATCGACGATCTGTTCTGACCGGTCCGAGGGCGCGCCGGGATCAGCGCCGCAAGGGCGGGATCAGCGCCGCAGGCCGGAGCAGAGGGCGATGTAGTCCGGGTGGTCGGGCGTCAGCCAGCCGTGCCGGATCAGGAAGTCGATGACGACGAGGTTCACGTTGAACTTCCAGTCGTCGCTGCCGGCCACGCTCTCCGCCACGCGGTGGAGCGGCCACAGCTCGAACCGCTCCACCTCCCCGTCGGTGTTGCGGGGAACAAGCCCGTCGGGCAGTTCCAGATCGTAGCAGAACAGCGTGTCCGGCTTCAGCCCGGAGCCGTTCTCCAGCAGGTAGGAGATGACGCCGACGGGCCGTGCCCGGTCGGCGACCGCCGCCGGCAGGCCGGCCTCCTCATGCGCCTCCTTGCGCAGATTCTCCGCCAGGGTCAGGCCCATCGGCTGGCCGCCGGCGACGAGGTTGTCGAGCTTGCCCGGCGCCACGCCGCGGTCGCGTGCCCGGTGCCCGACCCAGAGATGCAGCCCGTCGGGCCGGCGGACATAGCCGTTGACGTGAAGGCCGAAGCTGCGCAGCCCGAAGAAGGGCACGGCGGCGCGGTCGATGCCCAGCAGCGGCTCCGCCCCCCAGCGGGTCAGCACCGGATAGGTTTCCCGCCGCAGGCCGGGAAGGGTGCCGTCCGCCACCAGCACGTCCAGCGCCGCGGCCATCGCCGCCGTCCGCCCGGCCGCGGTGCCGGACCGCTCCGCCAGGGCGATGCCGTCGCCCGTCGGCTCGAACGGGTCGCCCAGGGCGAGAAGCCGGCGGAAGAAATCCTCACGCACATGCCCGACATGCTGCCCGGCCACGAGAAAGGGCCGGTAGCGCGACAGGTCGTGCGTGTTGCAGGCGGTCAGGTGGCGCAGAAATCCCATGCCGGGGAGGTTACCCGGATCGGGGCCGGCCGCAACCGCTGTTTCGCCCCCTTCCCCATCCGGGCCGGATGGCCTAGGGCGATGGCGGGGCTGGCAGCGGGCGGCACAGGGGCTATAACGGCGGCCATGAACGGATTCCTGGTCTTCCTCCTGATCGCCGCCATGCTGGCCGTGCTGGGCGCGCTGGTCGTCGGGCTGGTCGCCATGGCCCGCGGCGGCGAGTTCGCCGCCCGGCACGGCAACCGGCTGATGCGGCTGCGCGTCGCCTTGCAGGCGTTGGCCCTGGTGCTGTTCGTCCTGGTCCTGCTGTCCGCCCGGGGCTGAGCGGGCGGAACGGAGGAGACGGCATGGTCGCGCTGACCCGCATCACCACCCGCGCCGGCGACGGTGGACTGACCTTCCTGGGCGACGCCACGCGGGTGCCGAAGACGGCCGTCCGACTCGACACCTACGGCACCGTGGACGAGGCGAACGCCCTTCTGGGCGCGGCGCGCCTCTACACGCGGGGCCGCGACGGGATCGCAGGCGAGGCCGACGCCATGCTGGCCCGCATCCAGAACGAACTGCTGGATCTGGCGGCCGACCTCTGCCTGCCCGAGCGGGACACGCCGCGGCGCCGGCCGCCGCTGCGGATGCTGCCGTCGCAGGTGGAGCGCCTGGAGACGGAGATCGCGGCCCTGGACGCAGTCCTAGGCGCGGACCCGGCGTGCCCGGCGCTGCTGCCGTCCGGCGGCAGCCCGGCCGCTGCCCTGCTCCGTCTGGCCCACGCCGTCGTCCGCCGGGCCGAGCGCCGGCTGGTGGTGCTGGCGCGGGAGGAGACGGTCGGGGAGACGGCGCGGCAGTACACGGACCGGCTGTCCGACCACCTGCTGCGGCTCGCCCGCCGTCTGGACGCGGCGGAGACTTGAGTTATCCACAGGCCGCGCGACACGACGCACCAGGATCCACCCTGCCGTTGTGCGGCGCGTCCGCAGAGCGGACAGCGAGCCCCTTTACCATTACGTAAACGTAAACTATCTCTCTGGGCCGGGAGGGGCGGCCCGGCGGCTGCTCCGGCCAGGGCCATGTCGTCCGGGCCTGCGTTGACAGTGTTTCGAGTGCAACATACTTTGCGCCGGCTCGAAGGCGGGGCTGAGCGGGGCGCGAACGCCTGTGACAGTCCCGCCGAACCAGGGGCCGGCGCGCCACCGAACCGTCAGCACGCCGCTGACACCGGGCCGCTGCCAGGAATGGCCTTGCTACCAGGGGATCGCCGATGAAGATACTGGTCGCCGTGAAACGGGTCGTTGACTACAACGTCAAGATCCGCGTCAAGCCGGACAACACCGGCGTCGAACTCGCGAACGTGAAGATGTCCATGAATCCGTTCGACGAGATCGCGGTGGAAGAGGCCGTGCGCCTCAAGGAAGCCGGCAAGGCGACGGAGATCGTGGTCGTGTCCATCGGTCCGGCCGCCGCGCAGGAGACCCTGCGCACGGCGCTGGCCATGGGCGCCGACCGCGGCGTGCTGGTGCAGACCGACGCCGAGACCGAGCCGCTGGCCGTGGCGAAGGCGCTGAAGGCCATCGCCGAGAAGGAGCAGCCGGGCCTCGTCATCGTCGGCAAGCAGGCGATCGACGACGACGCCAACCAGACCGGCCAGATGCTGGCCGCCCTGCTGGGCTGGGCGCAGGGCACCTTCGCCTCCAAGGTCGTGGCGGCCGAGGGCTCCGTCGCCGTCACCCGCGAGGTGGACGGCGGCCTGGAGACGGTCGAGCTGAAGCTGCCGGCGGTGGTGACCACCGACCTGCGCCTGAACGAGCCGCGCTACGCCTCGCTGCCGAACATCATGAAGGCGAAGAAGAAGCCCATCGAGACCCTGACCCCGGATCAGGTGGGCGTGGACTTCAGCCCCCGCCTGAAGACGCTGAAGGTCACCGAGCCGGCGAAGCGCAAGGGCGGCGTGAAGGTGGCCGATGTCGCCGCTCTGGTCGACAAGCTGCGCAACGAAGCCCGCGTGATCTGACAGGGGGAGCCGACCATGACCATCCTCGTCGTTGCGGAGCCCTCCGAGGGCCCGATCAAGAAGCCGACCCTGACGACCCTGGGCGCCGCCGCCAAGCTGGGCGGCCCGGTGCATGTGCTGGTCGCCGGCAAGGGTGCCGCCGCGGCGGCCGAGGCCGCCGGCAAGGCCGCGGGCGTGACCAAGGTGCTGCTGGCCGACGCGGCCGAGTACGAGCACCCGCTGGCCGAGAACCTCGCCCCGCTGGTCGCCAAGGTGGCGAAGGACGGCGGCTACGGCCATGTCCTGTTCGCGGCCACGACCTTCGGCAAGAACGTCGCCCCGCGCGTCGCCGCCCTTCTGGACGTGCAGCAGATCAGCGAGATCAGCGGCGTCGTCTCCGCCGACACGTTCGAGCGGCCGATCTATGCCGGCAACGCCATCGCCACCGTGCAGTCGTCGGACGCCGTGAAGGTCGTCACGGTGCGCGGCACGGCCTTCGAGCCGGCCGCGGCCGAGGGCGGCAGCGGGGCGGTGGAGCCCGTTTCGGGCAGCGGCGACGCCGGCCTGTCGACGTTCGTCGGGGCGGAGCTGTCGAAGTCCGAGCGGCCGGAGCTGACCGCGGCCCGCGTCGTCGTCTCCGGCGGCCGCGGCATGCAGTCGGGCGACAATTTCCACCTGCTGGAGAAGCTGGCCGACAAGCTGGGCGCCGCCGTCGGCGCCTCCCGCGCGGCGGTGGACGCCGGCTTCGTGCCGAACGACTACCAGGTCGGCCAGACCGGCAAGATCGTGGCGCCGGAGCTGTACATCGCCGTCGGCATCTCGGGCGCCATCCAGCACCTGGCCGGCATGAAGGACAGCAAGGTGATCGTCGCCATCAACAAGGACGAGGAGGCGCCGATCTTCCAGATCGCCGACTACGGCCTTGTGGGCGATCTTTTCAAGGTCGTGCCCGAGTTGACCGAGCAGATCGACAAGTAATGTGCCATCGTGGAGGGGCGGCCCCGTCGGGCCGCCCCTTCCGCGTCCGGGTCCCGCCCCCGGCTTCCTCCTGGCGGGACTGTTCCGCGTTCGTCCCCTTTGCGTCGTCAGGGTAGCGGCATGATCGAGAAGATCGGTATCATCGGTGCCGGCCAGATGGGCAGCGGCATCGCCCATGTCAGTGCGGTTGCCGGCTTCCAGGTGAAGCTGGTGGATGTGCGCGCGGACCAGCTCACGAAGGCGGTCGGCGGCATCGGCCGGAACCTGGAACGGCAGGTCGCCAAGGGCAAGCTGACCGAGGCCGTGAAGGACGCCGCACTGGCCCGCATCGCCACCGCGGCCGATCTCTCCGCGCTCGCCGACTGCGATCTGGTGATCGAGGCGGCGACGGAGAGCGAGGACGTCAAGCGCGCCATCTTCAAGCAGCTCGTGCCGCACCTGAAGGCCGACGCGCTGGTCGCCACCAACACCTCGTCGATCTCCATCACCCGGCTGGCGGCCAGCACCGACCGGCCGCACAAGTTCATCGGCATGCACTTCATGAACCCGGTGCCGGTGATGCAGCTCGTCGAGATCATCCGCGGCATCGCCACGGACGAGGAGACCTTCCAGGCGATCAAGGAGCTGACGGCGAAGCTGGGCAAGACCGCCGCCATCGCGGAGGATTTCCCGGCCTTCATCGTCAACCGCATCCTGCTGCCGATGATCAACGAGGCCGTCTACACCCTGTACGAGGGCGTCGGCACGGTCGAGGGCATCGACACCGCCATGAAGCTGGGGGCGAACCACCCGATGGGCCCGCTGGAGCTGGCCGACTTCATCGGGCTGGATACCTGCCTCTCCATCATGCAGGTGCTGTACGAGGGGCTAGCCGACAGCAAGTACCGCCCCTGCCCGCTGCTGGTGAAGTATGTCGAGGCCGGCTGGCTGGGCCGCAAGGTCGGGCGCGGCTTCTACGACTATTCCGGCGACGTGCCGCGGCCGACGCGGTAGCCGTGCCGGCAGCGACAGGCGGCCCGGGCGCCGCGCCCCCTGCAAGGGGGCGCCGGCCCGGATCACGCCGGTCAGTAGCTCCCCGCGATGACGCGGCGGATCAGGTCCAGGGCGGCCGGGGCGTCCCAGGCGGCTTCCCCCTCCAGCCGGCCGAGCAGGCGTCCCTCGCGGTCGATCAGGTAGGTGGTGGGCAGGCCGCGGGCCTTGAGCGCCGCCATCGCCGCGGTCTGCGGGTCGAGATAGACCGGCAGATGGGCGATCCCCGCCTTCTCATAGAAGGGCAGCACCTGGGCCGCGCCGCCGCGGTCCTGCGACAGCGTGACGACCTGGAAGTCGTCCCCACCCAGCGCCGCCTGGAGCCGGTCGAGCGACGGCATCTCCTTGACGCAGGGCGGGCACCAGACGGCCCAGAGGTTCAGCAGCACCACCTTGCCGCGGAAATCCGCGAGCGTCACCGGCCGGCCGTCGCGGTCGGTGAAGGCGAAGTCCGGCGCCGGCTGCGGCGTGCCGGTCACCGTGAAGGGGGCCAGCGACTCCGCCAGCGTCCCCCGCCCCGCACCAGCCTCTGAAGCGGGCTGTCCCGTGCTCTCTCCCGCGGTCCGGGAGCCGCCCTGACCCTGATCGCCGCAGGCCGCCAGCGAGAGAATCGCCGCCAAGGCCAGCACGGGCATTGCGGGGCGCCGCAAAATCGCCATTCTTCCCCTCGTTCCTCTCCGTTCCGGAACGGGTGCGGCGCGCTGCGGCGCCGCCGCCGTCCCGGACATAGCTCGGCCTCCGCCCGCATGACGTCAAGCCTGTCCGACACTCCGTCACAGCCCAGCCCGACCGACACCCGGCCCGACTCCGGCGGTCCCCGTTCCAACGAGCTGTGGGGCGGCCGCTTCGCCCGCGGCCCCGCCGAGATCATGGAGCGCATCAACGCCTCCATCGGCTTCGACCGCCGACTCTGGTCCCAGGACATCGCGGGCTCCCAGGCGCATGCCCGGATGCTGGCCGCCCAGGGCATCATCCCGGCCGCCGACGCCGAGGCCATCGTGGCCGGACTGGAGCAGGTGGCGGCGGAGATCCGCGAGGGCCGCTTCACCTTCAGCACGGCGCTGGAGGACATCCACATGAACGTGGAGGCGCGGCTGAAGGAGCTGATCGGCGAGCCGGCCGGCCGGCTGCACACGGCGCGGTCGCGCAACGACCAGGTGGCGACGGACTTCAAGCTCTGGGTGCGCGACGCGCTGGACCGGCTGGACGGCGACCTGCGGGCCTTGCAGGCCGCCCTGATCGACCGGGCGGAGGAATACGCCGACACGGTGATGCCCGGCTTCACCCATCTCCAGACGGCGCAGCCGGTCACCTTCGGCCACCATCTGCTGGCCTATGTCGAGATGCTGGGCCGCGACCGCGGCCGCGTGCGTGATGCCCGCGCCCGGCTGAACGAGTGCCCGCTGGGCAGCGCCGCCCTGGCCGGCACGCCCTACCCCGTCGACCGCGCCATGACGGCGGCGGCGCTGGGCTTCGACCGGCCGACGGCGAATTCGCTGGACGCCGTGTCGGACCGCGACTTCGCGCTGGAGTACCTGTCCGCCGGCGCCATCTGCGGCGTCCACCTGTCGCGGCTGGCGGAGGAGATCGTCCTCTGGTGTACCAGCCAGTTCCGCTTCATCCGGCTGACGGACGCCTTCACCACCGGCAGCTCGATCATGCCGCAGAAGCGCAACCCCGACGCGGCCGAGCTGGTGCGCGGCAAGGCCGGGCGGGTGATCGGCAGCCTGAACGCCCTGCTGGTCATGATGAAGGGCCTGCCGCTGGCCTATTCCAAGGACATGCAGGAGGACAAGGAGCCGGTGTTCGAGGCGGAGGAGACGCTGTCGCTCTGCCTTGCCGCCATGACCGGCATGGTGCGCGACCTGACGGCCGACCCGGCCGCCATGCGCCGCGCCGTGGAGGCGGGCTTCCCCACCGCCACCGATCTGGCCGACTGGCTGGTGCGGCGGCTGGGCATGCCGTTCCGCGAGGCGCACCACGTCACCGGCCGCATCGTCAAGGCGGCGGAGGAGCGGGGCTGCGGCCTGTCCGACCTGCCGCTGGAGGCGCTCCAGGCCGTGGAGCCCCGCATCACCGCGGACATCTTCCCCGTGCTGAGCGTGGAGGCGTCCGTCGCCTCCCGCACCAGCCTGGGCGGCACCGCGCCCGATCTCGTGCGCAGGGCGGCGCAGGCCGCCCGGGAGCGTTTCCTGTGAGCCGGACCCGATCCTTCCCCCTCTGGCCTGCGGCCCTCTTGCTGGCGCTGCCGCTGGCGCTGACGGCCTGCGGCAAGAAGCCGGGCTTCCCCGCCGCCCCGCCGAACGCCGAACCCGGGCGCTTCTACCCCGATCCGGCGCTGGACCCGCAGCCGGCGACGCCGCCGGCCACGGGCACCGCGACGCAGAGCGGCCAGACCGGCACCACCCCCGGACAGGACACGAGCACGGCGCCGGGTGCCGAGGACGCGCTGAAGCCGGTCGATCCGATCGCCCGCCGTCCCGGCAGCCGCTCCGGCCCCGCCATCCCGCCGAGCGGCGGGGGCATGTGATGGCGAAGGTCCCCTCCCCCGGCTTCGCCTACCGCGACGGGGAGCTGCATGTCGAGGACGTGCCCCTGTCCGCCATCGCGGCGGAGGCGGGCACGCCGGCCTATGTCTATTCCACGGCGGAGCTGCGGGCGAACTGGCGGGCCTATGCCGACGCCTTCGACCTGGACGGCCCCGGCGGGCGCGACGTGGCCGTCTGCTATGCCCTGAAGGCCAACTCCAACCTCGCCGTCATCCGCACCCTGGCGGCCCTGGGAGCCGGGGCCGACGTGGTGTCGGTGGGTGAGATGCAGCGGGCGCTGGTCGCCGGCATCCCGGCCGACCGCATCGTCTTCTCCGGCGTCGGCAAGACACGCGACGAGCTGGCGGCGGCGCTGAAGGCCGGCATCCACCAGATCAACGTGGAGAGCCTGCCCGAGCTGGACCTGCTGTCGGCGGTGGCCAGCGGGCTGGGGCTGGTGGCGCCCGTCGCCCTGCGCGTCAACCCCGACGTGGACGCGGAGACGCATGGCAAGATCACCACCGGCCGCAAGGAGGACAAGTTCGGCATCGACTGGTCCCAGGCCGGCGCCGCCTTCGCCCGCGCCGCGGCCCTGCCGGGCCTGCGCCCGCTGGGCGTGGCGATCCACATCGGCTCCCAGCTCCTGAAGACGTCGCCGTTCGCGCTGGCCTTCGCCAAGGTGGCGGAGCTGGTGACGGACCTGCGGGCGCAGGGCATCGGGATCGAGCGCATCGACCTGGGCGGCGGCGTCGGCGTCCCCTACCGGGAGGAGGACATCGGCCCCGACCACCGCGCCTATGCGCAGGTGGTGCGGGAGACGGTGGGCCCCCTGGGCTGCCACATCACGCTGGAGCCCGGCCGCTCGCTGGTGGCGAGCGCGGGCGTGCTGCTGTCACGGGTCGTCCATGTCAAGGAAGGGCTGCACCGCCGCTTTCTTGTCCTGGACGCGGCCATGAACGACCTGATCCGCCCCTCGCTTTACGATGCCTGGCACACTATCCTGCCGGTGAAGCAGCCCGCCCGCGGCGCCCCGCTCAGCGCGATGGACGTCGTCGGCCCGGTCTGCGAAAGCGGCGACACCTTCGCCAAGGGGCGGCGGCTGCCGCCGATGCAGGCGGGGGACCTGGTGGCGATCCTGACCGCCGGCGCCTATGGCGCGGTCATGGCCTCCACCTACAATTCCCGCCCGCTGGCGCCGGAGGTGCTGGTGGCGGGCGGCGAGCGGGCGGTGGTGCGCCGACGCCCGACGCTGGAAGAACTGCTGGCGATGGAAAGCGTCCCGGCGTGGCTGCCGCCGCCGGGGTCCCGTTGACAGGGGGCGGGCCGGGCCGGAGCCCGGGCGGACGCCCCGGAGGGTGAGCAATGCAGAGCCGGTTCCGTGCCCGGGAGGTCCCGCCGTCCGCTGAAGCCGCGGAGATGCCCGGCGCACGCCGCGGCGCGGCGCCGGGCGCCCCCGGTTCCGGCCTGCGCCTGCACGCGGCCCGCGCCGCCCTGGCCTGGGAACGGCTGTGGCCCCGGCTCTGGCCCGCCGTCGGCGTCGCCGGCGGTTTCCTGGCGCTGGCCCTGTTCGGCCTGCCGCCCCTGCTGCCGGGCTGGCTGCACCTGCTGCTGCTGCTGGCGACGGCCGGCGGCGTCGGCTGGCTGGGCGTCACCCGGCTGCGCGGCTTCCGCTGGCCCGGCGTGGAGGAAGGCCGCCGCCGGCTGGAGCACGACAGCGCGCTTACCCACCGGCCTCTGGCGACCCTGCGCGACGGCCGCGCCACCGGCGACGGGGACCCGGTGGCCGATGCGCTCTGGCAGATGGCGCAGGAGCGGGCGCGGCAGCAGGTCCGGGACCTGCGCCTGAACGCCCCGCACCCCAACCTGCTGGCGCGCGACCCCTGGGCCCTGCGCATCGCCCTGGCGCTGGTGCTGCTGGTGGCGGCGAGCGTCGCCCGCGACGACTGGAGCGAGCGGCTGGGGCTGGCGCTCCAGCCCCGGATCGCCGGGCTGGGACCGGCCGTGCCGGCGGCCCTGGACGTCTGGATCACGCCGCCGGACCACACCGGCCTGCCGCCCGTCTTCCTGACCCGCCGGCCCGTGCCGGCAGCGGCAGCGGAAACGGGGAGCGGCGACGCCGCCACGGCGCCCGCCGCGCCGGTGGACATCCCGGTCGGCAGCACGCTCCTGGCCCGGGTCAGTGGCGGCAGCGGCATCCCGGAGCTGGAGATCGACGGCAGCGCCACGCCCTTCGCCGGGGTCGCCGGCGGCGGCTTCCAGATCGACCGGCCGGTCACCGCCGGACAGCGGCTGAGCGTGACCCAGCGCGGGCGGGAACTGGGCGCCTGGGACATCCGAGTGGTGCCCGACATGGGACCCGGCATCGCCTTCCGCACCCCGCCCGCCGCGACGGAGCGCCATGCCACCCGGATCGACTACACCGCGGCGGACGACTACGGCGTCGCCCGGGTGGTCGCGGTCCTGACCCTGGCGGCGGAGACCGCGCCGGGGATCGACCGCACGCCGCTGGAGCTGCCGCTGCCGCTGCCCGGCGTGAACCCGAAGCAGGTGGCGGCCACCGGCTTCACCGACCTGACGCCGCACCCCTGGGCCGGGCTGCCGGTGAGCATCCGGCTGGAGGCCACCGACGGCGCCGGCCAGACCGGGCGCAGCGCCGAGCAGCCCTTCGTGCTGCCGGAACGGCCCTTCAGCCATCCGGTCGCCCAGGCCATCATCGCCGAACGGCGCCGCCTGACCCTGGGCGGCGATGCCGTCCGCGACCCGGTGTCCCGCGCGCTCTCCGACATCTCCGCCCGGCCCGACGGCTACCGCGGCGACCTGTCGGTCTTCATGGGGCTGCGCTCCGCCGTGGCCCGGCTGCGGCGCAACCAGGAGCCGGACGCGCTGGCCTCGGTGCAGGACACGCTGTGGGAGACGGCCCTGCGGGTGGAGGACGGCGGCCTGTCGCTGGCCGAGCGCGACCTGCGCGACGCCCAGCGGGACCTGATGGAGGCGCTGGACCGCAACGCCCCGGACGAAGAGATCGACCGGCTGATGCAACAGCTCCAGCAGGCCATGCAGCAGTTCATGGACGCCCTGGAGCAGAAGGTCCGCGAGGCCGTGGAGCGGGGCGAGATGCCGCCCGAGCTGCCCGACATGCCGAACCTCCAGAGCATGGACCGCCAGGGGCTGGAGCAGATGATGGAGCGGATGCGCGAGCTGGCGCAGACCGGATCGCGCGACGCGGCCCGGCAGATGCTCTCGCAGCTCCAGCAGATGATGGAGAACCTGCGCACCGGTCAGACGGCGGAGCAGCAGCAGGGTCAGGAGGCGGCCCGGCAGGTGATGGAGATGATGCAGCAGCTCCAGGATCTGGCGCAGCGCCAGCAGGAGCTGATGGACGAGACCTTCCGGCAGTCCGGCGAAGCGCAGGAGGAGATCCTGCCGCCGGACATGCCCCTGCCCGGGATGCAGGGGCCGAACCGGCAGCCCGGGCAGCCCCAACCCGGCCAGCCCCGCCCCGGCGGCCAGCCGGGACAGGCCGGGCCGCAGGGCGGCGATCCCGCCGCCATGGCCGCGGACCAGGAGGCGCTGCGGCGCGAGCTGGGCGACCTGATGCGCCGGTTCGGGGAGATGGGCGGCGACATCCCCCGCCCCCTGGGCCGCGCCGAGCGCGCCATGCGCGACGCCGGCGAGGCGCTGGAGCAGGGACTGCCCGGTCAGGCGGTGCCGTCGCAGGGGCAGGCGGTGGACCAGCTCCAGCAGGGGCTGGAGGCGATGGCCGAGCAGATGCAGCAGCAGATGATGGCCGCCGCCGGCATGCGCCCGGGCCAGCGCCCGCAGGCGGGCCGCCAGCCCGGCCGCGATCCGCTGGGCCGGCAGCTTCCCGGCCAGGGCATGTTCAACACCGACCGGGTGAAGATCCCGGAGGTGTCGGACGTGCAGCGGTCCCGCGAGATCCTGGAGGAACTGCGCCGGCGCGCCGGGGAACCGGACCGGCCGAAGCTGGAGCGGGACTATATCGAGCGCCTGCTGGACCGGTTCTGAAGCCCGCCCACCGGCCCCCGCGATCAGCCTAGAAGGCGGAGTCCGGCGCCGGCTCGGGGGCGACAAAGCTGTATTCAATCGCCTTCGCTTCCCCCTGCCGTTCCGGCATGCGGGACTCGAAGGTGACCGACTGGCCCGGGGCCAGCACCCGGGCCGGCGGAATGATCCGCCAGGAGAAGAGGCGCTGACCGTCTGCGCCGATGGCCCAGGCCATCACGTCCGGCACCGGGCGCTCCCGGTCCGAGGTGTTCTCGATGGTGCCGCTGACGAACAGCAGCACCGTGCCCTCGATGGTGCGGAACTCGCTGCGCGCCTTGTCCCGCGGCAGGACCAGGCCGGCCCCCGGCAGATCCGGCTCCACCGGCATCCCGACCAGTTCGTAGAACGCCCTGGCCGGCGGCCAGCCCCCGACGATGGCGTCCCGCCCGAAGAAGAGCCCAGCCGCCAGACCGGCGACCACGGCGGCAAGCCCGCCCCAGCGCAGCACGGCGCCGCGGCGCGACCGCTCCGGCTCCAGCGGCACAGGCAGGTTGGAGCCGAGGGGAAGCGGCCGCGGCCTCTGCGCCGGGGCGGCGCTGGTCGCGGGCGCGAAGGGATCGTCGCCGGGTGCCGACTCGGCAGGGTCCTGCCCGCCGGGGGAGAAATCCGTGGCGAAATCCGAGAGGAACCCGGGGGCGGAATCCGCCGCCGGCGGTTCCGGCACAGGGGCCGGGGCCGGTCGCTGGACAGGCCGGGCGGCTGGACGCGGCGCCACGGCCGGGGCCGCCGCTGCCGAGCTGTCGGGCTCCTGGTGCCAGATATGACCGCAGTTCCCGCACTTCACGCGACGGCCGCTGCCGAGCAAAGCCGCATCGAGCAGAAAACGCTTCGAGCACGCCGGGCAGGAGAGGATCATCCGGGGGAGCGACCTGTGCGGAGGGTTCAACCCTTATAGAAAGTGGCACGCGCCAGCGCAAGGCGGGGACCTGCCGCGGCGTCCGGAACTCGCCCTTTGAGCAGACGGCGGAAGCACGGCGCCGGGGCGCCTGCGACGGCGGACCACGCCAATGGCTGGACGCGGCGCCGGCCGGCGTGCGATCACTGTCCCGCCGCGCCGCCCCGACCGGAACCGCCGAGCGCCCGACAATCGCCGGAATCGTCGGCATCCTGGGAGCCCGGTGACGCAACCGACCAGTCCCGTTCAGCCTAGACCCGTACAGCCCGGAACCGTCCAGCGATGAGCCGCCGCGGCCATTACGACATCCCCCTGAAACGCGATGCCACCGGGCGTTTCCTGCCCTGGATCATCGCCCTGATGGTCTATCTGGCGAGCCTGGCCCTGGCCGCCGCCATGGTCATGTCCGATCTGGCGGCGCGCTGGGACACCGGCCTGTCGGGCAGCCTGACGGTCCAGGTGCGTCCCCTGTCGGGCAAGGACGCGCCGACGGTGGAGGCGCGGGTCCAGGACGTGCTGAAGCGGCTGGAGGGCCGCCCGGCCGTGACGGAGGCCCGTCCCCTGCCGCACGAGGAGGCGGTGCGGCTGGTCGAGCCCTGGCTGGGCAGCGGTGCCCTGCTGGACGACCTGCCGGTGCCCGCCCTGATCGACCTGACCCTGCGGCCCGACGCCGACGCCAAGGCGCTGGCGGCGGAGCTGGAGCGGTCCGTGCCGGGGGTGGAGGTGGACGACCCGGGCGACTGGCTGGCCGGGCTGCGCCGGCTGGCGGCGACCGTGCAGTGGGTATCCGCCGCCGTCGTCGGGCTGATCGGCGCCGTCGCCGTCGCCTCCGTCATCTTCGCCGCCAGCGCCGGGCTGGCCGTCCACCGGGCCGAGGTGGAGCTGCTGCATGTGATCGGCGCCTCCGACGGCTATGTCGCCGGGCAGTTCCAGCGCCACGTGCTGCGCCTGACCCTGATCGGCGGCGGCGCCGGGCTGGCGCTGGCCCTGCTGACCCTGTGGGGGCTGGACGCGGCGGGCCAGAGCCTGACGGCGGCGCTGCTGCCGCGGCTGTCGCTGACGCTGGAGCAGTGGCTGTCGCTTCCGGGCGTGCCGGCCGTGGCGGCCCTGCTGGCCGCCGTCACCGCACGGCTGACGGTGATGCGGGCCCTGGAGCGGCTGCCATGAGGTTTCCCTTCGGGGGAACGCGGGGGACGGAGCTTCCGGCCGACCCTGGGCGCCATCCGCTGCTGCACGGCCTTTTCGCCGGGGCGCTGGCCCTGGCCGTCGCCTGGTTCACCGGCCTGTTCCTGTTCGCGGCCGGGCTGCCCCGCACCCCGCCCGAGGACGACCGCCACACCGACGCCATCGTCGTGCTGACCGGCGGCAGCGAGCGGCTGGCCGCCGGATTCGATCTGCTGCGGGCACACCGGGCGCGCAAGCTGTTCATCTCCGGCGTCTACCGCGGCGTGGACGTGCAGGAGCTGCTGCGCCTGTCGCGGCAGGCGCCGGGCGACCTGGAATGCTGCATCGTTCTGGGCTACGCCGCCGACGACACCGAGGGCAACGCGGCGGAAACAGCTCTATGGGTGCGGCAGGAGGGCTTCAGGTCGCTGCGGGTCGTCACCGCCAACTACCACATGCCGCGCAGTCTGGTGGAGTTCCGCCGCGCCCTGCCCGACGTCGAGCTGGTCGCCCACCCGGTGGCGCCACCCAATGTCCGGCTGGAGCACTGGTGGCGCTGGCCGGGCACGGCGAGCCTGATCGTGGGCGAGTACAACAAGTTCCTGCTGGCCTGGACCCGCGCCCTGCTGCTGGCCCCGTCCGCCACCCCGCCGGGGGACGGACCGCCCGGCGTCTGGCAGCGCCCGGAACCGCTGAGCCGCTGATCCCGCGGGCACCGGAAGGCGCGGCCTCGGGCCGCGTGGACACTGAAAAGCGCGGCCTGCGGCCGCTCAGCCGCTGGCGTCCCGGCCGGGACCGGGCCGGGAGGTGTCTTCCACCGTCTCCGCCCCGGCGCGGGTGCCGCCGCGCCGGTCCGCGGCACCGGATTCCGCCCCCGGCTTCTGATGGTTGCCGGTGTGCTGCTGCTCCAGGATGCGCCGGGCCTCGTCATCGGCCCCTTCCGGGGCCTCGGGCATCCGCTGTGTCGGGTCCTCGGGTCTGTCGGCCATGCCGGCTGTCCTTCCGTTGCGGTTCGGTCTCTGCCGTCAACCGGACGGCGGCGCGACGGTTCCCCGGACGGGGTGGTGTGCCCCGTTCTGGACAGGGCCCGTGGCCGTGGTTAATGCTGGCCTGCCTGCTTCCGGAAGGGCGGACCCGGCCATGCTCGTGCTGCGCTCGCTGCTGTTCAACCTGGTCTTCTACGTCTGGACGATGCTGTGCTGCGTCGGCCTGCTGTGGATGCTGTTCATCCCGCGCCGGCGGATGATCGACGTGCTGGCCTGGTACATGCGCACGCTGGCCTGGCTGGAGCGCACCATCATCGGCCTGCACTACGAGGTGCGGGGGCTGGAGCACCTGCCGGCCCACGGCAGCTTCCTGGTCGGGGCGAAGCACCAGTCCATGTGGGAGACGATGAAGCTGCATCTGATCCTGGACGATCCGGCCATCATCCTGAAGCGCGAGCTTCTCTGGCTGCCGATCTGGGGCTGGTACGCGGCAAAGTCGCAGCAGATCCCGGTGGACCGCAGCCGGCGCGGCGCCGCCCTGACGCCGCTGGTGACGGGGGCGCGGGCCGTGGTGGCGCAGGGCCGCCCGATCGTCATCTTCCCCCAGGGCACCCGGCTGGCCCCCGGCACCTACCGGCCGTACAAGGTGGGGATCGGGCTGCTGTACCAGGATCTGGGCCTGCCCATCGTGCCGATGGCGCTGAACTCCGGCCTGTTCTGGGGGCGTCGCACCCTGATCCGTCACCCCGGCACCATCACCATCGAGTTCCTGCCGCCCATCCCGCCCGGCCTGCCGCGCGACGTCGCCATGGCCGAGCTGGAGGAGCGGCTGGAAGCGGCGAGCGAGCGGCTGTCGCTGGCCGCCGGCGGCCCCCCGACCGAACGGCCGACGACCCCGCGCCGGATCCGCCTGCGCACCGCGGCCCCCGCGCGCGGGCAGGCGAGCGCCTGAGAGCCGCGCCCGTCCTGGAACCGGGTCGGCAGCGGCGAATCGGCCGGAACGTCCGGCCGCGCGCAAACATCGGGTGAACATAATACGAACACAGCCTTGACTTGCCCGGTGGCCGCTCCCTACTGTGCGGAGTGACGACGAGCCGGACCGCCCGCCCCTGTCGTGGACGGCCCGGCGCACGCCGCCCGCGGACCCTGCGCGGGAGGGCACCGGAGCGGGGGTCTTGCATGGCGGACTCTGCGACGACCGATGGCCTGACCGGGGCCGGAGGACCGGCCGGAGCCGAGGGCTCGGCCGGGGGCAAGGGCCTGACCGGCCCCGCGGGGCTCGGGCTGCCGCCCATCTCCCGGCAGATCTGGGACATGAAGTACCGGCTGAAGGGGCCGGCCGGCACGCCGGCGGACGCGACGGTGGCGGATACCTGGGCCCGCGTGGCGCGGGCGCTGGCCGCGCCGGAGCGCGATCCGGCGGCGTGGGAGGGGCGATTCCGCTCGGCGCTGGAGGGGTTCCGCTTTCTGCCCGCCGGCCGCATCCTGGCCGGGGCCGGGACGCAGCGGACGGTGACGCTGTTCAACTGCTTCGTCATGGGCACCGTGCCCGACGACATGGGCGGTATCTTCGCCCATCTGCGGGAAGCGGCGCTGACGCTCCAGCAGGGCGGCGGCATCGGCTACGACTTCTCGACCCTCAGGCCCAAGGGGGCGCCCGTGGCCGGCGTCGGGGCCGACGCCTCCGGCCCCGTCTCCTTCATGGATGTGTGGGACAGCATGTGCCGCACCATCATGAGCGCCGGCAGCCGCCGCGGCGCCATGATGGCGACCCTGCGCTGCGACCACCCCGACATCGAGCTGTTCATCGACGCCAAGCGCGAGCCCGGCCGGCTGCGCAACTTCAACCTGTCGGTCCTGGCGACGGACGCGTTCATGGCCGCGGTGCGGGAGGACCGGCCCTGGCCCCTGCGCTTCGAGGGCCGGGTCTTCCGCACCGTGCCGGCCCGCGCCCTGTGGGACCGCATCATGCGGGCGACCTACGATTATGCCGAGCCGGGCGTCATCTTCATCGACCGCATCAACGAGCAGAACAACCTCGCCTACTGCGAGACGATCAGCGCCACGAATCCGTGCGTCACGGCGGAGACCTGGGTGGGGACCGCCGAGGGGCCGCGGCAGGTGCGGGAGCTGGTCGGCCGGCCCTTCACCGCCCTGCTGCATGGCCGACCCTGGCCGTCGGCGCCGGAAGGCTTCTTCCCGACCGGGGTCAGGCCGGTGCTGCGCCTGCGCACCCGCGAGGGCCTGGAACTGCGCGCCACGGCCGACCATCCGGTGCGGCGGGTGGTGGCCCGGGCGGATGGCGGGGCGGATGGCGGGGCCGCGGAAGAATGGACGGCGCTGGGCGCGCTGAAGCCCGGCGACCGCGTCCGCCTGGGCGAAGCCGCGGCGGAGCCGGGCTGGCCGCCCCCGCCCGGTTCGACCGCCGAGGGGGAGGCGGCCGGCTATCTGCTGGGCCTGCTGGTCGGTGACGGCACGCTGAAGCGGGACAAGGCGGTGCTGTCCGTCTGGCTGCCCGCGGCGGAGAAGGACGCCCCGACCGGTGTGCGGGGCGTGATGGCCGCGGCGGAGGCGGCGGCGCGATCCCTGCCCCACCGCGCCGACTTCCGTGGCTGGGCCGCCGTCGCCGGACGCCGGGAGTACCGGCTGGCCACCGCGGCCTTGCGGAACCTGGCGGCCCGGTTCGGGCTGGCGCCCGGCGCCAAGGCCGTGACGCCGGAGATCGAGCGGGCGTCGAGCCTCTTCCAGGCGGCCTTCCTGCGCGGCCTGTTCGATGCGGACGGCAGCGTGCAGGGCAGTCAGGCGAAGGGCGTCAGCATCCGGCTGGCGCAGAGCGACCTGGAACGGCTGCGGGCGGTGCAGCGGATGCTGCTCCGCCTCGGCATCGTCTCCACCCTGGCCGCGGACCGGCGGGCGCGGTCCCTGCGCCTGCTGCCGGACGGACGGGGCGGCCGGCGGCCCTATGCCTGTGCCGCCGACCACGAACTGATCATCGCCCGGGACAATGTCAGCCGCTTCGCCGCACGGATCGGCTTCGCGGACACGGACAAGGCCGGCCGGCTGCGCGCAGCACTCTCCGCCTACCGGCGCCGGCCCAACCGGGAGGACTGGACGGCCGAGGTGGCGGAACTGGTGCCGGACGGCGAGGCCGAGGTCTTCGACGTCCGCATCCCGGGGGCGAACGCCTTCGAGGCAAACGGCCTCGTTGTCCACAACTGCGGCGAACAGCCCTTGCCCCCCTATGGCGCCTGCCTGCTGGGCTCGGTCAATCTGGCCGCGCTGGTGCGCGATCCCTTCACGCCGGCGGCCCGGCTGGACCGGGAGGCGCTGGAGCGGGTGGTGCCGCTGGCCGTGCGGATGATGGACAATGTGGTGGACGTCTCCCGCTTCCCGCTGGAGGCGCAGGCCGCCGAGGCGCGGGCCAAGCGGCGCATCGGGCTGGGCGTCACCGGGCTGGCCGACGCGCTGATCCTGTGCGGCGTGCGTTACGGCTCCGAAGCCGCGGTGCGGCTGACGGAGGAATGGCTGCGCGCCATCCAGGTCACGGCCTACCGTACCTCCGCCGCCCTGGCGGCGGAAAAGGGCGCCTTCCCGCTGTTCGACCGGGCGGCGTACCTGGAGCGGCCCATGATCCGCGCCCTGCCGCCGGACGTGCGCGAGGCCATCGCCGCGCACGGCGTGCGCAACGCCCTGGTCACCTCCATCGCGCCGACCGGGACCATCAGCCTGTTCGCCGGCAATGTCTCCTCCGGCATCGAGCCGGTCTTCGCCTACGAGTACCAGCGCGCCGTGCTGATGCCCGATGGCAGCCGGCGGACCGAAGCGGTGCAGGATCTGGCCTACCGGCTGTACCGGCAGAGGATGGGGCCGGACGCGCCGCTGACCGACGCCTTCGTCGATGCCCAGAGCCTGGAGCCGGCGGCGCATCTGGTGATGCAGGCGGCGGCGCAGCGGCATGTGGACAGCGCCATCTCCAAGACCATCAACTGCCCGGCCGACCTGCCCTTCGAGGCGTTCAAGGACGTCTACCGGCAGGCCTACGAGCTGGGCTGCAAGGGCTGCACCACCTACCGGCCGAACGCCGTCACCGGGTCAGTGCTGTCCGTGCCGGCGGCGGGCGGGGCAGCGGGCGGGACGGCGCCCGCGTCTCCCCCGGCGCCTGCGGAGCCGGCGCGTGCGGAACCGCCGCGCGGCGAGGGGGCCGTGGTCTACATGACCCGGCCACTGGACCGGCCGGAGGCCCTACCTGGCCACACCTACAAGGTGAAGTGGCCGGACAGCGACCACGCCCTCTACATCACCGTGAACGACATCGTGCAGGACGGGCGGCGGCGGCCGTTCGAGGTCTTCATCAACTCCAAGAACATGGAGCACTATGCCTGGACGGTGGCGCTGACGCGCATGATCTCCGCCGTGTTCCGCCGCGGCGGCGACGTCTCCTTCGTGGTGGAGGAGCTGAAGGCCGTGTTCGACCCGCGCGGCGGCCAGTGGGTGGAGGGGCGCTATGTACCCTCGCTGCTGGCCGCCATCGGGCAGGTGATCGAGCGCCACATGCTGGAGACCGGCTTCCTGCCCCGCCCGGGCACGGCGGCGGACAGCGCCGCGCGGACTCCGGCCGCGACGGCGGGCGGTCCCACTGCGTCCGATCCCGCGACCGACCCCGGCGCCGCCCGCCTGGGCCAGTGCCCCCGCTGCGCCCAGGCCACCCTGCTGCGACAGGAGGGCTGCGACCTCTGCACCAACTGCGGCTATTCCAGGTGCGGATAAGGCGGGAAGCCCCCGCCCGACAGCGAACAGAGAGATGGCGCCCCGTCGGTCCACGGGCACCGATCCAATCGTTGTCCCGACCGGCGGTCTGTCTCTGAAAATGCCTATCTTGCCTTGCCGATCACATCCGATCATGATCGGAATCCACCGACCCGGACAACCAGGACATGCGCACCACCTGCCAGGACAGGCGCGCTGCCGGAGCACTCTTGTCGAAAGGATGGCGAAAAGACCAAGTATCGCGCCATGAAATGAAAATACCGGTCAGTTAATGGTTGATAAACGGATCGAACGCTTTGATGGAGCCTTGGAATACCGGCCGCTTTCCGCATCATGATGATGTCCGCATCGTGACGCTGTCAGGGTCCGGCCGGCAACGGGAGGGATGATGTCCGCCTATCTTGCCAATCTGAGTTTCATCCGGAAACTGATCTTCGGGTTCTCGGCAGTCATTGCCGTGGTCGTCCTGTCCGGACCGTTCACCTGGCAGGCCGCAGGCACCATCGAGCGCGCGGGCCGGTGGACGACCCATACCTATACGGTCCTCGACACCTTGGACGATATCCTGGCCGCCATGATGAACCAGGAGACCGGCCTCCGCGGCTTCCTGCTGGCCGGACGGGAGGAGTTTCTCGCTCCCTACACCGCCGGAACCGCTCTACTCGGGACCGCAGTCGCCGAGGCCAGACGCCTGACCGCGGACAATCCCGCGCAGCAGGCCCGGCTGGACGCCCTGATGGCGGATGTCCGCTCCTGGCAGAGCGAGATCGCCGAGCGGGAGATCGCGCTGATGCGCGACCCTGCAACGCAGGAGCAGGCACGGGCCCTGGAATCCTCCGGCGCCGGCAAGCGGTACATGGACGCCATCCGCTCCAAGGTGGAGGAGATCGAACAGACGGAGCGGCAGCTCCTGGGCGTGCGTGCGGCGGAGCAGGAGGCGGCGCTCGCCTCCCTGCGCTGGACCGTGGTGCTGAGCGCGCTGGGGGCGGCCCTCGTCGCGGCCCTGATGGGAGGGCTGCTGTCCCGGCTGATCGCCACCCCGGTGGCCGCCATGACGCAGGTGATGGGGCGGCTGGCCCAGGGCGACCGGAGCATCGCCGTCGCCGGCACCGACCGCCGCGACGAGATCGGGTCCATGGCCCGCGCCATCGAGGTGTTCAAGCGCAACGCCATCGAGGCCGCCCGGCTGACCGCGGAGCAGGAGGCGGAACGCAAGGCCAAGGAGGAGCGCGCCGCCCGGATCGACGGACTGCTCCGCCAGTTCCAGCAGACGGCCCAGACCGTGGTCGATGCTGTTACCGCCGCGGCGGGAGAGTTGCAGGGAACGGCCACGGCCATGACCGGCACGGCGCGGTCCACGGCGGAACGGGCGGGGACGGTTGCCGCCGCCTCGAAGCAGGCATCGTCCAATGTCCAGACCGTGGCGGCGGCGACCGAGGAACTGACCGCCTCGATCCAGGAGATCGGCCGGCAGGTTTCCAGTTCCGCCCGGATCGCCGGGGACGCGGTCGCCGAGGCTGAACGGATGACCACGCAGATCCAGCAGCTTGTCGCCGCCTCGGTCCAGATCGGCCAGGTGGTGGAGCTGATCTCCAGCATCGCGGGCCAGACGAACCTGCTGGCACTGAACGCCACCATCGAGGCCGCCCGCGCGGGCGATGCCGGCAAGGGCTTCGCCGTCGTCGCCAGCGAGGTCAAGGCGCTGGCCACCCAGACCTCGCGCGCCACGGAGGACATCCAGGCCAAGGTCGCCGAGATCCAGCAGGCGACCGGGTCGGCGCAGACGGCCATCGTCGGCATCGGGCAGACCATCCGGCGCATGAGCGACATCGCGGCGGCGATCGCCGCCGCGGTGGAGGAACAGACCGCCGCGACCCGCGACATCGCCAGGAACGTGCAGGAGGCCGCCCGCGGCACCGAGGAGGTCAGCTCGACCATCGCCGGCGTCAACGAGGCGGCGGCGGAGGCGGGCGGCATGGCGACCCGGATGCTGGACGCCTCGGACGGTCTGGCGCGGCAGTCCGGGGTTCTCCGCAGCGAGGTCGCGGGCTTCCTCGACGCGGTCCGGGCCGCCTGAGGACCCGGCGTCCTTCAGTCCGGTGGCCCCCGGTCCGGTGGCCCTCAGTCCGGTGGCCCCCAGTCCGGTGATGGGCCGCCGATCCGGGCGGCGAGGGCCTCCAGACCGGTATCGCGGATGCCGAGGTCGCGCAGGTGGGCGACGAGGCTGAGCAGGTAGTCGGCGCTGCGGCCGGACTGGCCCACGCCCTGGCGCACCAGCGTCTCCAGCCCTTCCGGCCCGAGCCGGCCGCAGTACTGCGGGTGCGCCCGGTCCACGGTGAAGACCAGCGCCGGGGCGCTGCCGCCGCCCTCCGTCCGCACCGCCAGCCGCCGGGGACGGTAGACGCGGTTCACCATCTCCCGCTCCCAGAGATAGGCCAGCGTCTCCTCGACCCGGTCGGCGGCGACACGGTAGACGATGCCGCGGCAGGAACCGCCGCGGTCCAGTCCCAGCACGGCCCCCGGCCGCTCCGGCGTGCCGCGGTGGCGCCAGGACAGCACGCAGAACGACCGGTGCCAGCCGCGCAGCAGGGCCCCTTGCCGCTCCAGATGCACAAAGCCGGGATTCCACATCAGCGAGCCGTAGGCGAAGACCCAGAGGTCGCTGCCGGCCGGGTGGCCGAACTCGGCATGCGGGGCGGGAACGGTCGTCGGGGCGGTCTCCATGATCCCCAACCCCTAGCATCCCGGCGCGGGAAGCCCAAGGGTGCGTCTGCTGGAACGCCCAGACGATGCGCATTGCAAGGTTCGCTCCTGGACACCTTAGAGCCCGTTTTGAAAGTTGACGCAGGCGTGGTGAGGGCCTGAGGGGACGGCTGTTGACAGGGAACATCCCCCTGCCGGAGAGCGCCGATGTGGACGCCCGAGGACCGCCGGCTGGTTGGTGATTAGGGCGCCGGCCAAGCCCTGAGCGATGATCAGTACCGTCTGATCGAACCGCTGATCCCGCCGCCCAAGCCGGGTGGGCGGCCACGCACCACCGACATGCGCCATCTCCTGGACGGGCTGTTCTACGTGGTGCGCACCGGCTGCCAGTGGCGCCACCTGCCACCGCCGCCCGCCTTTCCGCCGTGGCAGACCGTCTACCGTTACTTCCGCGCCTTCCTGGAGGCCGGGGTGTGGGAGGGCCTGCGTCATCACCTGGTGGTGATGTTGCGCGAGCAGGAAGGCCGCGCCCCGACACCGACGGCCGCCATCATCGACACCCAGAGCGTCAAGACGACGGAAAAGGGGGCGCCCGTGGCTTTGACGCGGCCAAAAAGGTGTGGGGGCGCAAGCGCCACATCGCCGTCGACACCGCCGGCTTCCTGCTCGGCGTCCTCGTCCACGCCGCCGACATCCAGGACGCCGACGGCGCGGGCGAATTGCTGACACGGATCAAGCGGCTGTACTGCTGGCTCCAGGCCGTCTTCGCCGACAGCATCTACAACCGGCTGCCGGTGATCCTCGCCTGCTTTCTGCTCGGGCTGACGTTGATCATCGTCCGGCGCATCGCCGGCGGCGACTTCATCCTCGTGCCGCGCCGCTGGGTGGTCGAACGATCCTTCGGATGACTGGGCGATGGCGGCGCCTGTCCAAGGATTACGAGGAACGCACCGATGTCGCCGAGGCCATGGTCACCCTGGCCTTCATCCGTCTCATGCTCCACCGCCTCGCTCACCCCAACCGAAAGCGGCTTCCTTCGCCAGACTTCTGAAACGGGTTCTCAGTGGCGCTGGTGCCGGCGGTGGCGGTGGCGGTGGCGGTGGCGGTGGCGGGGACGGGGACGGGTTTGACTTCGCCTGGGGTAGCGGAGATATTACTGTGACCTGTTGTCAGGCCGCCCAATGCCCATCACCGTCGAGGCTGACATTTTCACCCTCAAAATTAGCCCGGCTGACTATTTGAGAAGCTTAGGTGACGCTGTTCAATATTATTACTACCAGATTTTGAACGAGATGTATATCGCTGGAGCAGCACAGCGGGTTGAGGGGCAATAACCTAGGGCTGGGACCCATAAAGGGGCTTGCCACGGCTGCGGTGGGCTGATTCAAGGTCTCCG
>NZ_JBHTCM010000008.1:0-78381 GCF_042665545.1 Rhodocista pekingensis | reverse complement strand
CTGGCTCGTCTGGGGCATCGGCGAAAACCGCATCGCCACCGCCGCCGACACGGGACTCTGGATGGGATAGGTCGGAACTTCATAAGGCCGCATCCATGGTCGGGATGCGGCGAGCAGGATGGCGAGGACAAAGTTCCTGAGCGTGTTGAAGAAGCGACGGACTGTCGGATTCTGCGGTCAGGCTGGGTGGGGGTGCGGGCGGTTCCGCCTGCATCCCCGACCAGGCTGGTCAAGGCCCCCCAGTCGTAGCCCCGGTAGGCGCCGAGAGATGGACCTGTCGATGCACGGGAGCGGCTGCGCCGCCAAGGCATTGGACACCCTCAGCCAGACCGCGTCCCTGCCCCAACAGTTGAGCCGGTTGCAGCGGGGAAGACCGGAGCGCCCCGGCAGGGCGCGTCACGCTCCCCCAATGCAGAATGCGGAAGATGCCGTTCGGGACAGGCCGGTCATCCGTCCGCGGCACCGCGTGCGGGCTTGTACGGCAGCAATGGCGAGATGATCGCCCATTCCTTGTCCGCCAGACCGAACAGGGTCATGATCCCCTCCCTCTGTTCGAAGGGTTGAATCACAACCCAGCTCGTCTGCCCCTTGCTTGAGTACAGAACCTGGCCCATGCCGAAATCCTATCCGCGCTCCTGGTACGCCGACACGGCCGACATCCCGACCCGCCGCCCGCCCCTGACCGGCGATGTCCGCTGCGACGTCTGCATCGTCGGCGCCGGTTATACCGGGCTGGTCACGGCCATCGAGCTGGCGCAGCGCGGCTATGATGTGGTCGTGCTGGAGGCGGAGCGGATCGGCTGGGGGGCGTCGGGGCGCAACGGCGGCCAGATCGTCACCGGCTTCAACAAGAGCATCGGCACCATCGCCGGCTGGGTCGGTCGGGAGGATGCGGTCCGCCTCTGGCATCTGAGCGAGGAGGCGAAGACCATCCTGGCCGATCTGGTGGACCGGTTCGGGATCGAGTGCGACCTGCACTGGGGCTATCTGCTGGCGGCGCTGAAGAAGCGGCAGATGGACGAGCTGGAGGCCTGGCGGGAGGAACTGGCCGGACTGGGCTACGACCGCACCCGCCTGCTGGACCAGGAGCAGACCCGGGCCGAGATCGCCACCAACGCCTATGTCGGCAGCGTCCTGGACGAAGGCAGCGGCCATCTGCATCCGCTGCGCTATGTTCTGGGGCTGGCGCGCGCGGCGGAGAGCCTGGGGGTGCGGATCTTCGAGGGCAGCCGCGTCCTGCACCTGGAGACCGGCGCCGCGCCGCAGGCGGAGACGAAGACCGGCCGCGTGCTGCCCCGCTTCCTGGTGCTGGCGGGCAACGCCTATCTCGGCCGGCTGGTGCCGGAGATCGCCGGCCGGATCATGCCGGTGGCGACCTACATCATCGGCACCGAGCCGCTGGGCGAGGAGCGCGCCCGCGCGCTGATCCCGTCAGGCCACGCCGTCGCGGACACCAACTTCGTGCTGAACTACTACCGTCGCTCCCCCGACCACCGCTTCCTGTTCGGCGGCGGCGTCAGCTATTCGGGGCTGGACCGGCCCGACCTCAAGCAGGCGCTGCGGCGGACGATGCTGCGCTTCTTCCCGCAGCTTGAGGAGGCGCGCATCGACTACTGCTGGGGCGGGCACGTGGCGATCACCATGGACCGCACGCCCCATGTCGGCCGCATCGGCCCGGCGACGTACTACGCCCAGGGCTACAGCGGTCATGGCGTGGCGATGACGGCGATCTGCGGCCGCCTGATGGCCGAGGCGATCGCCGGGCAGGCGGAGCGGTTCGACGTCTTCGCCCGCATCCCCCACGCCCCTTTCCCCGGCGGCGGCAGCCTGCGCAAGCCGGCGCTGGTGCTGGCCATGATGTGGTACCGGATGCGGGACCTGCTGTAGGCCCCGCCCTCCGGCCCCGGCCCGGCGGTCAGGTCACCAGTTCCAGCACGTCGCGCAGCGTATCGACGATCCGCCCGATCTCCGCCTCCGAAACGATCAGCGGCGGCGACAGGGCGATGATGTCGCCGGTCACCCGGATCAGCACGCCGGCCTCGTAGCAGCGCACGAACGCCTCATAGGCCCGCGCGCCGGGCGCGTTCGGGCGCGGCTCCAGCTCGATGCCGGCGACGAGGCCGAGATTGCGCACGTCGATGACATGGCGGCGGCCGCGCAGGGCATGCACCGCCTCCTCCAGCACCGGCTCCAGATCCGCCGCCCGCTGGAACAGCCCCTCCTCGCGGTAGAGCGCCAGCGTCGCCTCCGCCGCGGCGCAGGCCAGCGGGTGGGCGGAATAGGTGTAGCCGTGGAACAGCTCGATCTGCCCCGGCGGCCCCTGCATGAAGGCGTCATGCACGGCCCCGCTGACCAGCACGGCGCCCATCGGCACGGCCCCGTTGGTCAGCCCCTTCGCCACCGTCATCAGATCGGGGACGACACCGAAGCGGTCGGCGGCGAAGGGGGCGCCCAACCGCCCGAAGCCGGTGATGACCTCGTCGAAGATCAGCAGGATGCCGTGCCGGTCGCAGGTCGCGCGCAACCGCTCCAGATAGCCCCGCGGCGGCACCAGCACCCCGGTCGAGCCGGCCATCGGCTCCACGATGACGGCAGCGATGGTGCTGGGATCGTGCAGCGCCACGATGCGCTCCAGCGCATCGGCCAGATCCGCCCCCCACTCCGGCTGCCCGCGGGAGAAGCCCTGGCGGGTGCGGTCGTAGGTGTGGGGCAGATGGTCCACCCCGGCCAGCAGCGGCCCGAAGGTCCGGCGGTTGGTGGCGATGCCGCCGACCGAGATGCCGCCGAAGCCGACGCCGTGATAGCCGCGCTCGCGGCCGATCAGGCGGGTGCGCTGCCCCTCGCCCCGGACCCGGTGGTAGGCGAGCGCGATCTTCAGGGCCGTATCCACCGATTCGGAGCCCGAACCGGTGAAGAAGACATGGTCGAGCCCGACCGGCGCCAGCGCCGCCAATGCCGAGGCAGCCCGGAAGGCGCCCGGATGGCCCATCTGGAAGCTGGGGGCGAAGTCCAGTTCCCCGGCTGCGCGCCGGATCGCCTCCACGACCGGGGCGCGGTTGTGCCCGGCATTGACGCACCAGAGCCCGGCGGTGCCGTCCAGCACCTGCCGGCCGTCATGGCTGCGGTAGTACATGCCGTCGGCGGAGACCAGGAGGCGGGGCGCCGCCTTGAACTGCCGGTTGGCGGTGAAGGGCATCCAGTAGGCGCCCAGATCGTTCGGTGCCGGCACGCTGCCGTCCATGATGCGCTCCCCGCGCGGTTCACCAAGCTGCGGGAAGGCTAGCATGCCCGCGGGCCGGGGCGGCAAGCGCGACCCCATCCACGGCGGACAGACGCGGCATGCGTCAGCGGCGGTTCTCCTCCAGGTCGAAGACCAGCAGCAGGGTGCGCTGCGAGGCGCTGAAATTGTCGTCGGAGATCAGGTAGATCCGGGTCGGGCCGCCGGGCGGCCGCCGCACGTCGATCCCTTCGTAATTGTCCACCGTCAGCGGCCGTTCCAGCCGGGCGACCGTCTCCCCCGCCACCTCGGCGCCGGCGACCAGCCCTTGCCGCGGCACCCGGGCGATCCGCGCCCCGACACCGGCGGGCCAGCTGTAGCGCCGCTCCAGCACCAGCAGGTCGCCGTCCGGCAGCACCGCGGCCCCGACCGGCCGGTAGGGCGGCTGCGCCAGATAGGTGAAGGGCTGCCAGCCGTCGGCGCCACCGAGCCAGCCGCGGTGCCGCTCCTCCTCTGCCTCGCCTTCCGCGATCAGGACCAGGGTGCCGTCGGCCAGGGCCGCCATCGCCTCTATCCCGCTGTTCCCGCTCAGCCCGGACAGCCCGTCCGGGCCGGCCAGGGCCGTCGGCGTGCCCGCGGCCAGAACCTCCGGATAGCGCATCAGCCGGTGCTCGCGCTCGAAGGACACGACCCAACCACCCCCGGGCAGATGCGCCATCTCCTCGGAGTCGGAGCGCCGGCCCGCCAGGACGCTGCCGTCGCTGTCGCGCAGGGGCGCGACGGTGAGATCGGCGGCGCCGGTCAGGCGCCCCTCGGCGTCGTGGATCAGACGGCCGGTGACGACGTGCCCGCGGTCGGAAAGGGCGGTGAAGCCCGTGCCCTCCGGCGTCACCCGGAGGCTGGACAGGCCGCCGAAGGCCGGATCATCGTGCCGGATATCAAGACCGCCGCGGAAGCGCAGGGCGCCGACCCGGTCGCCGAGGCCGGGCTCCTCCGACAGCGGCACCGGCCGCGTCGCCCCCTCCCCGGCCAGCCCCGCCCCGCATCCAGCCAGAATGGAAACGGCAACGACGAGACCCCCGGTGCGGAACCGATGATCTCCATGCTTCCGCAGGCGGTCGCCGAAGGGGTATCCTGCGGCTGCCCGGTTCAGGGCGGAACGCAGGGACTGCACCATGGCTGAGAATGACGGACGCCTGCGCGAGATCGCGGCGAGACTCGAGCGGATCGAGACCAGATTGAACCGCCTTGACGGCCCCGCCCCTGCCCCGGAACCCGATCCCGGCCCGTCGGCCTCGCTGGACAATCTGATCGGGGCCGGCACGCGGGTGCTCGACTGGGCCATGGCGAATCCCATCCTCGGTGCGCTGGCCGGCATCGCCCTGCTGGTGCTTCTGTCCCACATTCTCGGCTGAGGCACGGGCGATGGCGGCGTTCTACGATTTCGAGACGACCCTCACCTTGAAGTCCCACGGCGAGATGGACAAGGCCGAGGATTGGATCCGCGCCAACGTCAAGGGATTGTGGGCCGTCGAGTTCCTGGGAATGGAGGAGCGGGTGGACAACGCCACCCGTGCCCGCAGCCAGGTGCTGCATGTCAGCTTCAAGTTCGGCCGGCGGGAGGATTTCGACCGGTTCCGGAACGAGTACGTGCAGGGCAGACCGCGGGTCCCCGCAGCCGGAAAAACGGCCCCGAAGTCACCCCAGAAACGAAAGGGTCTTCTCGGCTGGCTGCTGGACTGAATTGACTGCACACGGTGCCATGCCCCTCTTTTCCTGGTGGCTATCTCCCGCGGAATAGATCGTAAGACTTATTTTCGGACAACGCCGTGCGGGCTTACAACGTCCCCGGTCGGATGCGACGGGCGTCCGCGACACACGAGGTCTGCTCAGGTGGGAATGGCCACTGATCCGGGTGGTCCCGCGGACGGGCGGGCCGGTTACAACGGAGGGGACCGGATCGCCGGAGGCCGGGCTTCGGAGCGGCAAGCTTCGGAAGAGACGTCTTCGGAACGGCAGCGCGGGGAGGCCCCGGTCGACTGGGCCGACCGGTGCCGCCAGCTCGAATCCGCCCTGGCCGAGAAGGAGGCGACGCTGCGGGAGATGCAGCACCGCGCCAAGAACAGCCTTCAGCTCGTCATCAGCCTGCTCCGCCTGCAACACCACCGGATCAGCGATCCGGCCGCCCGCGCTGCCTATGACCAGACCATGCACCGGGTGGAGGTGCTGGCCATCCTCTACCGGCAGGTCCATGAGACCCGGTCGGAGACACAGGTGGATCTGCCCCGCTATCTGAGGGAGGTCTGCGAGACGGCCGTCCTCAACGCGACAGATACCCTCCGGCCGGTGCAGGTGCAGGTGGACGCCCAGGCCCTGAGCACCTCCCTCTATTCGGCGATGCCGCTGGGGCTGATCGTGAACGAACTGGTCAGCCAGGGCCTGACCCACGCCTATCCTCCGGACGGCTGGCTGAAGGTCAGCCTGGAGTCGCTGGCCGACGGCGCCGCCCGGCTGACCGTGGCGGACAACGGCCGCGCCCTGCCCACGGGCTTCGACACCGAGGCGGACGCCGCCGCCATGCTGGTGGAGGCGCTGGCCACCCAGCTCGGCGCCGACCTGGACATCCGGCACGGAACGGGCACAACCGTCAGTCTGACGCTGAAGCTCTGACGGTTCCCGGCAGCGGCCGTCCCGCCGATACCACAGACCGCTGCGGAACCGCGGGGATGCCGGCACCGTTGCGGCCTCGGAACACTGCTCGGACGGTGCTGCCTTCCACAGCCTTTCGGGGAAAGTTTCCGCCTCTCTCGCGTCTGCACAATTCCATGGCGCAGGCCTGTGAACCGGTGTATGTCAGTCGGCGAGGGGCAAGCAAAGCGATAAGAAGCGGCGTCGGTGGACCTGTGAAGGTGATCGGCGACGACTGCGAAGGGCAGCCTGATGAACAAGCTGACGGCGTTCGCGCGCATCCCCCTGACGGACCGCCGAACCCTGGCCTACGCCCATGACATCCTGATGGCGGCCGGGTCTTTCGTTCTGTCCCTCTATCTCCGCGTGGGCAGCGACTTCATGGCGTTCCTGCCGGAGTTGTGGCCGGGCCTCCTGATCTTCACCTTCATCGCAGCGGTCAGCTACCGCGTCTTCGGGATGAATTCCGGAGTCTGGCGCTATGCCAGCCTGCGCGACCTGCTCGCCATCATGCGGGCGGTGACGGCCACCATCCTGATCTTCCTGATGCTGCTGTTCCTGGTCACGCGCCTGGAGCTGCTGCCCCGGTCCATGCCGGTGATCAACTGGTTCGTCCTGGTGGTGATGCTGGGCGGACCGCGGCTGGTCTACCGCATCCTCAAGGACCGGCGGATCGCCAGCATCCTGGAGATGAACGCCCGCGACCGTATCCCCGTACTGCTGGTCGGCGCGGGCGACGAGGCGGAGCTGTTCATCCGCGCCATGCAGAACGACCGCGAGGCCGCCTACCGCGTCGTCGGCATCCTGGACGACAAGGGGGGCCGCATCGGCCGCGAGATCCACGGCGTCAAGGTGCTGGGCCGGCTGGGTGATCTGCCACAGGTGATCGCCGACCTGACGGCGGGCGGCGACCGGCCGCGGCGGCTGATCCTGACCCGGCCACGGCAGCGCCTGAACGGCGTGGACCTGGGTGAGATCGTCGAGCGCTGCGAGGCGCTGAACCTGATGCTGGCGCGCCTGCCGGACCTGACGGAGTTCAAGGACGCGGAGAGCGACCCCGGCCTGACCGTCAGGCCCATCCAGATCGAGGATCTGCTGGGCCGCCCGCAGGTGGCGCTGGACAAGGGCGCCATGGGCGATCTGATCACCGGCCGCGTCGTGCTGGTCACGGGCGCCGGCGGCACCATCGGCTCGGAGCTGACACGCCAGATCGCCGGCCTGCGGCCGAAGCGGCTGGTCATGGTCGATCACGGGGAGTTCAACCTCTATTCTATCGATCTGGAGATGCGGGAATCCTTCCCCGACCTCTCCATCCGCGCCGTGCTCGCCGATGTGCGCGACCGCGCACGCATCACCCAGATCTTCCGGGAGGAGGCGCCCGAGCTGGTCTTCCATGCCGCGGCGCTGAAGCATGTTCCGATGGTGGAGCTGAACCCGGTCGAGGGCGTGCTGACCAATGTGATGGGCACGCGCAACGTGGCCGATGCGGCCACGGCCTTCGGCTGCCGCGCCATGGTGCTGATCTCCACCGACAAGGCGGTCAGCCCGACCAACGTGATGGGCGCCACGAAACGGGTCGCGGAAAGCTACTGCCAGGCCCTGGATCTCCAGGGCAACGGGGGGCAGGGCAATGGCGGGCAGGTCAGCGTCGGCCAGGGCACCAGCGGGCGGGCGCATTCCACCCGCTTCATGACGGTGCGCTTCGGCAACGTGCTGGGCTCGACCGGATCGGTGGTGCCGCTGTTCACCCGCCAGCTCCGCGCTGGCGGGCCGCTGACGGTGACGCATCCCGACGTCTGCCGCTTCTTCATGACCGTGCGCGAGGCGGTGGAGCTGGTGCTCCAGGCCTCCGCCTTCGGCATTCGCCACCGTGAGAGCCGCGGCCGCATCTTCGTGCTCGACATGGGCCAGCCGGTCCGGATCGTGGATCTGGCGCGGCAGATGATCCGGCTGGCGGGGCTGCGGCCGGAGAAGGACATCCGCATCGTCTTCACCGGGCTGCGCCCCGGCGAGAAGCTGTACGAAGAGATGTTCGACGCCGCCGAACCGCCTGTCCCCACCGATGCCGAGGGTGTTCTTGTCGCCTCGCCGCGGGCGGTCGATTTCGGCATCCTCAACCGCTCGCTGGACGAGCTGGAGGCCGCCGCCCACGGCTGCGACGTGCCGCGTCTGCTGGCGCTGTTGCAGCACATCGTGCCCGGTTTCGTCCGCCAGAACCATCCCGCCCCCCTTCCCCCGGCGGAGGCGGCGGACAGCGCCGGCCGGGTGATCCCCCGCCAGATCCACTGACGGGCCTGCCGACGGCGATCCCGCGACACCATCCGCCCGAACTGACCTGCGGGCGGGTGGTGCGTGCCGGTTGCGGCGGAGGGCCCGATCGGGGTTGAATTGTACGGCAACGGGCAGCGGTCCGGGCGGTCGGGAGGCGGGAATGGACAGGCTGCGCGGCTTCGTCGCCGCGGTGGACGCGATGAACCGCGCGGTGGGCGAGGCGCTGTCCTGGCTGACGCTGGGCACCGTGCTGGTCTGCTTCGCCGTGGTGGTGCTGCGCTACGGCTTCGGCATCGGCTTCGTCTGGATGCAGGAGCTGTATGTCTGGCAGCATGCCCTGGTCTTCATGCTGGGGGCCGGCTACACGCTGCTGCACAACGGCCATGTCCGGGTCGATGTCTTCTATGGCCGTGCCGATGGCCGCCGCCGGGCCTGGATCGACATCACGGGCACCCTGGTCTTCCTGCTGCCGTGGCTGGCGGTCCTGGCCTGGGAGAGCACCCCCTTCATCGGCCAGAGCTGGGCCATCCGCGAGTCCTCGCAGCAGACGGGCGGGCTGCCGGGCTACTTCCTGCTGAAGTCCGCCGTCTGGGCGTTCTGCCTGCTGCTGGGCCTCCAGGGGCTAGCGCTGATCGCCCGCCGCGCCCTCTACCTCGCCGGCGATGCGCGCTACACGCCGCACGCCGGCACGGACTGAGCCGGAGCGACGATGCAGCCTGTCCTGCTCGGCGAACTGCTCGCCCTTCTGATGTTCCTCTGCACGCTCGTGGCGGTGCTGGCGGGCTACCCGGTGGCCTTCACCCTGGCCGGGACCGCGCTGCTGTTCGCCTGGATCGGGCATGACCTGGGGGTGTTCGATCCGGCGCTGCTGACGGGGCTGGCGTCACGCTATTTCGGCACCATGGTGAACGAGGTGCTGGTGGCGGTGCCGCTGTTCGTCTTCATGGGGGTGATGCTGGAGCGATCCCGGCTGGCGGAGACGCTGCTCACCACCATGGGCGAACTGTTCGGACGTCTGCGCGGCGGGCTCGGCATCTCCGTCGTGCTGGTCGGCACCCTGCTGGCCGCCTCCACCGGCATCGTCGGCGCCACGGTCGTCACCATGGGGCTGCTCAGCCTGCCGGCGATGGCGCGGGCGGGCTACGACCCGAAGCTGTCGGCCGGCGTCATCTGCGCCTCGGGCACGCTGGGGCAGATCATCCCGCCCTCCACCGTGCTGATCTTCATGGGCGACATGTTGCAGGGTGCCAACCAGACGGCGCAGCTTGCGTTGGGGAACTTCGCGCCAGAGCCTGTCTCCGTCGGGCAGCTCTTCGCCGGCGCGCTGCTGCCGGGGCTGCTGCTGGCGGGACTCTATGTCGGCTGGGTGGTCGTGCAGGCGGTGGTGAACCCGGCGGCCTGCCCGGCCCTGCCCCTGGATGCCGCCGACCGCCGCCGGTTGCCCCGGAAGGTGCTGCTGGCGCTGGCGCCGCCGCTGCTGCTGATCCTGGCGGTGCTGGGCTCGATCCTGGCCGGCATCGCCTCCCCCACCGAATCGGCCAGCGTCGGTGCTGTCGGCGCCATGGCGCTGGCCGCCGCCAACCGGCGGCTGGACCTGGGCGTGCTGCGGGAGGTGATGCGCTCCACCCTCACCATCAGCTCCATGGTGTTCGTCATCCTGATGGGCGCGTCGGTCTTCAGCCTTGTCTTCCGCGGGCTGGGCGGGGAGCGGATCGTGGAGGACGTGCTGTCCGCCATGCCGGGCGGCAAGTGGGGCGCCCTGCTGCTGGTGATGGCGCTGATGTTCGTGCTCGGGTTCTTCCTCGACACGTTCGAGATCATCTTCATCGTCGTGCCGATCACGGCCCCCGTCCTGATCCGGCTGGGGGTCGATCCGCTCTGGCTGGGCGTGATGATGGGGGTCAATCTCCAGACCAGCTTCCTGACCCCGCCCTTCGGCTTCGCCCTGTTCTATCTGCGCGGGGTGGCGGGACGGCTGGTCAGCACCCTGGACATCTACCGCGGGGTGCTGCCCTTCGTGGGAATCCAGGTGCTGTGCGTCGGCCTGCTGATGGCCGTGCCGGCCCTGGGCACCTGGCTGCCGGAGCGCCTGTTCGCCGCCGGTCCCGCCGTGCCGGCAGGCGGCACGGAAGCCCATGGAGCGGCACCCGCGACGCCGGCAGCTCCGATGGAACCGCGCAGCCAGGAGTTCGAAAACCTGTTCGGGTCCGAGGGTCGGCCATCGCCCCGGCAGTCCCCCCGTCAGCCCTGGGGACCGGAGTTCGAGAACCTGTTCGGCAGCGGACGGCCGCCCGGCCCTTGAGGCATCGATCCGCCGGCGTCCGGACGGCGCTCAGCGGTCGTCCCAGTCGGGTTCGTCGGCGCGCAGCAGCTCGACCAGCCGGGCCACGCGGCCCGAGGGCATGCGCTGGAGGTCCTGGCCCAGCATGTCGTCGGCGGCCAGCCAGGTCCGCGCCTCCATCAGTTCCTGCTCGGAAGCGCCCGTGCCGATGATGTTGGCGACACGCAGGTCGTCCATGCGACCGCAGATCTCGTAGACCTGATCGCGGGTGAGTGCCATGGCGGGGAACCCTTCAAGCCAGCGACAGCGCTTGGCAGATAACCCCGCCCCCCGGCGTTTGCAAGGGCCATGGAACGCGCCGCGGCGGCCCCTGGGACCTTACGTCCGGGGCCGTCCGGGGGCCACCGCCCCGCGTTGACAGGCGCCCGGACCGCCGCGTCTACTGCCTGCCGGTCCAACCATCCGGTCGAACCCGCCATGGCCCAGATCTCCCCCGCTCCCCTTCCGCCGGCCCGTAGCGGTGGGCGTCTCCTGGTCGATGCGCTGGTCGGCCACGGCGCCGACATGGCCTTCTGCGTGGCCGGCGAAAGCTATCTGGAGGTGCTGGACGCCGCCGTGGACCGGCCGGAACTGCGTCTGGTCACCTGCCGGCAGGAAGGCGGGGCCGCCTTCATGGCCGAAGCCTACGGCAAGCTGACGGGCCGGCCGGGCCTCTGCATGGTCACCCGCGGCCCCGGTGCCTGCAACGCCGCGATCGGCGTGCATGCGGCGATGCAGGACAGCACGCCGCTGATCCTGCTGGTCGGACAGGTGGCCCGCGACCAGGCCGACCGCGAGGCGTTCCAGGAGATCGACTACCGCCGCATGTTCGGCCCGGTGGCGAAATGGGTCGCCCAGATCGACCGCGCCGACCGCATCCCCGAATATCTGGCACGGGCCTTCCGCACCGCCACCTCCGGCCGGCCCGGCCCGGTGGTGCTGGCCCTGCCGGAGGACATGCTGCGGGAGCGCGCCGCCGTCGCCGACCTGCCGCGGGCCCTGCCCGTGCAGCCGCATCCCGATCCGGCCGCGCTGGAGCGGATGGCGGCCCTGCTGGCCGAAGCCGAGCGCCCGCTCATGCTGGTGGGCGGCAGCGGCTGGGACGATCCGGCCTGCACCCGCCTGCGCGCCTTCGCGGAAGCCTGGGACCTGCCGGTCGCCTGCTCCTTCCGGCGGCAGGACGTGATGGCGAACGACAGCCCCTGCTATGTCGGCGATCTGGGCACCGGCCCCAGCCCGGCGCTGGTGGAGCGGCTGCGGCAGGCGGACCTGCTGCTGGCCGTGGGCACCCGGCTGGGCGAGATCCCGACGCAGGGCTACACCCTGCCGGCACCGCCGCGGGCGGCGGCCACGCTGATCCATGTCCACCCCGACCCGGAGGAGCTGGGCCGGGTCTACCAGCCGGACCTTGCCGTCCTTTCCGGCACGGCGGCCTTTGCCGCCGCAGCAGCCGCGCTGCCCGCCCCCGCGCTGCGGCCCTGGAGCGGCTGGCGGGAGGCGGCGCGGGCCGAGTTCCTGGCCTGGCAGGAGCCACCCGCCTATGGCGGCGATCTGGACCTGGGCCGGGTCTTCACCTGGCTGCGCGAGCGGCTGCCGGCCGACGCGGTGGTGACGAACGATGCCGGCAATTTCTCCGGCTGGGGCCACCGCTTCCTGCGCTACAGACGGCCCGGCCGGCAGCTCGGCCCCACCTGCGGCGCCATGGGCTACGGCGTCCCGGCGGCGGTGGCGGCGTCGCTGCTGCGGCCGGAGCGGCTGGCTCTCTGCCTGGTCGGGGACGGCGGCTTCACGATGACGGGGCAGGAGCTGGCGACGGCCCTGCACCATGGCGCCAAGCCCGTGATCCTGGTCTTCAACAACGGCATGTACGGCACCATCCGCATGCACCAGGAGACCCGATTCCCCGGCCGGGTCAGCGCCACCGACCTGACCAATCCCGACTTCGCGGCGCTGGCGCGGGCCTATGGCGCCTTCGGGGCTGCCGTATCGCGGACGGAGGAGTTCGCCCCTGCCTTCGAGGCGGCCCGGGCGAGCGGCCGCGCCGCGGTGATCGAGCTGCGCATGGACCCCGACCGCATCAGCACCCGCACCACCCTGTCCCAGCTCCGGGAGAAGGCGCAGGCGGCGCGCGGCTGATGCCCGCCGGGAGGATGCCGGGCCTCAAACACTCTCGGAGCGCGGGCCGGGAACGGCCATGCCGCGCTGCACGGCGGGCCGGGCGGCGATGGCGGCGTGCCAGCGGGCCAGGGCCGGCCGCCCCGCCAGCAGTTCGCCGCCCGGAACGGCAGCGTCGATGAAGGGGAACGCGGCGATGTCGGCCACCGTGTACCCGTCACCGGCGAGATAGGGGGTCCGCGCCAGCCGTGTCTCCAGCACGTCGCAGCAGCGGGCGATCTCGTCCCGGTAGACGCCGATGGCGTAGGGCAGTTTCTCCGCCGCCAGCACGGCGAAGCGGAAATGCCCCACCATGGCCGGCGTCAGGTCCGTCATCCCTAGGAACAGCCAGCTCAGCGCCTCCGCACGGCCGGCCGGATCGGACGGCAGCAGGGTTCCCGTCATCTCCGCCAGATGCAGCAGGATGGCCCCGGAGCCGAACACCCGCACCTCGCGGCCGCCGATCGTATCCGTGATCGCCGGCACCCGGCCGAGCGGACTGATCCGCAGGAGCGCCGGATCGGTGATGCGGTCGCCGTCGAAATCCAGGGGATGCACCCGGTAGGGCAACCCCGTCTCCTCCAGCATGATGGAGGCGCGATGCCCATGGGGCGTGCCGAAGCTGTAGAGCGTGATCATCCGCCGCCTCTCCCGCCAGGAAGTCCCGGGCACCAGCGGCCCGCCCTTCCCCGCTGGTGTCGCACCGAACGCCGCGGCGGCGCAACCGCTCATTGGCAGCCGGGCGGCGATCGGGCGGCGGGCGGGCGGCCGCAGCGGTGCTCCGGTCCTGGCCCGGCGGCCCGGGGGTGGCGGATCAGTCGGTGAAGCGGTTGTCCTTCGGGAAGCCGTTCGGCGGCAGCTTGCCCTGGGTGCCGCGGTAGGCGACCCAGCCCTGGAGGTCGGGCAGCGTGACCGTGCGGGTCTTCTCCCCGCTGCCGCCCATGCGCCAGGACAGCCCCTCCGCCAGCGCGAAGACCTTGAGGTCGGAGAGGCTGGCATCCTTGTACTTCTGGAGCTGGACGCCCTTGCCGCGGGTCATCACCGGCAGTTCCTCCAGCTTGAAGACCAGGAGCTTGCGGTTGTTGCCGATGACGGCGACCGCATCGCCCTCCACCGGCACGGCCAGGACGGCGGCGACACCGTCGGCCGGGGTCAGCACCTGCTTGCCGGCACGGGTCTGGGCGACCACGTCGTCCGCCTCGACCTGGAAGCCGCGGCCGTCGGCGGAGGCAACGACCAGCTTCTGCCCCGGCCGGTGCCGCAGCAGCGCCACGATCTCTGCCTCGCCCAGATCCACCATCAGCCGCACGGGCTCGCCGAAGCCGCGGCCGCCGGGCAGCCTGTCCACGCCGAGCGTGTAGAACTTGCCGCTGCCGGCGAAGAGCAGCAGCTTGTCCGTCGTCTCCGCATGCAGGACGAAGCGTTCGCGGTCGCCGTCCTTGTACTTGGTGCCGGCCACCTCCTGCGCGCTCTGATGGCCGCGCACGGTGCGGATCCAGCCCTTCTCGGACAGGAAGACCGTGACCGGCTCGCGTTCGATCATCGCCTCCGCCGGCACCGCCACCTCCTTCGGCGGCTCCCCCACCAGGGTACGGCGCTCCCCCAGGGCGGTCGCGCGGCCGAACTTCCGGTCCATCTCCGCCACCTCCTTGGAGATGGCCTTCCAGCGCCTGTGCCCGTCCTCCAGAAGCCCGACCAGAACGCCGCGCTCCTTGGTCAGGGCGTCGTTCTCCTTGCGGATCTCGAACTCCTCCAGCTTCCGCAGGGAGCGCAGGCGCATGTTCAGGATCGCTTCGGCCTGCACGTCCGTGAGGCTGAAGCGGGCCATCAGCTCCCGCTTCGGCTCGTCCTCCTCGCGGATGATGCGGATGACCTCGTCGATGTTCAGGTAGGCGATCAGGTAGCCGCCCAGCACCTCCAGCCGGTGGTCGATCTCGCCCAGCCTGTGGCGGCTGCGCCGGAGCAGCACCTCCTGCCGGTGTTCCAGGAAGGCGCGCAGCACCTCGTAGAGGGTCATCACCCGCGGCACCAGACCGCCTTCGCGGGCGTCCAGCACGTTCATGTTCATGCTGAAGCGGGTTTCCAGGTCCGTGTTGCGGAACATCTGTTCCATCATCACGTCCGGATCGACGTTGCGGCTCTTGGGCACCAGCACCAGCCGGATGTCCTCGGCCGATTCGTCGCGCACATCCTCCAGCAGCGGCAGCTTCTTCTCGGCCAGCAGCTCGGCGATCTTCTCGACCAGACGCGACTTCTGCACCTGGTAGGGGATCTGCGTCACCACCACCTGCCAGGTGCCCTGGGCCAGCGGCTCCTTCTGCCAGCGGGCGCGGGTGCGGAAGGCGCCGCGACCGGTGCGGTAGGCCTCCAGGATGTTTTCCCGGCTTTCCACCAGCACGCCGCCGGTGGGGAAGTCCGGTCCCGGAATCCAGCTCACCAGCTCCTCGACCGTCACCGGGCGGCGCTTGTCCGGGGCGGGCAGCAGCTCACGCTCGATGATCAGGTTCAGGGCGCCGCAGATCTCCCCCACATTGTGCGGCGGGATGTTCGTCGCCATGCCGACGGCGATACCGGCCGACCCGTTCGCCAGCAGGTTCGGGAAGGCCGCGGGCAGGACCACCGGCTCCTCCCCCTCCCCGTCATAGGTCGGGCGGAAGTCGGTGGCGTCCTCGTCGATGCCGGCCAGCATGGCCTTGGCGACCTCGGTCAGCCGCGCCTCGGTGTAGCGCATGGCCGCGGCGTTATCGCCGTCGATGTTGCCGAAATTGCCTTGTCCCTCGACCAGGGGATAGCGGGCCGCGAACTCCTGCGCCAGCCGCACCAGCGCGTCGTACACGGACTGGTCGCCATGGGGGTGGAACTTGCCGATCACGTCGCCGACGACGCGGGCCGACTTCTTCGGCGGCGTCGTCGGCTCCAGCCGGAGCTGGCTCATGGCGTAGAGCAGCCGGCGATGCACGGGCTTCAGCCCGTCGCGCACGTCCGGCAGGGAACGCGACACGATGGTTGAGAGGGCATAGGACAGGTAGCGCTCGCCCAGGGCTTCGGCGAGCCGCTTGTCCAGAATCTCGATGGCGGCGTCGGTCATGGTGCCGGAGTGATACCAGATGTTGTGTGCGCTTTGCGATAGCGATCCACGAATCGCGTCCGGGCGGCCGGGACCTCGGCATGGCGCAGGGCGAAGAGATGGCGGTCGAGGAAATGGCCGGTCAGGGCCAGCCCTTGCACCACCTCCTCCGCGCCGCCGGCGCTCCGTCCGACCAGGAACGGCGGCAGCGCCAGCAGCCTGTCCCGGTACGGCTCCCCGGCGGAAAGGGAGACGGCGCGGCCCGTGCGCGGGCTGACATAGGCGAGCTGGTCGTTGTCCGCGATCCCGGTCGCGGCACAGCGTCCGAAGTCCAGGCCGAAGCCGGCCTCTTCCAGCAGCCCGATCTCCCAGCGCACATAGATCTCGGCCCAGACCTCCGTCTGCAAGGCGTCGAAGAGCGCCAGCGTGGCGTCGAACAGGGCCGGGTGCGGCTCGCGCTCCGGCAGGGCCGCGTCGGCCAGGGCGCAGGCCGAGGACAGCGCGGCCAGACGCAGCGGGTCCTCCAGCAGGCCGGCCGCCGTCGCCCGCTCAAGCTCCAGCGCGAGCGTCCCGAGCTGTTCGACCAGCCGGGCGGCCCAACGGGCGGCGACACGGCTGCCCGGCTCCAGCGCCGGCCGCATCCGGCTGCCCTGGCCGCCATGGACCAGGCCGGCATGGCGCCCGTGGCCACGGGTCAGCAGCACCGCCAGCGCCGCGGTCTCACCGTGCGGGCGGGCGGACAGGACGATGGCGTCGTCGGTCCATTCCATGCCGCGGTTCTAGCAGAGGCGGCCCCCGCTGTCGCGCCGGACCAGCGGCAAAAGGTCAGGTCGGGCGCGGGCCCCTTGTGAGGCGGTGATTACGATAAATTTAGAACGCTGTGGCAAAGTTGGGCTAGCATCCATGGATGGCACAGCCGCGGGACGCTTCCCGCGGATGCCGAGAGCGTTTCGAATGATCGCATACCACACGACCTTGACGGCCCGCACCGCCGGGCAGATCCGGCTCAGCGAAGAACGCTACGCCCTGGCCGCGGCCGCCAGCAACGACGGCCTGTACGACTGGGATCTGCGGACCGACCTGATCTACTACTCCGCCGGCTGGAAGGCGCTGCTCGGACTTGCCGAGGAAGAGGTGGGCAACAGCCCGTCCGAGTGGCTGGACCGTGTGCATTGCGAGGACCTGATCTGGCTGCATGCGACCCTGGACGCGCAGGCCAGCGCCGGGGGGCGGCCGTTCCAGATCGAATACCGCATCCGCCACGCCAACGGCGGCTGGCGCTGGATGCTCTGCCGTGGCATCGCCGTCCTGGATGCGGAGGGTGAGCCACAGCGCATCGTCGGTTCGCAGATCGACATCACCGACCGCAAGGTCGCCGAGGAAGGGCTGCGACTCAGCGAGGAGCGCTACGCCCTGGCCGCCGCGGGCTCGAACGACGGTCTCTGGGACTGGCGGGTTCCCGAGGGGGAGGTCTACTACTCCGCCCGCTGGGCCAGGATGCTGGGCCTGGGCGAACGGGAGATGACCGGGACCATCGAGGACTGGTACGCCCGGGTGCATCCCGACTGCCTGCCCGGCCTGCGTGCGGCCATGGACCTGCACCTGTCCGGCGGCAGCCGGCAGCTTGAGCATGAATTCCGCATGCTGCACGCGTCCGGCGCCGAATGCTGGATGCTGGTGCGCGGAGCCGCGATGCGGGACGACAACGGCACGGCCCTGCGCATGGCCGGGTCGATGTCGGACATCACGGCCCGCAAGCATGCCGAGGAGCAACTCCTCTTCGACGCCTTCCACGACGGACTGACGGGGCTGTCCAACCGGCACCTGCTGCTTGACCGCATCGGTCAGGCGATCGACCGCCGCCGGCATCCGACGGACGCGCAGTTCGCCCTGATCCTGTTCGACCTGGACCAGTTCAAGGCCATCAACGACAGCCTCGGCACCGCCCTGGGGGACGAGGTGCTGCGCATCGTGGCCAGACGGCTGGGCGACGCCCGGCGCAGCGGCGACACCGTCGCCCGCACCTCGGTGGACGAGTTCGGCGTGCTGATGGACGGGGTAGCAGACGTCAAGGCCGCCATGAGTGCGGCCGAGCGGCTGGCCGCGGCGGTCTGCCGGCCCATCACCCTGCCCGACGGGCGGGAGATCGTGCTGACCTGCTCGGCCGGCCTCGCCATGTCCAACACGGGCTATGCCGCGGCGACGGACATGCTGCGCGACGCCAGCCTTGCCATGTTCCGGGCCAAGGCCGCCGGTCGCAGCCGGATCGAAGTGTTCGACGACGCCCTGCGCGAGCGCGCCCTGTCCCGGCTGCGCACGGAATCCGACCTCCGGGTGGCGCTGGACAGCGACCAGCTCTTCCTGGCCTATCAGCCGATCATCCGCATGCAGGACGGCAGCATCGCCGGCTTCGAAGCGCTGGTGCGCTGGTCCCACCCGGAGCGGGGCACCATCCTGCCCGGCGAGTTCATCGCGCTGGCGGAGGAGACGGGGCTGATCCTGCGGCTGGGTCGCTGGGCCCTCAAGGAGGCCGCGCTCCAGATCAAGGACTGGCGCCAGCGCACGGGACGCGACCTGTTCGTCAGCGTCAACGTCTCCGGCCGCCAGCTCATGGACGACGACATGGCCGCCGCCGTCGCCCAGGTGCTGGAGGAGACGGGCGTGGAACCCCGCGCCCTGAAACTTGAGATCACCGAAAGCCTGCTGCTGGACGATACCGCCCGCTGCGTGCAGATGCTGCATGACATCCGGAAGCTGGGCGTCCGCCTCTGCCTGGACGATTTCGGCACCGGCTTCTCGAACCTCAGCTACTTGCACTCCTATCCAGTGGACACGCTGAAGATCGACCGCAGCTTCGTGCGGGCCGCCACGGACGGCGACCGCCGGGCCGAGATCGCGCGCATCATCACCATGCTGGCCGCAGCACTGGATCTGGAGGTGGTGGCGGAAGGCGTGGAGCGGGATGCGGAGGCCGCGTTCCTGCGCGGCCTGCACTGCGAGTACGCCCAGGGCTACTTCTTCGCCCGGCCGATGCCGCCGGAGGAGGCCGAGCGCCACCTGCTGGTCCAGGCGGCCTGACGGGACCGCCCGGACCGGACGGGATCAGGCGTTGTAGTCCAGACCCCAGTCCCGGTAGCGCTCGGGATCGTCCACCCAGTTCTCCCGCACCTTGACGAACAGGAACAGGTGGACGCGCCGGTCCATCATGGTCTCCAGCTCCTGCCGGGCGGCGGTGCTGATGTGCTTGATGCGGCTGCCGCCCTTGCCCAGCACGATGGCCTTCTGACCGTCGCGCTGGACATAGATGACCTGGGAAATCTTGACGCTGCCGTCGTCGAACTCCTCCCAGGACTCGGTCTCCACCGTCGCGGCGTAGGGCAGTTCCTGGTGCAGTTGCAGGAACAGTTTCTCCCGCGTGACCTCCGCCGCCAGCAGCCGCTCCGGCATGTCGGAGAGCTGGTCGGCGGGATAGAGCCACGGCCCTTCCGGCACCTCGGCGGCGAGGAAGGCCGACAGGTCGGCCAGCCCGTCGCCCGTGAGCGCCGAGATCATGAAGGTGCGGGTGAAGATGCCATGGGCGTCCAGCTCGGCGGCCAGCTTCAGCAGCTTCTCGCGCTTGATCAGATCGACCTTGTTCAGCGCCAGGATGGCGGTGCGCCCCGCCTCCTTCAGCCGCTCGATGATGCCGAGCGTGTCCTCGTCCAGCCTGTCGTGGGAGGCGTCGTACAGCATCACGATCAGGTCGGCATCCGTCGCCCCCTGCCAGGCGGCCGCCACCATGGCCCGGTCCAGCCGGCGCTTCGGCTTGAAGATGCCGGGCGTATCGACGAACAGGAGCTGGCTGTCCCCGGTGATGCCGATGCCGAGCACGCGCGAGCGAGTCGTCTGCACCTTGGGGCTGACGATGGAGACCTTGGCGCCCACGAGCGCATTCAGCAGGGTGGACTTGCCGGCGTTCGGCGCGCCGACCAGGGCGATGAAACCGCAGCGCGGATGCTCCGGCTCGGGCGTGCCCTCCCCCCCGTCGTCATCGTCCGCATCCTCCTCGAACGCCTCCTCCTCCTCGGGGAAGTCGTCGTCGGGGAGATCGTCCTCGGGCCGGGGGGTGTCGTTGAACGTCGTCATCCTTTGGGGGTCCTGATCTGGCGCAGCAGGGCTTCCGCCGCCGCCTTTTCCGCAGCGCGCTTGGACGGGCCGGTGGCGGTGGCGGGTTCGGCCCCCTCCACCCGCACCCGCACCCGGAAGACCGGGGCGTGGTCCGGCCCCTCGCGCGACAATGTCTCATAGGCGGGCAACGGTCGCCCGCGGCCCAGGGCCCATTCCTGCAACGCCGTCTTGGGGTCCTGCGGCGGCGACAGGTCGGCCTCGATCAAGGGTGTCCAGCGCGTGCGGATCAGCATCCGCGCCGGGTCCAGCCCGCCATCCTGGAAGATCGCGCCGATCACCGCTTCGCAGGCGTCGGCCAGGATGGCCGGCTTGGCCTGTCCGCCGGAGTCCCGCTCACTGGGGGCGAGACGCAGGAACGGGCCGAGCCCGATCCCTTCCGCCACCACGGTCAGCGCCTCCGCCCGCACCAGGGCCGTGTGGCGCCGCGCCAGCGCGCCCTCCGCCTCGGCCGGGAAACGCTCCAGCAGCCACTCCGCGATCACCAGCCCGAGCACACGGTCGCCCAGGAACTCCAGCCGTTCGTAGCCGCGGCCGGCGTTGCGTTCGACGCCGCCGAGGCTGGGATGTGTCAGTGCCTGCACCAGCAGGTCACGGTGGCGGAAATGGTATCCCAGACCCGTCTCAAGCTCGGACAGCGGCGGGCTGTCGCAATCGTGCGTGGTCATTCAATCCCGTCGAACAGGCGGTCGAAACGGATGGCCCAGGGCCATTCCCAGAACTCCCAGAAGCTGGTGCCCTCTTCCAGGGAGAAGAAGATGAACTCGGCCCGTCCCACCAGATTTTCGACCGGAATGTAACCGACCTGGTTCAGCACCCGGCTGTCGGTGGAGTTGTCCCGGTTGTCGCCCATGGCGAAGACATTGCCCGGCGGCACGACATAGACGGGAGTGTCGTCCAGCCCGCCGGCATCACCGAGCTGCTCGATGATGCGGTGCTGGCGGCCGTTCGGCAGGGTCTCGATGTACTGGGGAACGGCGATGGCCGTTCCCATCACCTCGCCCACCACGCGGTCCTGGATCCGCTCGCGCTTCACCGGCTCGCCGTTGATGTGCAGCACGCCGCCGATCACCTGGATGCGGTCACCGGGCAGGCCGATGATACGCTTGATGTAGTCGGTCTTGCCGTCGCGCGGCAGCTTGAACACCGCCACGTCGCCCCGCTCCGGCAGGCCGCCCAGGAGGCGCCCGTCGAACAGCGGCTGGCCGAAGGCGACCGTGTGGCGGCTGTAGCCGTAGCTGAACTTGGAGACGAACACGTAGTCGCCGACCAGCAGCGTGGGGATCATCGAGCCTGAGGGGATGTTGAACGGTTCGTAGGCGAACGTCCGGATCATCAGGGCGAGAAGGATACCCCCGGCGATCCAGCGCAGCTCATCGAGCAGCTTCAGGAAGCCGGAACGCTCGGAAACGCTTTGAACGCCCATACAGTGGGACCTCGGAACAGGATGACCCGGCGCAAGGCGGGATCGGGTTGCGGCCCCGCCCCGGTCGGCGCAGGTCCAGTTTCGGCTTCCCTATATGCTACCTGCCGTAAGGTCGGGCAATCGCCTTTTCCGCCGCCGGGGGCCGCGTCAGGGGCGGTCGGCCCCGTCGGCAGGAAAGGCCGGGAGCCCTCCGGGGCCGGCCGCCGCCGGCGGAGCGGGCACGGCGGAGATCAGGACGATGGCCTGGGCGATCGGCAGCTCGTCCGTCAGGGTCAGGTGGATCTCCGCAACCATGCCGGGCGGGGTGATCTGCCGCAGGCGCTCCAGCGCCCCGCCGGTCAGCGCCAGCGTGGGACGCCCGCCCGGCAGGTTCACCACCCCCATGTCGCGCCAGTAGACGCCCCTGTTGAGACCCGTCCCCAGGGCCTTGGCGCAGGCCTCCTTGGCAGCGAAGCGCTTGGCATAGGTGGCGGCACGCGGGCTGTGCGGCCCGGCAGCGGAGCGCCGCTCCGCCCGGCGCCGCTCGGCCTCGGTGAAGACGCGGTCGAGGAAACGGTCGCCGAACCGCTCGATGGTCCGCTCGATGCGGCGGACATCCACAAGGTCGTTGCCGATGCCCAGGATCATGCCGCGGCTCCGGCCGCGCGGCCGGCATCCATCAGCTCCCGCATCCGGCGGATCGAGGCCTCGAAGCCGACGAACACCGCCTCGCCCACCAGATAGTGGCCGATGTTCAGCTCCACCACCGTGGGGATGGCGGCGACCGGGCCGACATTGCCGTAGGTCAGGCCGTGGCCGGCATGGCACTCCAGGCCGATGGTCTCGGCATGCGCGGCGGCGGCGCGCAGACGCTCCAGCTCCGCCGCGCGGGCCGCGCCGTCCTCCGCATCGCCATAGGCGCCGGTGTGCAGTTCCACGACCGGCGCGCCGATGTCCCGCGCGGCGTCGAGCTGGGCCGGGTCGGGCGCGACGAACAGGGAGACGCGCACGCCGGCCGCCCCCAGTGCCTGGGCGAAGCGGCGCAGGTGCCCACGGTTGCCGGCGACGTCCAGACCGCCTTCCGTCGTGCGCTCCTGACGGCGCTCGGGCACGATGCAGCAGGCGTGCGGACGGTGGCGCAGGGCGATCGCAAGCATCTCCTCCGTCGCCGCCATCTCCAGGTTCAGCGGCAGGTCGATGCTGCGCATCAGACGCTCGATGTCGTCGTCGGTGATGTGCCGCCGGTCCTCGCGCAGATGCGCGGTGATCCCGTCGGCCCCGGCGGCGGCGGCCAGCGCAGCGGCACGGAGCGGGTCCGGATGCGGACCGCCGCGGGCGTTCCGGATCGTGGCGACATGGTCGATGTTGACGCCCAGCCTGAGATATCTGCTCACGCCCTGTCCTCCGACTCGCTGCGGCCGGCCCCGTCATCGGCGACGGGGGTGGCTGCCGGCGGCACGCGCCGCCTGGACAGCCGGCGCTGCTGGTACATCGCCACCAGGGGCTTGGCAACGGCATAGGCCAGCCCCCAGACGAAGACACCCATGAGGAAACCGCCGATCGACATGGGCAGCAGCACCTGGACCGGATTGGCGATGAGGAAGTCCATGGTCAACTGCTCGGCCGTGTCGTGTCCGGGCGAGCGTCCCAGCAGGTCGCAGCCGATGCGGTAACTGACGTACCAGATGGCCGGGAAGGTCCAGGGATTGCCCACGGCCGTGCCGATGGCCGCCGCCAGCATGCTGCCCCGGAGCAGCCAGGCGAGGCCGAAGCCCAGCAGGAAATGCAGACCCACGAAGGGCGTCATGGAGACAGCCGCACCGCTGGCGAAGCCGGCGGCGATGCGGTGCGGCGGGCCCGGCAGACGGCCGACGCGGTGCCCCAGATACAGCAGGGCACGCCGCCAGCCCATCCGCGGCCAGAGAAAATCCCGCACCCGCTGGCGCAGGGTGAACTTGTGTCGGCGCTTGAACATCCTGGCGGTTCCTCCCGCCCCGACTAACGCGCCAGTCAGCGGCTTCTTGCGCGCTCGACGGAATTGATGACCGGCGTAGCCCGCAGCGCAGCCATGATGTTGGTCAGATGCTTCACGTCATGCACGTCGATGTCGATCAGCATCTCGAAGAAATCCGGCGAGCGGCTGGTGAACTTCAGGTTCGTGATGTTGCCGCCGTTCTTGCCGATGACGGTGGAGAGCGTGCCCAGCGCCCCAGGTTCGTTGGCGACAACGACGGAGATGCGGCCTACCGCATCCTCCATCCCCTCCGCGTCCGGGTCCCAGGCGACGTCGATCCAGCGCTCCGGGCTCTCGTGGAAGCTCTCCAGCGTCTCGCAGTCGATGGTGTGGATCGTGACCCCTTTGCCGGTGGTGACGATGCCGACGATACGGTCACCCGGCAACGGGTGGCAGCAACGGGCATAATGGACCGCCATCCCCGGGATCAGGCCGCGGATCGGCAGCGGCGCGCTGCTGCTCCGCTTGGGCTTTGCCTTCGCCTGCGGGACGATCTTGTCCTCCGGCGCGACCTGCGGCTGGACGCGGTGGCCGGGGAAGATGGTGTTGAAGACGTCGCGCGCCCCGGTCTGGGCGGCGCCGATGGCGGCCAGCAGGTCCTCCGACGTCGGCTGCTGGAAGATCTTAATGACCCCGTCCAGCGCCTTGTCGGAATATTCGTAGCCTTCCTGCTTGAAGATGCGTTCCAGCAGGCCGCGGCCCAGCTTGATGTGCTCGCCGCGCTGCTGGGTCCGGATGAAGCGGCGGATACGGGCCCGCGCCTTGCCGGTGACGACGAAGTTCTCCCAGTCCGTCGAGGGCGTGGAGTTCTTCGAGGTCAGGATCTCCACCTGGTCGCCGTTCTGGAGCGGCGTCCGCAGGGGCAGCATGCGCCCGTTGACCTTGGCACCGACGCAGGTGTCGCCCACCACCGAATGGACGGCATAGGCGAAATCCACCGCCGTGGCACCGCGGGGCAGCGCGATCAGATCGCCCTTGGGCGTGAAGCAGAAGACCTGGTCCTGGAACAGCTCAAGCTTGGTGTGCTCCAGGAACTCCTCCGGCCGCGCCGCATGCTCCAGGATATCCAGAAGCTCGCGCAGCCAGCGGTACTGCCGCCCCTCGGTCGTCCGCGGCCGGCCCTCCTTGTAGGCCCAGTGCGCCGCGACGCCGACATCCGCCACCTCGTGCATCTCGTCGGTGCGGATCTGCACCTCGATCCGGTGCTTCTCCGGCCCGATGACGGTGGTGTGGATGGAGCGGTAGCCGTTCGGCTTCGGGGTGGAGATGTAGTCCTTGAAGCGGCCGGGAACGACCGGGTACTTGGCGTGGATGACGCCCAGCGCCTGATAGCAGTGCTCGACCGTGTCCACGACGATGCGGAAGGCCATGACATCCGAAAGCTGCTCGAACGCCACGTTCTTGCGCTGCATCTTGCGCCAGATCGAATAGGGAGCCTTGCGCCGACCGGAGACGGTGGCGGTTTCCAGCCCGGCACCGTGGACCGTCTCCTCCAGCTCCTTGATGATGCGGTCGACGCCGCCGGCGCCGTCCTCCTCCAGCCGTTCCAGCCGGCCCCGGATGGACGCGAAGGCTTCAGGGTTCAGCTCCTGGAAGGCCAGCTCCTCCAGCTCGTCCTTCCAGCGCTGGATGCCGATGCGCTCGGCCAGCGGCGCGTAGATCTCGATGGTCTCGCGGGCGATGCGGCGGCGCTTGTCCGGGTTCTTGATGTAGTGGAGCGTCTGCATGTTGTGCAGACGATCCGCCAGCTTCACCAGCAGAACCCGGATGTCCTCCGACATCGCCAGCACCAGCTTGCGGAAATTCTCCGCCTGCTTCTGCTGGTCGGACTGCGGCGTGCCGGCGTGTTGCAGCTCGATGCGGGACAGCTTGGTGACACCGTCAACCAGCCGCGCCACGTCCGGCCCGAAGGCACGCTGGATCTCCTGCAACGAGGTGAGCGTATCCTCGACCGTGTCGTGCAGCAGCGCCGTGATGATGGAGGCGGTGTCGAGCTTCAGCTCGGTCAGGAGATAGGCGACCCAGATCGGGTGGGTGAAATAGGGGTCGCCGCTGGCGCGGGTCTGGGACCCATGCGCCTTGATCGTGAAAACATAAGCCTTGTTGAGGGCGTCCTCGTCCGCATCGGGATCGTAGGACTTGACGCGCTCGACAAGCTCGTACTGGCGGATGATGGGTTGGGCGGATGGCCGGTTCATCGGGGCGGGTCGTCAGGTCCGTTCGCTGAGGACGGGCCGCCTGATGCGGCCCGCCGGTCCCGAGGCGGGGCTCAGCCCGCCATCCCTTCGCCCGTTCGGCACGATCCGGCCCGCCCGATCAGATCTTGTCCTCGTCGGCCAGGTCCGCCAGCGGGACATCCATGTCGGAGAAGTCCGGCTCGGCCCCGGCGGCGGCACCCTCACCCTCGTCGTCCAGCAGCTCGGAGGCGTCGCCGCCCTCGTCCCCGCCGGCCTCCGGAACCGACCAGGCATTCTCGCCGGCCATCAGCTCGACGATCTCCTCCTCGGGCTCGTCCTGCTCCGGAACGCGCTGGTGCCCCTTGATCAGGGAGTTGCGCAGCCCCTCCAGGGTCACGGTCTCGTCGGCGATCTCCCGCAGGGCGACAACCGGGTTCTTGTCGTTGTCGCGGTCGATGGACAGGGGCGAGCCGGCCGCGATGTCGCGCGCCCGCTGGGCCGCCATCATCACGAGTTCGAACCGGTTCGGAACCTTCTCGACGCAATCTTCGACCGTTACGCGGGCCATGCCTGGAACTCTCCCAAAACCATGTAAGCCTCCCTATATACGGCCCACGTCCCCGGGAGGCAAGGCAGCCGGCGCGGGCCAGCCATCATACATCCGCGATCCTGCCATCCGCGATCCTGGCATCCGCGATCCTGCGGGCGTCCTGGCCGGGGGGCAGGTCGGCGATCAGATCCTCGACCCGGCGCCCGGACACCGGATGCACCCAGCCGGGCGCCAGCTCCGCCAGCGGCAGCAGGACGAAGGCGCGGAGATGCATGCGTGGGTGTGGCAACACGGGCGCAACGTCGCGCCGCAACCCGTCATGGTCGAGCAGATCGAGGTCGAGCACCCGCGCCTCGTTCACCACCTGCCGCACGCGGCCGAACTCCGCCTCCACCGCATGCAGGAGCGCCAGGACACCGTCGGGACCGAGCGGGCTCTCCACCCGCGCCACACCGTTGACGAACCAGGGCTGATCGGACACCGGCACAGGGGCCGTCTCGTACCAGCAGGAGCGCGCGACGACCCTCAGTCCGCGGCGCTCCAGGGCGGCGAGCGCGGCCGTGCAGACGGCCAGCGGCCCCCCGATGCCGGGCACGGCGAGGTTCGATCCAAGGCCGATCAGGATCATGCCCGGCGCCCCCGCAGGTCCACGCGCGGCCTTGCCCCCCCGACCGGACCTGTCATATTGCTGGGGCGGAAATTTCTCGTCCCCGACCTGCAATGGCGAGAATCCCGCGCCATAATCATCGTATTGGCCCCCAGTCATTGAGGCTTTGAAGCATGGATCGAAAGATATTCTATCAGGAAGAGCGGCTGGCGATGTTCATCGACGGCGCCAACCTTTACGCCGCGGCCCGGTCTCTGGGCTTCGACATTGACTACAAGAGGTTACTGGAGCTGTTCGCCGGGCGCGGCCGGCTGGTGCGCGCCTTCTACTACACGGCCCTGGTCGAAGACCAGGAGTATTCCCCGATCCGTCCCCTGGTCGACTGGCTCGACTACAACGGCTACACGATGGTGACGAAGCCGACCAAGGAGTACACGGACGCTTCGGGCCGGCGCAAGATCAAGGGAAACATGGACATCGAGCTGGCCATCGACGTGATGGAGATGGCCGAGCATGTGGACCATATCCTGCTGTTCTCCGGCGATGGCGACTTCCGCCGGCTCGTGGAGGCGGTCCAGCGCAAGGGTGTGCGCGTGACCGTGATCAGCACCGTCCGCTCCACCCCGCCGATGGTGGCGGACGAGCTGCGCCGGCAGGCCGACAATTTCCTGGAGTTGCAGGACCTGTCCCCGAACATCATGCGCACCCATTCGCCCCGCTTCCAGAACCAGGGCGGTCCGCAGCAGGGCGGCGATCCCGGAAGCCGCGACATGGGCGGCAGGGACATGAGTGGCAGGGACTTCGGCGGGCGCGACATGGGGGGCCGCGACATCGACCCGCGCGACCTGGACGAGGACGAAGAGCCGCTGGACTGACCGGCATGGCTCTGACACCGACCGGCGTCCGGCTGCAACCGGACGCCGACTGTCCGCTCTGCCCGCGCCTTGCCGCGTTCAGGCAGGACAACCGCGCCCGCTTCCCGGACCATGCCAACGTGCCGGTGCCGTCCTTCGGGCCGGCCTCGGCACGGCTGCTGATCGTCGGGCTGGCGCCAGGCCTGCACGGGGCGAACCGGACCGGCCGGCCCTTTACCGGGGACTATGCCGGCGACCTGCTGTACGAGACGCTGGCCCAGTTCGGATTCGCCCGCGGCCGCTACGACCGCCGCCCGGACGACGGGCTGGAACTGGTAGACTGCCGGATCGTCAACAGCGCGCGCTGCGTGCCGCCGGAGAACAAGCCGACTCCGGCGGAGGTCGCCACCTGCCGCCGTTTCCTGATCGACGAGCTGGCGCACCTGCCGGATCTGCGTGCCGTGGTCGCCCTGGGGACCGTCGCCCATGCCAGCGCCGTGACCGCGCTGGGCGGCCGACCGGCGCGGTTTCCTTTCGCCCATGGCGCCCGGCACGACGTAGCGCTGGGGGGGGCGACGGGGGTGGCGCTGTTCGACAGCTACCACTGCTCCCGCTACAACACCAATACGGGGCGCCTGACGCCGGAGATGTTCCACACCGTCTTCAAGGCGGTACGCGACCTGCTCGACGCGGCCTGACGGAGCCGACCGGGATCAGTCCGTCAGGTTGTGGGTCATGGAGCTGGCGCCGTCGGTGGACAGCAGGAAGAAGCCGGCGGTGCGGTGGCCCCGTGCCTCGCAGTCGGTGTCGCCGCCGATCTCGAAATCCTTGTCGTCAATGCAGAACGGGAAATCGCCGCCCCAGCCGGTGCCCGGCTCCTCCGGCTCGGCGCGGAGATAGTATTCCAGCAGCTTGAGATCGGTATCGAGGAGGGCGCGGCATTCGCCGGGGGCGATGTGCCACCAGCCGCGGGAGCGCCAGCCGTCCCCCTCCTCCACGCCCAGCGCCACCTTGACCGGCTCCGATACCCGGTTGCACACCGTCAGCCGCGCCTCGGCGGCCGACGCCGAGGCCACGACCGCCACGGCGACCGCCGCTGCCTTCAGGCCGGCAGTCCACATGCCCGTGGTCTTCCGAATCGCCTTCCGCATGCTCCATCCCCGCGGAATACCTCCTCCGAGGATAGACAAAGGCCGGGGACCAGGGAAGCTCCGCACCGTCGCGGAGCCGCCCTGCGCAGATGTCAACCCTTCGCCCGCATCAGGCGGGCCTTGTCCCGCTGCCAGTCGCGTTCCTTCTCGGTCTCGCGCTTGTCGCCCTTCTTCTTGCCCTTAGCGATGCCGAGTTCGACCTTCGCCAGCCCACGGTCGTTGAAGTAGATCGACAGGGGCACCAGCGTCATGCCTTCGCGCTGGATGGAGGTGAGCAGGCGCGCGAGCTGGCGGCTGCGCACCAGCAGCTTGCGCGGCCGCCGCACCTCGTGCTGGAAGAAACGGCCCGCGAGCTGATACTCGGGGATGTAGGCGTTGAACAGGAACAGTTCGCCGTTCTGCTCGCCGGCATAGGATTCGTTGATGCTGCCGCGGCCGCCACGGAGGCTCTTCACCTCGGTCCCGGCCAGCACGATTCCTGCCTCCAGCGTGTCCTCGATGAAGTAGTCGAACCGTGCCCGTCGGTTCTGCGCGGCGATCCTGCCGGGCGCGGAATCTGCACGAGCCATGGACTTGGAGCCTTTTCTTAAGGTATCAGGTCAACAATCCGGTCTTCACCAGGGCTGCCCGCACGGTATCGCGGGTGGCCTGGGTCGGGGGCACCATGGGCAGCCGCATGTCCTCGGCACACTTGCCGAGCAGGCTGGCCGCATACTTCACCGGACCAGGGCTGGTTTCGACGAAGAGGGCATGATGCAGCGGCATCAGCAGGTCTCGGACCCGCGCCATTTCAGCAAGATCACCCCGCATCCAGGCGTCCTGCATCCGGGCGCAGAGGCCGGGTGCGACGTTCGCCGTGACGGAGATGCAGCCGACGCCGCCCTGCGCCAGGAAGGCGGTGGCGGTGGCATCCTCGCCGGAAAGCTGGCAGAAATCGGGGCCGATCTCGATGCGTGTCCGCAGCGGCCGCACCAGATCGCCGGTCGCGTCCTTGACGCCGACGATGTTCGGCAGCTTCGCCAGCCGCGCCATGGTCGCCACACTCATGTCCACGACGCTGCGGCCGGGAATGTTGTAGATGACGATGGGCAGATCGACGGCATCGTGGATGGCCTTGTAATGCGCGTACAGACCTTCCTGCGTGGGCTTGTTGTAGTAGGGCGTCACGACCAGCGCCGCCGTCGCCCCGGCCTGCTTGGCGAAGCGCGTCAGGCTGATCGCCTCTTCCGTGGAGTTGGAGCCGGTGCCGGCGATGACCGGAACGCGCCCGCGCGAAACCTCGACACAGAGTTTGATGACCCGGTGATGCTCTTCGTGCGACAGCGTCGTGGACTCGCCGGTGGTGCCCACGGGAACCAGTCCGTGGGTGCCTTCCGCGATCTGCCATTCGACGAAATCCTGGAAGGCGCGCTCGTCGATACCGCCGTTCCTGAACGGCGTGATCAGAGCGACGATCGACCCCCTGAACATCCTGATCTCCCTGGGCCCTCGGAATTGAAGCGCGGCACCTTACAAGCCCCCATGGGGCGAAACAAGCACGGCCTGCGGGCCGCCCTGGCGGTTCTGGCACTCGCGGCCGGCCTTGCCTGCCCCCCTCTCTCGCCCGCCCGGGCCGAGCTGACCTCGGCCGACGTGCAGACCTACCGGCAGGCCTTCAAGGCCGCCGAGCAGGGCCGCTTTGCGGAGGCGCGGCAGATCGCCAACCGGGCGCGGGAAGACCTTCCCGCCAAGGTCATCCGCTGGCTGGACCTGACCCAGCCGACGACGGACGCCGATTTCCGCACCCTTGCCGACTTCCTGGAGAAGAACCCGGACTGGCCGAACCAGGCCGCGCTGAAGCGCAACGCCGAAGGCCGGATGCAGGGGCTCTCCGATAAGGAGGTGCTGGCGTGGTTCCGGAAGAACCCGCCGCTGACGACAGCCGGCTTCCTGCGCCATGTCGATGCGCTGCTGGCCGCAGGCGACAGCGCCACCGCCACCCGGCTGGTGCGCGAGCGGTACGTGCAGGGCACCTTCGGCGCGGTGGATGAGCGCGACTACCGCAAGCGCTTCACCAGCATCCTGCGGCCCCAGGACCACTGGGCCCGGCTGGACCGGCTGCTCTGGGACGAGGACGAAGCCGGCGCCCAGCGGGTGATGCCGCTGGTGGATAAGGGGCGGCAGAACCTGGCGCTGGCCCGCCTCGCCCTCGCCGGCATGTCGGCCGGCGTCGACGGCGCGATCCGGCGGATTCCCAGCAATCTGGTGGACGATCCCGGCCTTGCCTACGAACGGCTGCGCTGGCGCCGGCGCAAGGACATGGATGCGGGAGCGCTGGAGGTCCTGGCGAAGCCGCCGAAAGAGCTGGGCCGGCCGGAGGCATGGTGGACCGAGCGCCACATCATGGCCCGCCGCCTGATCGAGAAGGGTCAGTACCAGCGCGCCTACCAGCTTGCCGTGGCGCACGGCACGACGGAGGGGCTGCCCTTCGCCCAGGCCGAGTTCCTGGCCGGCTGGCTGGCCCTGCGCTTCCTGAAGAAGCCGGACGTGGCGCTCAGGCATTTCGAGACGCTGTACCGGGGCGTCGGCACGCCGATCAGCAAGTCGCGCGGCGCCTACTGGGCCGGGCGTGCGGCGCAGGCCCTGGGCGACAAGGACCGGGCGAAGACATGGTTCCAGATCGCCGCGGCGCACGGCACCACCTTCTACGGTCTGCTGGCCGCGGACGAGCTGGGCCTGCCGCCTGCCGGTGCCATACCCAGGGCGCCGGAGATCACCGCGGAACAGCGCAGCGCGTTCGAGAAGCGGGAACTGGTGCGCGTCGCCCGCATGATGGCCCGCATCCAGGGAACCGATGGCTCCCTGACCGAGCTGTTCCTGCGCCGGATGGCCATCGTGGCCAAGAGCGACGCCGACTACCGCCTGACTGCCCGGCTGGCGGATGAGCTGGGGCGCCCCGATCTGGCCGTCACCGCCGCACGCCAGGGACTCCAGGACGGCTGGGCCGTGGTGGACGGGGGATATCCGCTGCTGGATCAGAAGCTGACATCCCGGCCCGAACCGGCCCTGGTCCATGCCATCGTGCGCCAGGAGAGTACCTTCAACTCCGACGCCGTCAGCCCGGCCGGGGCCCGCGGCCTGATGCAGATGATGCCGGCCACGGCGCAGCATCTGGCGAAGCAGCTCGGCGTGAAGCACACGCACGAGAAGCTGACCGCGGACCCGGACTACAATGTCCGCCTGGGCAGCACCTACATGCTGGGGCTGCTGGAGCGCTTCGGCGGCTCCTACGTGCTGGCCATTGCCGCCTACAATGCGGGCCAGGGCCGTGTGGCCGGCTGGCTGCGGGATATGGGCGACCCGCGCAGCGGAAGCGTGGACGTGGTGGACTGGATCGAGACGATCCCGATCTATGAGACCCGCAACTATGTGCAACGGGTCATGGAGAACCTGCATGTCTACCGGACCCGGCTGGGCGCGCCGGCCCTTTCCCTGACGGACGACCTGAAACGGGGCAGCGCCGGGGCCGGATGACGGGGGGGATCACACCGCACGGCCGCCTGTAATCCTGGCGGATTAGTCCGGTCGGACTAGCCCTTTCGAAATTTCCATGACCGTTGCGGTCAATATTGAAGCTTTCTACATTGAGCCTCAGCCGATCGAATGACTCAGAATGACTTAATTCAGATGCACAGAACGGCCGCACCGCCCCCTTTACCACTCCTTAACTGGCGGCGCGCGTAGATGGAGCGTGTCCTGGAGGCGGGATTATCTCCCACCCCGTTCAACCGCACCGACACTTTCCTCCGGCAACCCTTCATCCAAGGAACGTCTTCCATGCGCGGTATTGCGATCGAGTCCGAGGTTCGCCACTCCTGCCGTGTCCATGCCCGCCTTCTGGATGCGTTCATCGACCTGACGCGGGAGGAACTGGGCCGGCACACCCCCGGCTTCGTCGAGGAGAGTCTGCGGGAACTGCTGGAGACGCTGCGGACCGAGCGTAAGCTCTACGGGTCGCTCGGGGCGATCACGCCGGTAGCGCACCGCCCCATCGAGAACGCTGCCTGAGAGGACGCCCGGCCGACCTTCAGGCCTCGGACTTGCGGCTGCGCGACGTGCGGCGGGTACCGGTGGCGGTACCCGCCATTTCGCTGCCCGGGGACGGGGGGCTGTCGCCCGACACCGGCCTGTCGTTCCCCTCGGCCGGCCGCATGGCACCGGCGGCCTCGCCGCTCCCGCCGCGGGGCCGGCCCGCGCGCCGGAAGGCCGGAGCGGCTCCCCCCTCCGCCGCACCCGGCTCCGGGGCAGTGTCCGGGGGCATCGACACCGGATCGGCCGTCCGGCTTCCCCTGCTGCGGCGGCGGGGGGTTCCTGCCGGAGACGGGGCCGCATCCGTCGGGGCGGCTTCGCGGCCCTCACCCGGTTCCGGCACAGGCTCCAGGGGGGTTCCGGGCGTGGTGGAGTCCGCCTCGGCAAGAACCTCCTCCCGGGCACGCGACCAGTGCTCCTCCTGCCGGCCGTGGGGCCGGCCCTCGCGCTCCCATATCTCGTAGGCCCGCCGGCTGATACGCTTCTCCAGATCGTCCATCGCCCTCTCCCTGCGGAATGACTGACCGACTAACGGACCCGCCAGCGGCGGGTTCCCGGGGCCGGTGCCGCGAAGACCGCGGAATCCCTTGGCGTGCGCGGCGGTCGGAGCCGCCCCGGATGCCTACGGGCGGTTCGCCGGCGCCCCCGGGAACGGCCGCAGCACCAGCTTCGTCCGATGATCCGCGACGCCGGGCGCCCCGTCGGGCCGGCGCCCCCGGAAATAGGCCTTCTGCCAGGCCTCTGCCTGGGCACGCGATCCTTCCACCGGCAGTTCCTGGAGGAAGCTGGTGCGTCCTTCGACCCAGGCGCGGTGCTGCGCGGCGACCTCTGGATCGCTCTCCAGCGGACGCACCTCTGGCTCCGTCGCCTCCACGAGATCGCGGTTCAGGGGGAAGAAGAAGCAGATCGGCTCCCCCTTCTCGAACCGTACCGTCCAGTCCGGCCGGGTGAACTTCCAGTTCATGGTGAAGCTGTAGGGTGACCAGTCCGTCTCGATCACGCCCGACAGGGCCTGGATCGCGTCCTTCGGCCGGTTTACCGGCCCGCCCACCCAGAGATTGACCCCCGGCTCCGTGCGCAGCAGGCAATGGATGTGGAAGGTCAGAACCCCGACCCCGAAATGGCTCAGCGGCAGGGCATGGGCCGGTGCGTCGGACTCGATCCGGATCGCCTCCTTGCCGTCGCCGCCCGACCAGGTCGCGCTGAAGGCCGCCGGGGAGAGCACCTCCCAGCCATGGGTATTGGCGATGTTGAGCGGCAGGCAGCGGTAGGCGAAGCGGTCGGCCGTCGCATCCATCCAGTCCCGCGCCAACGGGGCGGGGCGGATGTCCGGGACGAAACCCGAGGTCGGATAGCAGATCAGTTTCACGGGCTCGCTTCCGGAGGATCGCTTCCACTGGTCGGTCTGCGCCGCACAGGCCGCCCGGGTCGGGCAGCCTGACGGGTCACCATAGCGCAGAACGGAAGCGCGCGTCAGCGGCTGCCCTGTCGCGCCAGCACGATCCCGGCCAGGATGACGATACCGCCCGCCACCTGGAGACCGCCGATCGCCTCGCCCAGCAGCACCGCCGCGAAGATCGCCGCCAGGAGGGGTTGCAGCAGCAGCGATACGGAGGTGAAGGCCACCGGCAGGTGCGCCATGGAATAGGCGATCAGGCTCTGCCCCCCGGCATGGCTGATCACGGCAAGGCCGAGCAGCACCAGCCAGCCGGTCGCCGTATGGGGCACCAGCACCGGCTCCGTGGCGAGCGCCAGCAGCAGCAGCGACATGGCGCCGGCGACGGCACTCCAGACCATGATGGTGGCAGTGGAGAAGCGCATGCGCAGCCTCTCGACCGTGATCAGGTAGCCGGCCAGGAACATGGCCGTCACCATGCCCAGCCCGTCGCCGACGACATGGTCGGGACCGATCTGCACACTCGCCCCGATCAGCAGGCCGGCACCGGCCAGCGCACCCGCAAGGCCGAGCAGGAAACGCGGGCTGAACCGGCGACGGAAGAACAGCCAGCCGACGAGCGTCACGAAGACCGGCGCCGAATTGGCGAACAACGTGGCGTTCGCCACCGTCGTGTGCGTCAGCGACCAGTGCCAGAAGGCGAGATCGCCGGCAAAGAACAAGCCTGCCGCGAACAGACCCGCCCAGTCGCGCAGGCTCCGGGGGCTTCCAGCCCCGCCGTTCCGCTTGATCTCGGCCACGCGCCACAACCCCAGAAGAGGAAGCGCCAGCGTCACACGCCAGAAGGCACTTGCGATGGGACCGATTTCGCTCAGTCTGAAGAAGATGGGGGAAAGAGCGATGGCCGCCGTGCCCAGAGCCAGCAGCATGAGGGCACGGCTCTCCGCCCGGGCGAGCGGCGCTCCGCCGACGTCCCCTTCACCGACGCGCATCATGGTTCGTTCCGACACGATTGATCCTACCCTTGCCGCGCAACAGCAGTTCGAATTTCCCGCAACGAACGTTCATGCCGACGTCTTCCCCTGACCAAGGGTATCTGATGGTGAATGTCGTTCCAGAAGGTTACTCTTGGCAATTGTCTGGCATCCTGTCCAATCCCGTATTACACTGCACACACCTCAGTATGCGAATTCGGTCTGGAAGCCTTGCATTTCGTTGACGCAAGCCCTTGCTTCAACGGTTGTCTCCGGGAACCGCAATGCATACTCTAATAAAGAATGGTCCGCGGCGGCGCCGTGCCGCGCGTGGCACACCGCGCCAGTGATGGGCTTTGGAGAAGGTCTATGCCCAGAAGAACCAAGAATGCCGCCGTCGCCGCCCTGGAAAACGTGATCGAAAGCCATGTCGCCAGCCGTATCCGGCTGCGTCGTGGCCTGCTGGGAATGAGCCAGTCCGATCTGGCCCGAACTCTAGGGATCACCTTCCAGCAGGTCCAGAAGTACGAGCGAGGCTCGAACAGAGTTTCCGTTGGCAAGCTGTACAGACTTGCCGAAATTCTTGATGTTCCGCTGACCTTCTTCTTCGACGGCCTGGATCTGCCGGACCTGAAGAAGCCGCCGCAGACGACGACCGGGTTCGCGGAACAGCAGTCCCCTATCCTGTCTCGCCGGGAACTGGACCTTCTCCGGGCCTGGAAGAACTCGCCCCCGGAAGTCTCCGATGCGGTGGCATCGCTCCTGCGGGCGATCGCTCCCTATGTGGACGAGGACGCCGCGGACGCGGAGCGGCCGACCGACGATGCCCTGCCCGCCCCCCTCGCCTCCGACGACGGGGATGAGGGAGAGGACGGGGACGTGGGAGAGGACGAGGGGGATGAGGACGGGGACGACGCCCCCGCTCTGTCGCTATCGCCGCGCCCGCGCGGACGCAAGCCGGCCCCGGTGGTGACGGAGGATGCCGACAAGGGCGGCCGCCGCCGTCGGCGCAATGCCGTCTGGGACCCCTCGGACATCGAGAAGGCCAGCCGCGGAGCATCTTCCCGCCGCCGCTGAGGCGGGGGCGTCCGACAGGATCGGATGCGGCCGGCGGTCAGGCCGGCGGCCGTACCGCCCGTGCGCCTTCCACCGGCCGCCGTGCCCAGACCAGCGCCGGCAGGCCTGCCGCCAGTGCCAGGATACCGAACAGCGCTCCGATGCCGGTGTAGGCCAGGCTGGCGTGCAGCATGAACAGGCAGGCCAGACAGAAGGCGATCGGCGTCAGCGGGTAGAACGGTACCCGGAACGCCGCCGGCAACCGCATCGCCCGGAAGCGGAACAGGGCCAGCCCCGTCATCAGCAGGAACAGCCAGAACACCGGTGCGGTGAATTCCACCATGGCGGCGAAGCTGTCGCGCGCCGGGGTGCCCAGGACGATCAGCAGCAGTGCCACCACCCCCTGCACCAGCAGCGCCCCGCCGGGCGTGTCACGCTGCCCGTCCCAGCGCCCCAGGAAGCCGAACCGCGGATAGTCCCGCCCCAGGGCATAGGAGGCGCGCGCGCCGGTGAAGATGGTGGCGTTCACGGTGCTGAGCGTCGCCAGCGCGACCAGCAGGCCGACCACCTGCCCCGCCCGTCCGCCCAGTGTCTCCCCGGCGAGGTCGATGGCGACGGTCGAGGCCCCTGCCAGCCGGTCGAGCCCGAGCACGGAGACATAGGCGAGGTTGATCGTCAGATAGAGCGCCGCCACGGCCCCGATGCCGATGACCAGCACGCGCACCATGCCCCGGCGCACGTCGCGCAGTTCGCCCGCCAGATAGGCGGCCTCGTTCCAGCCGCCATAGGTCAGCAGCACGAAGATCATCGCCATGCCGGCCACCGTCGTGCCCGCGGAGGACACGCCGGGTTCCGGCGGCGTCCCGCCGTACAGCAGGGCCGAGGCCGCGAGCACCGCCGTTCCCAGCACCAGCGTGCCGGTCAGCACGGTCTGCGTCCGCGCCCCGGTCGGGGCGCCGCGCAGATTGACGGCTGTCAGCAGGGTGACGGCCGTGGCGGCATAGATCGAGGCGCCGAACGGCCCCAGTGGCGCCAGTTCCTGGGCGTAGTCCCCGAAGACGAAGGCGACCGCCGCGATGGCGCCGGTCTGGATCACCGCCAGCCGGCCCCAGGCGAACAGGAAACCGACCGTACCGCCCCAGGCGCGGGTCAGGATGCTGTACTCGCCGCCGGCATCGGTCTGTGTCGTCGCCAGTTCCGCGTAGCAGAGGGTACCGATGAAGGAGACCAGCGCCCCTGCCCCCCAGAGCAGCAGGAAATCGGTGGTGCTGCCCGAACTGGCCGCCACCATGGCCGGGGCTTTGAAGATGCCGACGCCGACGACAGTGCCGACGCCGACGACAGTGCCGACGAGCAGAGCCACGCCGTCGGTCACCGAGAGCCGGCGCGCGGGCGCCGGCCCCTTCCCTGTCGCCACGCCTCAGCCGCCCGTGCGCTCGGCGGTCCAGGTGCCGCCGCCCTCCACCGTGCCGCTCATCCGGTCGCCCTCGACCGTGCCGGTGTAGGTGCGGGCCTGCCCGTCCTCCATCGCCAGGGTGAAGCGGATGTCCTTGCCCTCCAGGCGACCGCCGGTGAGCCGGGCCATGCCGGAGTCGGCCCGCACGGCCCCGTCGAACTGCTGATAGGTCTGGTCCAGCGTCAGGCGCGCGCCGCCGCCCTCGGAGCGCAGGTCCCAGGTGCCGCTGACCTTGGCCGGCACCACCCAGCGGAAGAGGCGCTTGCCCTCCACCGTCCGCGTCTCGTCGGGCGTCCAGTCGCCCATGTCGAAGGCATGGGAGACGATCCGGGTGCCGGGCGCGAGGGTATCGAGCACGACCGGCCGCAGGCGCAGATTGACCTGCGGCAGCAGGTACATGGTCAGTACCGTCGCGTCGGAGATGTCGGTCTTGAACAGGTCCTGGCGGACGAACTTCACCTTGTCGGTGACGCCGGCCCGTTCGGCATTGGCATTGCCCTCGGCGATACGCTCGGGGTTCAGATCCACGCCCATCCCGGGCGTGCCGAACTTCTGCGCCGCGGTGACGACGATCCGGCCGTCGCCGGAGCCGAGGTCGATCAGATAGTCGCCGGAGCCGACCTGCGCCATCTCCAGCATGGCATCCACCACCGGCTGCGGCGTCGGCACGTAGGGTACGTCGTACTGGCCGACGGCGGGCCGCAGCGGCAGCACGACCATGGAAGCGGCGACAGCGGCCGCCAGCAGGGCGGCGGACAGGGGCCGACCGAGGGTCGGGCGGAGGGCCGGCAAGGCGGCCCGGCGGGACTGGATCGGCATCTGGCTCCCTCTTCGGCGCCGTTCCGGCGGAGAGCTGCGGCGTCGCGCCGTCACCTCCGTCCGGCGGGCGATGCCCGCGGACCCGGTGAGGAAACAGACGACACCGCGGACCGGCACGCGCCCGCCCGCGACCGGAAGGGGAGCACCCCGCCACCAGAGGGGGTAAGCCACCCGATGACCGGCATGGTCCCTTCCTTCCGGCGAACGGCTGCCCTGTCAGGCAGCACGACATCAAGGCGGCCCGACCTTCGTCGACCGTCATACCGCAGAGGTCACAGCCCGAATGCCACCGGAGACGCCTTCTGAGCGGATAGCCTCGCCTTCAGAAGAGAGTGCCCTATGACTGCAAACAGAACCATGTTCAGCCATGCCAGCGGGTGGAGATAGCGCACCACTGTCATTGTGCCGAGAAAGGGACCGCAGGCCACGAGCCCGAATCCAACGATCACAAGAAATCCGACCTCCGGACGCGAACAGGTCGGCACGAAGGGAATGCACAGAAACGCAACGCACGGCATCAAAGGCAGCAAAATATACCAGTTGACCGGAAAACCATGCCATGACCGGACAGGACTCGGCTCGACAGAACGGGCAACATCAACAGCAAAAACCGAACGAAGATCAGACGCTAAATTCTCTGTGATCGGGTTCTCACCCTGATCCCATCGCAATGATGCGCGTATCTGCCCCGGGTCCAGGTATCGGGATACTGTATGAAACCCCAGCCGGAACACTGCGACCGGATCATTCAACGCTGCCCGGAACGCCACCTCCCTGGCCAGTCGGTTGGCATCGTAGGGATTTCCGATAACCTGCTCGAAGCAATACGAAATTCCGGTCGGAGACCAGCGCTGTGCCTCGCGGTTGCCCGGATCGGAAAGGTCGATCGCCACCGCCGATAGAATCTGCTCGGCCAGAAACGCATCCGGGAACGCATCGGCCCGTATCAGGGGCGCCCACCCGGCAACAGCAAACAGTCCATCCGCATGTTGATAGCCCGGGGGACCATCCCGCAGGGCTCCATAAACATGTCGATAGACCCCATGGGTCACCGCGGTCAGCGCCAGCAGCAACACGACATGCAGGGCAACCCTGGCGAACCGGGCAGAGTTCGGATTCCGGAAAGGTCCAAAAGACGTTCCAGGAAATCTGGCAACAGAAAGAACCGGCAGAATGAACGCCAATGACCAGACCAGGGGAACCGTATTGAGGCGTAGCGAAACCAGTCCGATTCCCGCACCGACAAAAGACAGAAGCGGGAGAAGAGCCGGCTTCCGCAGATACCAGAGGGCGGAAACAACCAGGATAGCGAGCATGAGTCCGGCGAATGTTTCCGCCATGACATAGCGTTCGTAGGCGAGCTGCAAAGGTTCCAGACTGACGACCAGGGCGACCACCGTAGCGGTCCCCATGCTGGCCCCGGCAGCGATCCGGGCAGCCAGACCGGCAAGGATCGCCGCACCTGCCGAAACAAGGACCTGGACTGCCAGAAAGGTGGTCAGTCCATCCTGGGGGCCCGAGAAGATGCGGATCAGGTACCCGTACAGGAACGACCGGTCTGACGGAATCCAACCCGTCATGGCCGTGTGAATATAGCTGGCCGAATCGCCCATGAAGAAACGAGGCGTCGAATCCAGAAAAAACACGAAATACTTCAGAACAAGCACGCTGCCGATCAGATAAAGACAGCCTTGAAGCTCACTCGTGGCGCAAGCGTTCCCCTTAATGCCCATGAATGCCCCCCGGCAAGCCACAAGCATTCCCTGAACACTAAATTACGCCATTCCCAACACCAAAACCAGAGGCCCAACAACAAAACCAGAGGATTGAGGAAAGCGGGCCCCACAACCATCGGGCATCGCTTTCCTCACTACACGCCAGGCAGCCCCCAAACCGGAAGGCGGCCCGGCTGCCCCCGATGACCAGCCGGCTCAGCCCCCCCGCCGATGCCCGCCGGTTCTGCGGCTCACGCGTGGACCGGCGGCAGCGGCTGCGGGCCGGCCGCCTGTTCCAGCACGGCGGCGGCGCGGATGAGCGTCGCCTCGTCGAACGGCCGGCCGACGAGTTGCAGCCCCAGCGGCAGGCCGTTGCCGGCCAGCCCGGCCGGAACCGACATACCCGGCAGACCCGCGAGGTTCGCCGGCACCGTGAACACGTCGTTCAGGTACATGGCGATGGGGTCGTCCATCTTCTCGCCGATGCCGAAGGCGGTATTGGGCGCCGTCGGCGTCAGGATGACGTCGCACTGCTCCCACGCCTTGGTGAAGTCCTCGGCGATGCGGGCGCGCACCTTCTGGGCCTTCAGGTAATAGGCGTCGTAGTAGCCGGCCGAGAGCACGTAGGTGCCGATCAGGATGCGGCGGCGCACCTCGCGGCCGAAGCCCTCGCCGCGGGTGTTCTCGTACATCTCCTTCAGGTCCTTGCCCTCGACGCGCAGGCCGAAGCGCACGCCGTCGTAGCGGGCGAGGTTGGAGGAGGCTTCCGCGGGGGCGACGATGTAGTAGGCCGGCAGGGCGTACTTCGTGTGCGGCAGGCTGATCTCCACCGGCACGGCGCCGGCGGCCTTCAGCCACTCCACCCCCTGCTGCCAGAGCCGGTCGATCTCGGCCGGCATGCCGTCCACCCGGTACTCGCGCGGGATGCCGACGCGCAGGCCGCGGATGTCGCCGGTGATCGCCTTCTCATAGTCCGGCACCGGCACGTCGGCCGAGGTGCTGTCCTTCGGGTCGAAGCCGGCCATGGAGCGGAGCATGATCGCCGCATCCCGCACGGTGCGGGTCATCGGCCCGGCCTGATCGAGCGAGGAGGCGAAGGCGACGATGCCCCAGCGGGAGCAGCGGCCATAGGTCGGCTTCAGGCCGACGATGCCGACGAAGCTGGCCGGCTGGCGGATGGACCCGCCGGTGTCCGTGCCGGTGGCGGCCATGGCGACGCGCGCCGCGACCGCCGCGGCCGACCCGCCCGAGGAGCCGCCGGGGACGAGCTTGCGCTCCCATTCCCACTCGGTCACGGGCTGCGGCTGGCGGAACGCCTCCGCCACCTCGGCCAGCACGCCGGACCCGGCCGGGGCGGCGTCGCGCTGGACGCGGCGACCCTTCGACCAGGGGCTGATGACCGGGCCGTAGTAGCTGGTGATGTTGGCCGAGCCCATGGCGAACTCGTCCAGGTTCACCTTGCCCAGCATGACCGCGCCGTCGCGCCAGAGATTGGCCGTGACGGAGGATTCATAGGGCGGCTTGAAGCCGTCCAGGATGTGGCTGGCCGCGGTGGTCAGCACGCCCTCGGTGCAGAACAGGTCCTTCACCGCGATGGGCAGGCCGTCCATCGGCAGCGCGGTGCCGGCGGCATAGCGCTCGTCCGCGGCCTTGGCCTGGCGCAGGGCGATGTCCGCCGTCTCGGTTATGAAGATGTTCAGACCGCGGGTCGCCTCGACCGCGCGCAGATGCGCCTCGGTCAGTTCGGTGGCGGTGAACTCCCCGGCGCGCAGGCCCGCCAGGGCCTCGGCCATGGTCAGATGGTTCAGCGACATCATCACTCGACAACCTTCGGAACGGCGAAGAAATGCTCGGCACCCTCGGGCGCGTTGGCGACCACCTTTTCCGGGTAGCCCCCGTCGGTCACCACGTCCTGGCGGCGGCGCAGCGTCTGGGCCACGTTGCTGGTGATCGGTTGCACCCCGTCCGTGTCCACCTCGCCGAGCTGTTCGACCCAGCCCAGGATACCGTTCAGCTCCTGGGCCAGATGCTCCTGCTCTTCCTCCGGGACACGGATGCGGGCGAGATGCGCGATCTTCGCCACGGTAGCCTTGTCGAGCGACATGCTGCTAAGTCTCATGCATGGATAGAGGGGCCGCGCCCCCGAAGGAGCCGGCGAACGCCGCGCGGAAGGTAGCATCCGACAATGGCAATCCGCAACCTCATGGAACTGAAGGCCAGCCTGCCCCGGAACGGGCGCCTGATGGGGCTGGACCTGGGCGAGAAGACGATCGGGCTGGCCGTTTCCGACCCGGGGCTGAGCGTCGCTTCCCCGGTCGGCACGATCCGCCGCACCAAGTTCACCCAGGACGCGCAGGAGCTGGCCCGCGCCATGCGCGACCGCGACGTGCGCGCCCTGGTCGTCGGCCTGCCGGTGAACATGGACGGGACGGAGGGGCCGCGCTGCCAGTCGGTGCGGGAGTTCTCCCGGCTGCTGCTGCAACGGCCGCAGCTCTTCGGCTTCGAACCGGAGATCGCCTTCTGGGACGAGCGCCTGTCCACCAGCGCGGTCGAGCGCATGATGATCGGCTGGGACATGACCCGGAAGCGCCGGGACGAGGTCGTGGACAAGATGGCCGCCGCCTACATCCTCCAGGGCGCGCTGGACCGGCTGCGCCAGGGCGATGCGGCTCCGTCCGGCAGCGACGACGACCGGGACGAGGACGGGAACGCAGACGGGGAAGACGGCGGAAGCGACGGCGGAGGCGACGGCGGCGGCGAATGATCACCGTCGTCGCGGCGCTGGCGCCGGTTTTCCTGCTGATCGTCATCGGGGCGTGGCTGCGCCGGAGCGGTCTGGTGCAGGACGGGTTCTGGCGCCCGGCGGAGCAGCTCACCTACCACCTGTTCTTCCCCGCCCTGCTGATCGACAGCACGGCCCGCGCCAGCTTCGGCGGGGTGGACATCCTGGGGGCCGGCGTCGCGCTCGCCGGCGGGGTGCTCGCCATCGCCCTGCTGACCGTGCTGGCGCGCCCGCTGCTGGCGAAGGACGGCCCCGCCTTCACCTCCGTCTTCCAGGGCACGGTGCGGGTCAACAGCTTCATCGCCCTGGCGGTCGGCGCCGCCCTCTACGGCACGGAGGGCACGGCCCTGATGGCGCTGGGCGTGCTCTGGGTGGTGCCGCTGGTGAACGTGCTGAGCGTGCTGGCGCTGGCGCGCTGGACCGGGGCGGCGACCGGCGGCTGGCCGGCGACGCTGCGGCTGCTGGCCACCAACCCGCTGATCCTGGCCGTGCTGATCGGCGGCACGCTGAACGCCGTCGGCGTTCCGGAGATCCCCGTCGTCTCTCCGCTGCTGAAGGTGCTGGCCGCGGCGGCGCTGCCGCTGGGGCTGATGGCCGTGGGCGCCGGGCTGGACCTGCCGGCCGTGCGCCGGGCCGGCCGCAAGGTCCTGGCGGCCTCCGTCGGGCGGCTGCTGGTGCTGCCGGCGATCACCCTGGGGCTGGCGGGGCTGGCCGGTGTCACGGGACGGCCGCTGGTCGTCATCGTGCTCTACAACGCCATCCCGACGGCGGCGTCGGCCTATGTGCTGGCCCGCCAGATGGGCGGCGACCACCGGCTGATGGCCGGGATCATCACGGCACAGACCCTGGCCGCGACGCTGACCCTGCCGCTCTGGCTGGCGCTGCTGACCTGACCGGGACCCAGCGCCTCAGCCCCGCGTCCGCCGGATGACGGTCGGCTTCGGCGCTGCCGTCTCCGGCTTGCGGTAGGCCTTCGCCGCCTCCTCCGGCTTCTGGAGCGCGTCCATCAGCCGACGGGCGAACTGGCCGTTGTCGGCCCGGCCCTGGAGGAACAGCATTACCGCCTGCCGCGCCGCCTGCTTGTCATAGGGCTCGGCGGCGGCGGGGTCCTGCGCGGCCGGGCCGGGCGCCCGGGGCGCCGTGCGGGCCGTCTCCAGGGTGCGGGCGGCACCGGCGGCCTTTTCCAGCACCGCGGGGTCGATCCGGCGGCGGAGGTCCCGCATCTGGCGCAGCAGGTCGGCTTTGGGATCGGGCGGCATCGGGGCGTCGTCCGGAGGGGCGGTCCCTGAGAATGCGCCGGAACCGCCCGCCCGGCAAGCGTCGCTCCGGGCCGGTCGCTCCGGCGCTTCAGGTCATAGGAATATTGTCGGAGGGACCCGACGCCCCGGCACTCCTAGACTGCCGGGTCCGACCTCCCGTCCCCCATCCGGGTCCGTGCCGCCATGCCCAGCAAGCATCCCCCCGCCCCGCCCGTCACCGGCCCGCTCGCGGGCGTGCGCGTCCTGGACATGAGCCGTGTCCTGGCCGGGCCGAGCTGCACCCAGATCCTGGGCGACCTCGGCGCCGACGTGGTGAAGGTGGAGAAGCCGGGCCAGGGGGACGACACCCGCCGCTGGGGTCCGCCCTATCTGGAGGATGCGGAGGGCACCCCGACGGGGGAGAGCAGCTATTACCTGTCCGCCAACCGCAACAAGCGGTCCCTGACGCTGGACTTCACGAAGCCCGAGGGACAGGCCCTCGCCCGCCGCCTCGTCGGGCATGCCGACGTGCTGGTGGAGAACTACCGGACCGGCACCCTGGCGCGCTACGGCCTGGGCTACGACGACCTGCACATCGCCTATCCGCGGCTGGTCTACTGCTCGATCACCGGCTTCGGGCAGACCGGCCCCTATGCCGCGCGGGCCGGCTACGACTTCATGGTTCAGGGCATGGGGGGCATCATGTCCCTGACCGGGGAGCCCGGCGGCCAGCCGATGAAGACCGGCGTCGCCATCGCCGACCTGATGGCGGGGACCTATGCCGCCATCGGCATCCTGGCGGCGCTGCGCCACCGCGACCTGTCGGGCCGCGGCCAGCATCTGGACATGGCGCTGCTGGACACGCAGGTGGCCTGGCTGTCCAACGCGGGGCAGTACTTCCTGACCAGCGGCACGCCCGTGCCGCGGACGGGCAACGGCCATCCCACCATCGTGCCCTATCAGACCTTCGAGGCGGCGGACGGCTGGATCATCCTGGCGGTGGGCAACGACGAGCAGTTCCGCCGCTTCTGCACCTTCGCCGGCCGGCCGGAGCTGGCCGACGATCCGCGCTTCGCCACCAACCCGGCGCGGGTCGGCAACCGCGCGGAGACAGTGGCGGAGGTCGCCGCCCTGATCCGCCGGCAGCCGGCGGCGCACTGGCTGGAGGGGCTGGAGCGGCTGGGCGTGCCCTGCGGCCCGATCAACGACATCCCGGCCGTCTTCGCCGACCCGCAGGTGCAGGCCCGCGGCATGCGGGTCAGCCTGGAGCATGCCGCGGCAGGCGGGCCGGTGGATCTGATCGGCAGCCCGGTCCGGCTGTCGGAGACGCCCGTCAACTACCGCTACGCCCCGCCGACCCTGGGGCAGCATACCGAGACGGTGCTGTCCGACTGGCTGCACATGCAGCCCGACGAGGTGGCCCGGCTGCGGCAGACGGGGGTGATCTGAGCGGCAAGGGCTCTCCCGGGGCGGGGGCCCTGGGCAGCGGACGGCGGCGGACCATATCGACCGGAACCCCGGCCGAGCCGCACCGTTCCCCGGCGGGGCCGCAACGACCAAGGAAGCGCCCCATGCACGACCGCCCGAGCGACGCTCCCCCTTCCTCGCCTGCCTCCCTCACGCCCGCCTCCCTGGCCCCCGACGCCCGTGGCCTTGTCCCCGCGGCGGAGATCAGTCGCCGCGCCTTCGCCGTGGCCGGCCTTGCGGCGGGCTTTGCGCTCTCCGTCCGGCCGGTGGCCGCGGCCACCATCACGACCGCGGCGGAGGGGCTGACGGCGGGGGAGGTCCGCATCCCCGTGGCGGACGGCGAGCTGCCGGCCTACCGCGCGGCCCCGCAGGGCGCCGGCCCCTTCCCCGTGGTGCTGGTGGTGCAGGAGATCTTCGGCGTCCACGAACATATCCGCGACGTCTGCCGCCGCTTCGCCCACCAGGGCTGGCTGGCCGTGGCGCCCGAACTTTATGCCCGCCAGGGCGACCCGGCGGCGGTGCCGGACATCCAGACCCTGGTGCGCGAGCTGGTGTCCAGGGTGCCCGACGCGCAGGTGATGGCCGACCTCGACGCCACCCTGCGCTGGGCCGGCGCGAACGGCGGCGATGCCGACCGGGCGGCGGTGACGGGGTTCTGCTGGGGCGGGCGGATCACCTGGCTCTACGCCGCGCACCAGCCCCGGCTGAAGGCGGGGGTGGCGTGGTACGGCCGGCTCGCCTCGCCGCCGACCGCCTTGCAGCCGATGGTGCCGGTGGAACTGGCCGCAGCACTGAAGGCCCCGGTGCTGGGCCTCTATGGCGGGGCCGACCAGGGCATTCCGGTCGCGGACGTGGAGGCGATGCGCGCAGCCCTGGCCGCGGCGGGGAAGACGGAGTCGGAGATCGTGCTCTATCCCGAGGGTCCGCACGGGTTCTTCGCCGATTACCGGCCGAGCTACCGGCCCGGGATGGCGGCCGACGCCTGGGCGCGCTGCCTGGCCTTCCTGCGGGCGCACGGGGCGGGCTGAGCCGCCCCGCAGGCCCGGCACGGACCGCGGCGGAATCCGCGGTCCGCCGGACCACCACCCGGGGGATCAGCGGGTGGCCGCCGTCGGCTGCAACTGCTGCTGGATGAGCTGCGCCTCCTGGAGGTGCGCCTCCAGGTTCGGCACCTGCTGCCCGGCGAAGCGGGCCACAGGTCCCTGCCCCTGGGCCTGGGTCCGGTAGAGCTGGATCGCCTTCTGGTGCGCCTGCACCTGCATCTGGATGTAGGTCCGGTCGAACGACTGTTCGGGGGTGTCCTTCAGCGTGGCCAGCATCTGCTGCTGCTGCGCGTCGGGGTCGTCGGGGATGTCCACGTCGTGCGCCTCGGCCAGTTCCTGGAGCTTCTCCAGGTTCGAGTCGTGCTCCTCGTCCATCCGCTCGGCGAACTGCTTGACCGGCGTGGCCTGCGCCTTGTCCTCCGCCACCTCGGCCATGGCGATCTCGGCCAGATCGCTCTGCACCGCCTGCTGGAGGAAGAGAACGTCCTGCTGCGAGATCTTGCCCTGGCCGGCGGTCGTACCGCCCTGCATCGTCTGGGCACTGCCGCTGCTCTGGGCCAGCGCCGTGCCGGCGAGCAGGGTCGCCGCGAGCGCGACGGGAATCATCATCCTCATGGCTTTCCTCCCTTTTCGGGCCGCCCGTCGGGCAGCCCTCGGGCGCCACAACAGGCGACGCGGCGCGATGTCGGCGCGGCGGCCCGGTTTTCCCGCCCCTCTTCCGGCGATGTCCGCGTCCGCGGCAGGGCCCTGATCCTCGACCGGCGCGGGACGGCCCCGCAGCGGCACCCCTTGCGCAGGGGGGGACCGGAAGCCATAGTCCCGGACCCATGGACACTCAGGACATGACCGCCTTTCCCCACCGGCACCTTCTCGGCATCGAGGGGCTGACGGCGACCGACGTCGAGCTGATCCTCGATCTGGCCGACGGCTACGTGGAACAGAACCGCAGCCCCGGCCGGAAGAGCGCCATTCTGGGCGGGCTGACGGTCGTCAACCTGTTCTTCGAGAACTCCACCCGTACCCGCACCAGCTTCGAGCTGGCGGCCAAGCGGCTGGGCGGCGACTGCATCAACATGTCGGGCGACGGCTCCTCCGTGAAGAAGGGCGAGTCGCTGATCGACACGGCGATGACGCTGAACGCCATGCACCTGGACGTGCTTGTCGTGCGGCACCAGGAGTCGGGCGCGCCGCTGCTGCTCTCCAGCAAGGTCAACTGCGCCGTCATCAACGCCGGCGACGGGGCGCACGAGCATCCGACCCAGGCGCTGCTGGACGCGCTGACCATCCGCCGCCACAAGGGCACGCTGCGCGGGCTGACGGTGGCCATCTGCGGCGACATCCTGCACAGCCGGGTGGCGCGCTCGAACATCCACCTGCTGAACATCATGGGCGCGCGGGTGCGCGTCGTGGCCCCGCCGACGCTGCTGCCCGGCGCGGTGGACCGGCTGGGGGTGGAGGTCCACCACAGCATGGCGACCGGGCTGAAGGATGCCGACATCGTGATGATGCTGCGGCTCCAGCTCGAACGCATGCAGGGCCAGTACCTGCCCAGCCAGCGCGAGTATTTCCGCTTTTACGGCCTGGACTACGACAAGCTGGCGGCCGCGAAGCCGGACGCGCTGATCATGCATCCCGGCCCGATGAACCGCGGCGTCGAGATCGACAGCCTGGTGGCCGACGACATCCACCGCAGCGTGATCCTGGAACAGGTCGAGCTGGGCGTCGCCGTCCGCATGGCCTGCCTGGACCTCCTGACCCGCGGCCGCCGCGGCACCGGCGCGTAGGACGGCGAAAGACCCATGACCACCCGCACCGCCTACATCAACGCCCGCCTGCTCGACCCCGCGACCGGACTGGACGCGCCCGGCGCCCTGCTGGTCGAGGGGGAGCGCATCGCCGACCTCGGCCCCCGGCTGTTCGCCGACGGCGTGCCCGAGGGCATCGCCGTCGTGGACTGCGGCGGCCATTGCCTCGCCCCCGGCCTCGTGGACCTGCGCGCCCATGTCGGCGAACCGGGTTTCGAGCACAACGAGACCATCGCCACCGCCGGCCGCGCCGCCGCGGCGGGCGGCATCACGGCGCTGGCCGCCCTGCCCAACACCGACCCGGTGATCGACGACGTGGCCGGGCTGGAGTTCATCGCCCGCCGCGCCCGCGAGGAGCGGCTGGTCAAGATCTTCGCCTATGCCGCCGTGACGCGGGAGACGGCGGGCAGCCAGATCACCGAGTTCGGCCTGCTGGCGGAGGCCGGCGCCGTCGGCTTCACCGACGGCCTGCACGCCGTCTCCGACGCCCTGGTGATGCGCCGCGCCCTGAGCTATGCCAGCGCCCATGGCCAGACCATCTTCCAGCACCCGGAGGAGCCGCGGCTGGCGTCGGGCAGCATGAATTCGGGCGAGGTGGCGACCCGGCTGGGCCTGGGCGGCATTCCCGCCGCCGCCGAGATCATCATGCTGGAGCGTGACCTGCGGCTGGTCGAACTGACCGGGGGCCGCTACCACGCCGCCCACATCTCCACCGCCGAGGGGGTGGAGGTGATCCGCCGGGCCAAGGCCAAGGGCCTTGCCGTCACCTGCGACACCGCCCCGCCCTACTTCGCCCTGACCGAGGTGGACGTCGGCGACTACCGCACCTTCTTCAAGCTGTCCCCACCCCTGCGCGGGGAGATGGACCGGCGCGCCATCGTCGCCGGTCTGGCGGACGGCACGATCGACGCCGTCGCCAGCGACCATCTCCCGCACGACCAGGACAGCAAGCGGGTTCCCTTCGCGCAGGCGGCGTTCGGCGCCGTCGGATCGGAGACGCTGCTGCCGCTGACCCTGGAACTGGCGCACAAGGGGGCCCTGCCACTGCTGCGCGCGCTGGCGGCCGTCACCTGCATCCCGGCCGGCATCCTGGGCCTGCCGGAGCTGGGCCGGCTGCGCCCGGGCGGCCCCGCCGACCTGGTGCTGTTCGACGCCGGCCGCCCCTGGGTGGTGGAGGCGGAGAAGCTGCGCAGCAAGAGCAAGAACACCTGTTTCGACCGACGCCCCGTGCAGGGTCTGGTGCTGCGCACCGTGGTGGACGGGCGTACCGTCCACGCCTGTGCCTGATCCCCGCCCGCCGGCAACGAGAAGACCGACCGAGCCATGCCCGATGATCCGATGACCTGGACCCTGTCCGGCCCCTGGCTGGCCGCCGCCTTCGCCGGCGGCTACCTGCTGGGCTCCATCCCCTTCGGCCTTGTCCTGACCCGGCTGGCCGGGCTGGGCGACATCCGGAGCATCGGCAGCGGCAACATCGGCGCCACCAACGTGCTGCGCACGGGGAACAAGGCGCTGGCCCTGGCGACGCTGCTGCTGGACAGCGGCAAGGGGGCGGTCGCCACCCTGCTGGCCCTCTGGCTGGCCGGGCCGGAGGCGGCGGTGCTGGCGGCCGGCGGCTCCATGCTGGGCCACACCTTCCCCGTCTGGCTGGGCTTCAAGGGGGGCAAGGGCGTCGCCACGGCGCTGGGGGTGCTGCTGGCGATCTCCTGGCCGGTGGGGGTGTTCGCCTGCCTGATGTGGCTGCTGACGGCCCTGGTCTTCCGCATCTCCAGCCTGTCCGCGCTGGTGGCCCTGGCCGCCGCCCCGGTCTTCGGCTGGTGGTGGACGGCGGATATCCGCATCGGCGCGCTGGGCGCCTTCATCGCCGTGCTGGTCTGGGTCCGGCACAAGGACAACATCCGCCGTCTGCTGAAGGGCGAGGAACCTCGGATCGGCGCGAAGAAGAAGGCGCCCGCCGCCTGAGATCCGTCCGCAGGGTAGTGGAAACCATCGACGCGGCATCGCCGCGGTTGACGAATCCGCGCGGCTGGCGGACCCTGCCGCCATGCCGATACAAGCCCCTACCGCCCGCCGCCCCCTGACCGCCGCCGAACGGCTGGACTGGCTGCGGCTGACGCGGGCGGAGAATGTCGGCCCCATCACCTTCCACCGCCTGGTCGAGCGGTTCGGCACCGCCACCGCGGCCCTGGCCGCCCTGCCCGACCTCGCCCGCCGCGGCGGCCGGGCCAAGCCCCTGCGCGTGCCCTCCCGGGTGGAGGCGGAACGTGAACTGGCCGGGCTGGAGAAGCGGGGCGGCCGTTTCCTCGCCACCTGCGAACCCGACTATCCCGAGGCGCTGGCGGCGCTGGACGACGCGCCGCCGCTGCTGGCGCTCCTGGGCCATCCCACCCTGCTGAAGCGGCCCGCGGTGGCTGTGGTGGGCGCGCGCAACGCCTCCATCGCCGGGCGCCGGATGGCGGAGCGGCTGGCCCGCGACCTGTCGGATGCGGGCTATCTCGTCGTCTCCGGCATGGCGCGGGGGATCGACACGGCGGCCCATGTCGGGGCACTGGACGGTGGCACGGCGGCCGTGGTCGCCGGCGGCGTCGATATCGTCTATCCGCCGGAGAACGAGGGGCTGCACCGCGATCTTGTCGAGCGCGGCCTGCTGCTGGCCGAATCCCCGCTGGGCACGGAGCCGCAGGCCCGCCACTTCCCCCGCCGCAACCGCCTGATCTCCGGCCTGTCCCTGGGCGTGGTGGTGGTGGAGGCGGCGCTGAAGTCCGGCTCCCTGATCACGGCACGGCTGGCCCTGGAGCAGGGGCGCGAGGTCTTCGCCGTTCCGGGCTCGCCCGTCGATCCGCGGGCGCAGGGCTGCAACCGCCTGATCAAGGAGGGGGCGGGGCTCGTGGAGTCCGCCGACGACGTGGTGGACGCGCTGCGCCGCATCGCCACCCGCCCGTTCGGGGAGGGGCGGCGCGACCTGTTCGACCTCCCGCCCCCCGCCCCGGCCGACGACCGGGAGCTGGAACGGGCGCGTGCCCTGGTGCTGGAGGCGCTTTCGCCCACCCCTGTTCTCGTTGACGAAGTGGTCCGGGGCTGCCAATTGTCTGCCGGGGTGGTGCTGACGGTCCTGCTGGAACTGGAACTGGCCGGGCGGGTCCAGCGGCATCCCGGCGGCCAGATCAGCCTGATCTGAAAGGCATCGCCGGTACTGGGCTTCTGAAAGGCGGACTTACCTTGCCTGGACACAACGTCGTCATTGTCGAGTCTCCGGCCAAGGCAAAGACAATCAACAAGTATCTCGGCCAGGACTTCACCGTTCTGGCGAGCTACGGGCATGTGCGCGACCTGCCGGCCCGCGACGGCTCCGTCCGGCCCGACGAGGACTTCGAGATGGACTGGGAGCTGGGCGACCGCTCCAAGCGCCATATCGACGAGATCGCCCGGGCCGTGCGCGGCGCCGACCGCGTCTATCTGGCAACCGACCCCGACCGCGAGGGGGAGGCGATCGCCTGGCACATGAAGGAGGTGCTGGGCGAACGGCGGCTGCTCGGCAAGGTGGACGTCAAGCGCATCACCTTCAACGAGATCACGAAGTCCGCCGTGCAGACGGCGCTGGCGCAGCCGCGCGACGTGAACCGCGAGCTGGTGGACGCCTATCTGGCGCGCCGGGCGCTCGACTATCTGGTCGGCTTCACCCTGTCGCCGGTGCTCTGGCGCAAGCTGCCCGGGTCCAAGTCGGCCGGCCGCGTACAGTCGGTGGCGCTGCGGCTGGTCTGCGAGCGTGAGGCGGAGATCGAGGTCTTCCGCCCGCAGGAATACTGGACCATCGAGGCTGATTTCCGCACCCAGGAGGGGCAGACCTTCACCGCCCGGCTGAGCCAGCTCGACGGCAAGCGGCTGGAGAAGTTCACCCTGGGCACCCAGGGCGACGCGGATGCCGCCGTCGCCCGCATCCGGCCGATGACCTTCCGGGTCGGCCGGATCGAGCGCAAGGAGGTCCGCCGCAACCCCTTCCCGCCCTTCACCACCTCGACCTTGCAGCAGGAGGCCAGCCGCAAGCTGGGCTTCGGCGCGACGAAGACCATGCGCACGGCGCAGCGGCTCTATGAGGGCGTGGACATCGGCGGCGAGACGGTCGGTCTCATCACCTACATGCGGACGGACGGCGTGGCGCTGAGCCAGGAGGCGATCGACGCCGCCCGCCGCCTGATCGACGAGAGCTGGGGCCGCAGCTACGTGCCCGAGAAGCCGCGCATCTACAAGGCCGCGGCGAAGAACGCCCAGGAGGCGCACGAGGCGATCCGCCCGACGGACCTGTTCCGCCGGCCGGAGCACGTCGCCCGCTACCTGGAGAAGGACGAGCTGGCGCTCTACGAGCTGATCTGGAAGCGCACCCTGGCCTCCCAGATGGCCAGCGCCGTGCTGGACCAGGTGACGGTGGACATCATCAGCAAGGGGGCGGAGGCCGTCTTCCGCGCCACCGGCAGCGTCATCCGCTTCGACGGCTTCCTGAAGGTCTACCAGGAGGACAAGGACGACGCCGACGAGGACGAGGACAACCGCCGCCTGCCGCCCATGCGCGACGGCGACGATCTGGCCCGCGGCGAGATCCGGCCGAACCAGCACTTCACCCAGCCCCCGCCCCGCTATTCCGAGGCGAGCCTCGTGAAGAAGCTGGAGGAGCTGGGCATCGGCCGCCCCTCCACCTACGCCTCGATCCTCCAGGTCTTGCAGGACCGCGAATATGTCCGGCTGGAGAAGCGCCGCTTCATCCCGGAGGACCGCGGCCGGCTGGTCACGGCCTTCCTGGAGAGCTTCTTCCCGCGCTATGTCGAATACACCTTCACGGCCGACCTGGAAGGCAAGCTGGACGACATCTCCGGCGGCCGGATCGACTGGAAGCAGGTGCTGCGCGAGTTCTGGCGCCAGTTCTCGTCCGCCGTGGAGGACACGCGCGACCTGACGATCACGCAGGTGCTGACGGCGCTGGACGAGCTGCTGGGACCGCACTTCTTCCCCCGCCGCGTGGGGCCGGACGGGCAGGAGGTGGACGCACGCGTCTGCCCGACCTGCGGCACCGGCCGGCTGTCGCTGAAGCTGGGCAAGAGCGGCGGCTTCATCGGCTGCTCCAACTACCCGGAGTGCCGCTACACCCGGCCCCTGTCCGTGGCCGGCGAGGGCGGCGAGGCGGAGTCGGGCGACCGCATGCTGGGCAACGATCCGGAGACCAGCCTGCCCGTCTGGGTCAAGACCGGCCGCTTCGGCGCCTATGTCCAGCTCGGCAACGGCGACGACAAGGAAGAGAAGCCCAAGCGCGCGTCGCTGCCCCGCGGCATGCTGCCGGCCTCGATGGACCTGGACACGGCGCTGCGCCTGCTGGCCCTGCCGCGCTCGCTGGGCACGCATCCGGAGTCCGGGCTGGAGATCGTGGCCGGCATCGGCCGCTACGGGCCGTACCTGAAGCACGGCGCCAGCTACAAGAACCTGACCGCCGAGGACGACGTGCTGACCATCGGCCTGAACCGGGCCGTGGTGGTGCTGGGCGATGCGCCGGCCAAGAAGGCGGTGGCCGGGCGCGAGCTGGGCGCGCACCCGAAGGACGGCAAGCCGGTCAAGGTCGGCTCCGGCCGGTTCGGGCCCTATGTGCAGCACAACAAGCTGTTCGCCAGCATCCCGAAAGCGATGTCGCCGGAGACGGTGACCCTGGCCGAAGCCCTGGAGCTGCTGGCCGCCAAGGCGGCCAAGGACAGCGCCAAGAAGGGCGCATCGAAGACCGAAGGCGGTGAGGAGGCGGCCGCCCCCCCCGCGAAGAAGGCCCCGACAAAGAAGGCTGCCGCGAAGAAAACGGCCACCGCCAAGGCGAAGAGCGCCGACACGGAATCCGAAGCGGAGACGGAAGCGAAACCCGCCCGCAGGACGGCCACGAAGACGACGAAGGCTCCGGTCAAGGCGTCCGCTGCGAAGGCTTCCGGGACCAAGGCGGCGCGTCCCAAGGCGGCGGCGGGCGACTGATCCCGCCGCCCTGCGCGGCACGTTTCCGGCTGCGCTGCTGTTGCGGCAGGTCCCTCCGGCCCGGCGGCAGCGCCGGCCGCCATCCCCGCCGGCACGCCATCCCAGCGGACCACACGCCCACGGACGAGACACGGACGAGACGTTGGAACCCACCCGCCGCAAGAAGGAAGCCCCCTTCCCCAGCAAGGACCAGGTCCTGGAGTTCATCCGGGAGAGTCCGACCCCCGTGGGCAAGCGGGAGATCGCGCGGGCCTTCCACATCACGGGCGATGCGCGCGTCCTGCTGAAGCACCTGCTGAAGGAGCTGGAGCAGGAGGGCGCGGTGGAGAAGGGGGCGGGCCGCCGCATGGCGCCGCCGGCCGCCCTGCCCGAGGTCGCCGTGCTGGTGGTGACCGGCATCGACACGGACGGGGAGGCGCTGGCCCGCCCCGTCAACTGGACGGACGAGGAGAACCCGCCGCCGGAGATCTTCATGCGGCCGGAGCGGCGCGGCCATCCGGCGCTGACGCCCGGCGACCGCGTGCTGGCACGGCTCAGCCGCCTCTCCGACCGGCGCTACGAGGCCCGCACGATCCGGCGGCTGGACGCCGGATCGACCGCGCGGATCGTCGGCATCTACGAGGCCGGGCGCGAGGGCGGGCGGCTGCGCCCGGCCGACCGCCGGACCCGGACGGAGTTCGTCATCCTGCCGCAGAACGCCGAAGGGGCGCGGCCGGGCGAGCTGGTGGTGGCAGAGGTGCTGCCATCCTCCCGCATGGGGCTGAAGCAGGCGCGGGTGATCGAGCGGCTGGGCGGCCTGGACGATCCGCGCGCGGTCAGCCTGATCGCGATCCACCAGAACGGCATCCCGACCAGCTTTCCCCAGGCGGCACTGGACGAGGCCGCCGCCGCAGCGGAACCGTCGCTGGAGGGCCGGACCGACCTGCGCGACATCCCGCTGGTCACGATCGACGGGGCGGATGCCCGCGACTTCGATGACGCCGTCCATGCCGAGCCGGACACCGACCCGGCCAATCCCGGCGGCTGGCACCTGCTGGTCGCCATCGCCGACGTCTCCTTCTACGTCACGCCGGGATCGGCGCTGGACCGCACGGCCTTCGAGCGGGGCAATTCCTGCTACTTCCCCGACCGGGTCGTGCCGATGCTGCCCGAAGCCCTGTCGAACGAGCTGTGCTCGCTGAAGCCGGGGGTGAACCGCGGCTGCCTCGCCGTGCATCTCTGGATCGACCGCGACGGCACCCTGAAGCGCCACCGCTTCGTGCGCGGGCTGATGCGATCGGCCGCGCGGCTGACCTACGAGCAGGTGCAGGCGGCCCGCGACGGGCGCCCGGACGAGACGACGGGTCCCCTGCTGGAGCGGGTGATCGGGCCGCTCTACGGCGCTTACGAGGCGCTGGCGGCGGCGCGGCGGCGGCGCGGCACGCTGGAGCTGGACCTGCCCGAACGCAAGGTCACGCTGGACGAGGCCGGCGAGATCGTCCGCATCGACGTGCGGGAGCGCCTGGACAGCCATCGGCTGATCGAGGAGTTCATGATCTGCGCCAACGTGGCCGCCGCGGAGGCGCTGGAGGCGCGGCACGCACCCTGCCTCTACCGCGTGCATGCCGAGCCGGCGCGGGACAAGCTGGAGCCGCTGCGCGAGTTCCTGGACAGCCTGGGCTACACTCTGGCCCGTGGGCAGGTGCTGGCGCCTTCCGCCTTCACCCGCATCCTGGAGAAGGCGGCCGGCACCCCGGACAGCGAACTGATCAGCAGCGTGATCCTGCGCAGCCAGGCGCAGGCCGTGTACCAGCCCGAGAACATCGGGCATTTCGGGCTGGCGCTGGTCAAGTACGCCCATTTCACCAGCCCGATCCGGCGCTACGCCGACCTGATCGTCCACCGCTCGCTGGTGCGCGCCTTCGGGCTGGGGGCCGGCGGGCTGACGGAGGATGAGGCGGAACGGCTGGACCGCATCGGCGACCACATCTCCATGACCGAGCGCCGCGCCGCCGAGGCGGAGCGCGATGCCATGGACCGCTATGTCGCGCGCTACCTGTCCGACCGCGTCGGCGCCACCTTCACCGGCAAGATCGGCGGCGTCACCCGCTTCGGGCTGTTCGTGACGCTGACGGAGACGGGGGCCGACGGCATCGTGCCGATCAGCACCCTGCCCGACGATTTCTACGACCATGTGGAGGCGGAGCACGCCCTGGTCGGGCGGCGCTGGGGCCGGCGCTACCGGCTGGGCACCCAGGTCAAGGTCGTGCTGCGCGAGGCCGATCCGGTGGCGGGCAGTCTGGTTTTCCAGTTGCTGGACCCGGAGGACGCCGCACTGGCCGACAGCCCGGCGGGGGCCGCGCGTTCCCGTGCCCACGGTCGCCGGCAGGCCGCCTCACCCAGCTCGCTCGACCGTCCGCGCCCGCCCCGGCGCGGGCGCTGAGGCGCTGTTGCGGGGCGCAGAAGAATCGAGGACTGGACCGAACCCCGATTCATGGTAGAGAGTCCGGGAATGGCTGCGACATCGGATCATCCCCGCCGGGCAGAAGCCCTGCGCATCCAGCCCTCCCCGGCAGCGGTGGAGGTCTAGGGATGCTGCGGAGGCTGGCCCCGGTCGTCCTGGTCTTCAGCCTTGTCGGCGGGTGCGCCGCCGGTCATACCCGCGACTATGCCCCGCTGCGCGAACGGGTCGTCGGCGAACACGTCTTCGCCATGGGCTATGCCCGCATCGCGGAAATCTATCTGGACCCCGTCGATCTGCGCCGGCTGACCCTGGACGGGCTGTCGGGACTGACGAAGCTGGACCCGGGCATATCGCTGGTCGTCACCGGCAGCACCCTGGAGGTCCGCAGCGACGGGCGCACGGTGGGCGCGTTCGACCTGCCGACCCGGGACGATCCCGCCGCCTGGGCGACGCTGACGGCGCGGGCCGCGGAACGGCTGCGCGCCACCTCCCCCGCCCTTGCCTCGACCGACACGGATGCCGTCTACCAGGCCATCTTCGACGGCATCATCGCGGACCTCGATTCCTATTCCCGCTATACGGGCGGTCAGCGCGCCGTGGACGAGCGTTCGCAGCGGGAGGGCTATGGCGGCATCGGAGTTGCCATGCGACAGGACGGGGCCCGCCACGAGGTCGCCGACGTCATGGTCGGCGGACCGGCGGAGTCGGCCGGGCTGCGCGCCGGCGACCTGATCCTGGCGATCGACGGCACGCCGACCGCGCGCCTGAGCACGGAAGAGGTCGGGGAGCGGCTGCGCGGGCCGGCGGGATCGGTCGTGACGCTCGCCGTGGGTCCGACCCCGAAGGAGAGCCGCCGCGTTTCCGTCCGGCGCGACCGGGTGATTCCCAGCACCGTCGTCGCCCGTGCCGAGGACGGGGTGGGCTACATCCAGGTGGACCGCTTCAACGCGGCGACCGCCCCCAACCTTCGCGCCGCCGTGCGGCGGCTGCGGACCGAGCTGGGGCAGCGGGCGCGCGGCTTCGTGCTGGACCTGCGGGGCAACCCCGGGGGACTGCTGGACCAGGCCGTGGCGGTGGCGGACATCTTCATCCCCGGCGGCCGCATCATCAGCACCCGCGGCCGCCACCCGGACAGCATGCAGGTCTTCGACGCCCGGCCGGATGACGAGGCCGGCGGGCTGCCGCTGGTCGTGCTGATCGACGGCCGCTCCGCCTCCGCGGCGGAGATCGTGGCGGCGGCCCTCCAGGACAGCGGCCGCGCCGCCCTCGTCGGCTCCTCCTCCTTCGGCAAGGGCAGTGTCCAGACGGTCACCCGGTTGCCGAACGACGGCGAGCTGTTCCTTACCTGGTCGCGCATCTACGCCCCCAGCGGCTACACGCTGCACCGGCAGGGCGTGCAGCCCACGGTCTGCACCAGCCTGCCGGCCCTGGACGTGAACGCCGCCCTGCGCATGGTGCGCCTGGGCGGAGCCCTGCCGGCCGCCACGCTGCTGTCCTGGCGTATCCGGGCGCCGGAGGACGAGATCGCCCTGGCCCAGCTCCGCGAGACCTGCCCCTGGAAGGAGCATGCTCCGGATCTCGATCTCCAGGTGGCCAAGGCCCTGCTGGGCGATCCGCCGCTCTACCGGGAGGCGCTGCTGCGGGCCCCCACGGCAGTGGCAGAACGCCAGGACGCGGCCACGACCGGCGTGGGGCTCGCCACCAGCGCCCGGCGCGAGAGGCAGGGCAGCGAACACCACCCCTGAAGGGACGCAAGGGCCGGAAACACGGCCAGACCGGCCCACGCCCGGCAGGCTTGCGGGCCCGGACAGCGTTACGCCCTTGACAGGGGGCGGCGAATGGCTAGATTGCCGCGCTACGCCGCAGGTTCGCGGCTCCGAATGTTATCGGCCGCCTGGAGCGGCCTTGGTTTGGCCGCTCGTTGGGATTTGTATCATGGCGAAGCAGAATACCGTGCTGATCAAGCTGGTCAGCTCCGCTGACACCGGGTTCTTCTATGTGAAGAAGAAGAATCCGCGTAAGACGACCGAGAAGCTGGAATTCAAGAAGTACGACCCGGTTGCCCGGAAGCATGTCGTCTTCAAGGAAGCCAAGATGAAGTGACCGCGCCTTCGGGACGCGTGTCATGCGGAAGGCCGCCCCCACGGGCGGCCTTTTCTGTTTTCCGGATCGCCTGCGGTCATGGCAGGGCCTGTCTGCCAGAGAGGCCCCTGGCAGAATGATGGTTGTTGTACGCGCGGGCCGGCATGCCGCCGGCGGGGCTGCCCGCCACCGGCCCCTTCTCCAGGGGGCGACTCCATCAGAGGAAGGCGTGGTCCAGTGCTGTCCGGAGAGCCAGTACTGCCCGGAGAGACCGGGCGTCAGCGCAGTCCGGAAGCGCCGGTGAAGGCTTCCGGCGTGGGTTCGGACTGGTCGCGGGTATCGGCCACGACACGGTTCCGCCCGGACCGCTTGGCCCGGTAGAGCGCGGTATCGGCGCGGCGCAGCAGGCTGTCGCCGGATTCCCCGCGCGCATCCCCGTCGGTCCCCTCCGCCACGGCGACGCCGATGCTGATGGTGACGGTGATCTCCCCGGTGCCGGCGGTGACCTTGAACGGCTCGTCCGCGATGCGCCGGCGCAGCCGTTCCGCCACCGTCATGGCAGCCGACAGATCGGTGTCGGGCATGACGACGACGAACTCCTCACCCCCCAGGCGCGTCACCAGATCGAAGTTGCGGAGATTACGGCTGGTGCGGACCGCCACCTCGCGCAGCACCTCGTCCCCGGCGGAGTGGCCCCAGGTGTCGTTGACGATCTTGAAGTGATCGATGTCGAACAGAAGCGCGGCGACGGGCTTCTGGTTGCCGCCGCCGCGGTCCAGCAGGCGCGGCAGGTGGGCCGACAGATAGCGCCGGTTGAACAGGCCCGTCAGGCTGTCCGTGAGCGCCAGGGACAGGCTCTGTTCATAGTTTGAGCGCAGCCGGTCCTGGTAGCGCTTGCGCCGCACCTGCGTGCGGGTGCGCGCCATCAGCTCGTTCCGGTCGATCGGCTTGATCACGTAGTCGTTGGCGCCCAGCTCAAGGCCCTTGGCGACACGGTCCATGTCCGTCTCGTCGGCCAGCAGCAGGATCGGCACCTGCCGCGTGCGCTCATGGCTGCGGAGCTGGGAGCACAGGCGCAGCCCGTCCTCCCGCATCAGGGTCAGGCTGACGATGACCAGCTCGAAATCCTGGGTCAGCGCCAGTTCCAGCGCGGCGGCACAGTTCTCCGCCTCCACCACGCCGTCGCGGTCCCGCGCCAGCGTCTCCCGGATCTTATCCATGTCGATGGAGCTGTCCTCCACCACCAGGATGCGGGAATTCTCCGCCGACTGCGTCTGCACGCTGTCGGTCGCCACCAGCATGCCGAGCTGGCCCGAGGTGCTCTCCCGCAGGCGCCACTCGTCCATCATCATCTTCAGGCGGACGAGCGAGCGGACGCGGGCGAACAGGGCCACGTCGTTCACAGGCTTGGTCAGGAAATCATCGGCCCCCGCCTCCAGCCCGCGCACGCGGTCGGCCACGTCGGACAGGGCGGTGACCATGACGACGGGGATGTGCATGACCGAGGGGTCGGAGCGGATGCGCTCACAGACCTCGAATCCGTCCATGCCGGGCATCATCACATCCAGCAGGACGATATCGGGGGACTGGGAGCGGATCTTGTCCAGGGCCTCGGGCCCGCCGTAGGCGGTGATGACGTCGAAGTACTCGCGCGTCAGCTTCGCCGCGAGCAGCTTCACGTTGGGCACGACGTCATCAACGACCAGAACTCGTGCGGACATGGCGCCTTCTTATCCGACGGGCGGAGGGGATCGCCCTCAGCCCAGGAACCGCTGGACCGTCTGAATGAATCTGGCGACCGAGATGGGCTTGGCGATGTAGTCCTCGCAGCCGCCTTCCCGGATCTTCTCTTCATCCCCTTTCATGGCGAAAGCGGTGACGGCCACGACGGGAATCCCGCGCAGATCGTCATCCTCCTTCAGCCACTTGGTCACTTCCAGTCCCGAGACTTCGGGAAGCTGGATATCCATCAGGATCAGGTCGGGGCGGTGCTGCCGTGCCAGGCGCAGCGCCTCCATCCCGTCCTTGGTCTGCAAGGTGGCGTAGCCATGGGCCTCGAGCAGATCATGAAAGAGCTTCATGTTCAGCTCGTTGTCCTCCACCACCAGGACAAGCTTGCCATCGGGCCCGCCCTTCCCTTGCGGGCCGGGGGTGGAGGGCATGTGCAGTTCGATCGTTTCAGAACCCATTCCGGCGCTCCCGCACCCCCAGACAGACGGCCTGCCGGGCCCTTCGCAAAGTCGGCGGCGGCTTCGGGTCTGGGCATTCCGGCCGTCAGCCTGCGTTACCCTAGCGCCCGAATCATTAACCTGCCGTTACCCCTAAGGCGTGACCAGAGCACACCTATAACGGTCGGGTTAGGAGTACAGTGACGTCGCCACCCGAGGCAAGAGGAAGGACGGACAGCGTGACTGGAATTGCCCCTCCCGCGGGCCTATGTCGCGACTGCGGGGCCACTCCCCCGGCGGGGATCGGGCGCTGTCCGGACTGCGGATCGGTGCGGCTGATACAACACCCTGAGTTGCACACTCTGAGCATCGCCCACATCGACTGCGACGCCTTCTACGCCACGGTGGAGAAGCGCGATCGCCCGGAACTGGCAGACAGGCCGGTCATCGTCGGCGGCGGCCAGCGCGGGGTGGTGTCGGCCTGCTGCTACGTCGCCCGGATGTATGGCGTTCGCTCCGCCATGCCGATGTTCAAGGCGCTGGCGGCCTGTCCGGATGCGGTCGTCATCAAGCCGGACATGCGAAAGTATGCCACGGTCGGGCGGCAGGTGCGCACCCTGCTGGAGTCGGCCACCCCCCTGGTGGAACCGCTCTCCATCGACGAGGCCTTCCTTGATCTGACCGGGACGGAGCGGCTGCATGGCGGCAGCCCGGCGCAGACGTTGGCACGGCTGGTCCGGCGCATCGAGCGGGAGGTCGGCATCACCGCCTCGATCGGGCTGAGTTACAACAAGTTCCTGGCGAAGATCGCATCCGATCTGGACAAGCCGCGTGGCTTCGCCGTGATCGGCCGGGCCGAAGCGCTGGACTTCCTGGAGTCGAAGCCGGTCGGGATGATCTGGGGCGTCGGCCGGGCGCTTCAGACGAAGCTGGAGGCGGACGGGCTGCGCACCATCGGCCAGCTCCGGCAGACGGACGAGGCGTTCCTGGTGAAGCGCTACGGCGTGATCGGCCAGCGTCTCCACCGCTTCGCACGGGGGGAGGATGCGCGGGTGGTGACGCCGCACGCGCCGGCCAAGAGCATCTCGACCGAAACCACCTTCGACCGGGATTTCGGCGACCGCGACACGCTGGAGCATGCCCTGTGGCCGCTGTGCGAGACGGTAGCCGCCCGCCTGAAGGCGGAGGGGCTGGCCGGAACCACCGTGACCTTGAAGCTGAAGACCGACGCCTTCCGCCTGCGCACCCGGGCCCGCACCCTCACCTCCCCCACCCAGATGGCGGACCGCCTCTTCCGGGCGGGGCGGGAGCTGCTCGTCACCGAACTGGACGGCAGCCTGTTCCGGTTGATCGGGATCGGCTGCTCCGGGCTGGTCGATGGCGCGCTCGCCGATCCGCCGGACCTGCTGGACCCCGGCCTTACCCGCCGGGCGAAGGTGGAGAAGGCCATGGATCTGGTGCGGGCCAAGCTGGGTCGGGACGCCATCGGCAAGGGGCGCGGTCTGACCGGCCCCGGGCGGCGCTGACGCCCGCAGGCGTCAGCGGCGGGTCACGGTCAGCAGGGGGGCTTCGGCGCCGTCTCCAGGGACTCCAGCACGGCCCGCACCTGGAAATCGCCATAGTCGATCAGCATGGATTCGACGACGCCGTTGTCCAGGATCGTCAGCTTCGTCTCGTACTCCGGCAGCATCTCCTGGGTATCCGCGGGGAAGAAGGCCATGAAGACGGGCCAGCCGCGCTCGCGGACCAGATCCCGGCTCCGGGTCTTCAGGTCGCCTACCTTGGCCGGCTTGGCGATCAGGGCGCTGACCCCGGATGGTCCATCCGCCTCGGACCCGTCGAAGATGGGAGCGGACAGGAAGATGTCGCCCTTCTGTGCCATCTCCAGCATGCGGATGGTGTGCGCCGTCGGGAACAGCGTTCCCGGCCGCAGGGTCATCTCCTTCCGGTCCGGCCGCTCGAAACGGGCGACACCCCCGGCCGCGCCGTTCAGCGTGGCGTCGCCGCGGAGTTCCTCCTCCAGCTCGCCGTTGGTCAGCTTGCGGACGTTGAAGCGGTAGGCGGAGCCGTCCTTCGCCTCCCAGGTCACGTAGCTGGTGGTCAGTTCCACCTGCTCGCCCTCGACATAGGTGAAGCGGACCTGGAACCGCTGTTCGACGGTCCAGCCGTCGCAGGCGTCCTTCCAGGCATAGCTCATGGCGCCGTCAACGCCGGCGACCGTGGCGCTGGAACGGCTGGAGGCGAGGCTCAGCTTATAGGTCGCCAGATGCGGGACGACCTGGGCGGCGGCGGCCCCGCCCGGAAAGGGGATCAGGAAACCAATGGAAAGGGCGGCCACCGTCAGCAGACGGAGGCAGGCCGGGCGCAGTAGCGACGTCGTGTTCACGCGAACCTGGAAAGCTGCGTTCGGATTCCGCAATTGTCTCCTCCCGACAAGGTGACGCAAGCGCTTTAACGCACCGGCCGGATGATCGCCTGACGGAGACTCCGGTGGAGGCGGTTCCAGGCGCACCGGTCCCCGCCCGGAAAGCCCCCCATCTGAAGCAAGGCAATATGGCAGTCCCGCGGCGGCGCGGACAGGTCATGACGGGAGTTGTCATGCCATAAGGCGCCATATAGTATGGCGCCTTATGATACCTCTCGTTCGGAAATATACGGCGCTGCTGGCCCGTCCGGGCACCGACGCCGTCGCCGAGGGCATGCGCGCCTGTTTCGAGGTGCTCTCGCTGGCGGCGGCCATCGACCGGGACTGCGCCGTGCGCCTGGGCGCCCATGATCTGTCCGAGGGCAAGTTCGTCCTTCTGTTCCTGCTCCAGGCGGCCGAGGACGGTCTGTCGCCGCATGAACTGGCCGGGCAGGCCGGCGTCACGCGCGGCACCGTCACCGGGCTGCTCGACGGCCTGGAGCGATCGGGACTCGTCCAGCGGGAGGCGAACGACGTCGACCGTCGCAAGCTGACGGTGCGCCTCACCCCCGACGGCGCCGCACTGGCGCGGCGTCTCACGGATGAACATGGCCGCTGGATCGGCTCGCTCTTTTCGGACCTGTCGGCGGCGGAGCGTGACACCCTGCGCCATCTGCTGGGGAAGGTCTTCGCCCGCACAGACACCGGCATGCAGAAGGAGACGGCGGATGGCGGATGATGCCGGATGCCGCCGCACGGCGATCAATGCCGGGTTGATCGAGACCCGCACTCTTGCTGAGGTCCTGGCGGTCGACTTCGCTACGCTGCTCCGCCATGTCGTGCCGATGGATGTGGCGCCGGGCGACGACGCGATTCTGCGGCTCGGCACGCTCGGCATCTCCGCCCGGATGGTCGCGGTCGGGCAGCTCCTGCTGGAACGGCTCGGGTCACGGATGATCGCAACGCTCGGCAATCACCCGAGCGACACGGTCCGCGGCTGGGCATGCTTCATGGTCGGCGCCCAGGACATGGCCTTGTCCGACCGGCTGGAGGCGATCCGTCCCTTCGCCGACGATGCTCATTTCGGGGTCCGGGAATGGGCGTGGCTCGCGGTCCGACCCGACATCAACACCCGGACCGACGAGGCGATGACGCTTCTCCGCGGCTGGACGGCCGATCCGTCGGAGCGCATCCGTCGGTTCGCGTGCGAAGCGACCCGGCCGCGCGGGGTCTGGTGCGCCCATATCGCGTCCCTGAAGTCCGACCCCTCGCCCGGCCGTCACCTGCTCGAACCACTGCGTGCCGATCCCGCCGTCTACGTTCAGGACTCCGTTGGAAACTGGCTCAACGACGCCGCGAAATCGCGGCCGGACTGGGTCCGCAGTCTCGTCGCGGAATGGTGCGCCGGCGACACGCCGGCCACGACCCGGCGGATCGTCCGGCGCGCCCTGCGCTCTGTCGACAAACCGCCCGGGAAGAAGGTCAGGACATGAGGCAGCAGCGCCTCGCCTCCTGCGAGCCGGAACCCGCGTCGTCGTCCCTTGATGCCGGCACGCGCACGGCATCGGGCACCTGACCTGAGAGGGTCTGTTCGGTGAAAGGAGTGGCGGAGAGGGTGGCTTTAGAACAGTCGTTCGCCGTCATTCATGGCCGCCCTGAAAGTCGCAGGAAACCTGGATAGTTACGGGTCGCTTCGTCCGCCGTCGTTCGTTGACGATTACAGGAAGTCGCGTCAGAGTGTGGGGAACGGTGTGGGGAAGCTGGTTCGGTTCCCCCACCGTCCGCCATACTGACCGGGGGATGGTAATGGGCAAGCTGACGGCGCTTCAGGTCCGCAACGCGAAGGAGCCCGGCCGCTATGGCGACGGCGACGGCCTGTTTCTGGAGGTGGGCAAGTCTGGCTCCCGGAGCTGGATATTGCGGGTGCAGGCGAACGGGAAGCGCCGGGACATCGGCCTGGGCTCTGCCGCCGACGTGTCCTTGTCCGAAGCGCGCACCAAGGCCGAGGACGTGCGCCGGGCGATCCGCGAGGGGCGCGACCCCGTGGCCGAGAAGAGGGCCATGAAAGAGGAACCGGCGAAGGTGCCCACCTTCCGCGAGGCCGCCTTGCTGGTGCAGGCCGAGCACGCGCCATCATGGAAGAACGCGAAGCACGCGACGCAATGGCTTTCGTCCTTGGAGCAGCACGCCTTCCCGAAGCTGGGCGACATCTCCATTGCGGAGGTGACCGGCCCCATGGTGCGCGACGTGCTGGCGGAAATCTGGCTGACGATCCCGGAGACGGCGCGGCGGGTCCGGCAGCGCATCGGAACCGTTCTGGACTGGGCGCACGCCAAGGGATGGCGGGAAGCGGAAGCGCCTCTCCGGGCCATCTCCAAGGGCCTGCCCAAGCAGCCGCGCCGCGACACGCATTTCGCGGCCATGCCCTGGCAGGGCGTGCCGGCCTTCCTGGTGAAGCTGGCAGAGACGGACAAGGCCGGGGAGCCCTACCGGCTGGCGCTGGAATTCCTGATCCTGACCGCCGTCCGATCCGGTGAGATGCGGGGCGCCCGCTGGGGGGAGGTTGACCTTGACGTGCAGGAGTGGCGCATCCCGGCGGATCGGATGAAGGCAGGCCGGGCGCACACGGTTCCGCTGTCCGCCCGCGCGCTGGCGATCCTGAACCGCATGAAGGAGTTGCGTTCCTCCGACGATCCGGGGGCGCTGGTGTTCGAGGGGAGCCGCCCCGGCCGGCCGATGTCGGACATGACCCTGACCATGATCCTTCGCCGCATGGGGGCCGGATGCACGGCCCACGGGTTCAGATCGAGCTTCAGGGACTGGGCGGCTGAGGCGACCAACTTCCCGCGGGAGGTGGCGGAGGCGGCTCTTGCCCATGCACTGGAGAGCAAGGTCGAGGCCGCCTACCGCCGCTCCGACCTTCTGGAGAAGCGCCGGAAGCTGATGGACGCGTGGGCCGGGTTCTGCGGCGGCGGGGCGGGTAAGGTGGTGCCGATGTCGCGGAAACGCGCGTAGGTCCGCCCGGACGCTGGCGGACACAAAGCCCTTGTCTGTGCCGCGCAGATCAGCTACAAGACGGCATGCTGCGACGCGTGTCGGAGCGCTACACCAGCCCGCCCGGGTCTCCCGCGGCGGGTTTTCGTTTTTGATCTTCCGCGTTCGCGCGGACGCTGGCGGCCGCGCACAAGCTCTTGTCTGTGCCGAGCAGATCAGCTACAAGAAGGCACGCTGCGACGCGTGTCGGAGCGCTACACCAGCCCGCCCGGGTCCCCCGCGGCGGGTTTTCGCGTTTCCGCGGCGCCAGCCGCCTGACCCTACCGGCAGGCGGATGACCCGACCGCCTCGATAACATTGGAGATTCCCAGCCCGCCCGGCTCTGCGCCCGGCGGGTTTTTTCGTGCCCGCGAGCGGGCACGCCCCCCCAGAGCCGCATCTGCCCTGGGGGGCGAGGTGCGCCTGGGTCCGATCCCCCGCCCCCCGGAGATCGACCATCATGACCACCAATCCCCTCCTGGTGACCATCGCCGATGCCTGCCGCATGCTGGGCGTCGGGCGGACCTTCCTCTATCAGAACGTCATCGCGCCCGGGCACGTCCGGACGGCGAAGCTCGGCCGGGCGACGAGGTTGTACTATGGCGACCTGGTGCGGTACGCCGAGTCGCTGGCCCGCGGGGAGGCCGCGTGATGGCGGCCCGCGTCATCCCCTTCAGCGCCCGGCCGGCCCCCGTCCGCCGGGTGCCAGCCCCGCCACCTGACGCCGCCCGGCTGGCACTGGCCGCTATCGTCGCGCAGGCCGCCGAAGCGGCGCAGGAAGCCGCCGGGCGCGGTGAGAAGCTGGCCGCTGCCGACCTGATCGGGCTGGCGGTGACGGCGCGGAACGCCCTGGTCGCCATGAACGGTGGAGGCGGCGATGCGACCTGACCCGACCGCCGCCCAGCGTCGCCAGCGCCACGCCGCTACGCTGCACCGCCTCGGCCCCCGCGCCGTGCTGGAGCTGCTTGAGGAACTGGAGCGCGCGCACCGGCTGCCGCCGGGCGCTCTGGACGATCTGCTGGACTCCTACGCGACGCTCGACCCCGCCGTGCTGCGCGCGCTGGGTGGCGACCGCTTCCCGCCGCGCCCGATCCGGGAGGTAGCGTGATGACGCCGGTCCTCACCCTGCCCCGGACCCCGGCCGGCCGCGCCCTGATGGCCGAGACCGCCCGGATGATCCGCTCGGCCTCCACGCGCTGGGAAGTCCTCCTGATGTTCGACTGGGATGGCTCGGCCGAAGAACTGGCCCGCGTGCTCGAAGAACCGGAGGCGCGCCATGGCTGAGTTCCCGGCGCTTCCCCTCTGGACCGACGCCTACTTGGGCGACACCACGCACCTGACCACCATCGAGCATGGCGCCTATCTCTTGCTGCTGATGGCCATGTGGCGAACGCCGGATTGCAGCTTGCCCGATGAGGACAAGTTGCTGGCCCGCTATGCCCGGCTGACGCCGGGACAATGGGCGCGCATGAAGCCCACGCTGATGGCGTTCTTCCGGCAGAAGGACGGGCGCGTCTACCAGGGCCGTCTGACGGACGAGCACAATCTCGTCAGACAGAACAGCAAGCGGCAGTCTGACAGGGCGCGCTCTAGGTGGTTGAAAAACAAGGAAAATGCTGATGCCACGGCAATGCCGGAAGCATGCCGGAACGATGCCTCCCACACCCACACCCATTATACAGTAGAGACTAACGTCTCTACTGGCGCTGCCGCGCCGCCCGACCCGGACGATCATGAGGCCGAAGCCTTCCGGCTGGGCCGGCAGATCATCGGCCCGAAGTCCGGCGGTCAGGTCGCCAAGCTGAACCGCCACCACGCGGGCGACTGGGCGGCGACGGTCAGGACGCTTCACCTCGCAGCCACCAAGTCCGAACCCGCCGCCTACATCGGGGCCGTGGTGCGGGGCGAGCGGCACGCCCGCGCGGCCGAGGTGCTGGCGGAGACGGACGCGCTGTACCGCCAGCTCGGGGTGATCTGATCATGACGGAGATCACCGAGGTGAAGCGCGCCCTGACCGACCGGGCGTTGGAGGTGGCGGAGCACCTTCTCCCCCGTGGCGTGCTGGAGGGCCGGGAGTGGTGTGCCGGCTCGATCCAAGGCGAGCCGGGCCGCAGCCTGAAGGCCTGTGTCAAGGGCGCGAAGGCCGGAACGTGGTGCGACTTCGCCGAGGGCGGCGACGGCGGCGATCTGCTCGACCTGTGGTGCGCGGTCAAGGGGATCGACCTGCCGGCCGCGCTGGACGAGGCCCGCGGTTGGCTGGGGCTGGAGAAGCCCCGTTTCGAGAAGCGCGAGCGCACCTACCGCCGGCCGGAGAAGCCGCGCTGCACGGCGCCCCAGTCCGCCGTGCTGGAGTACCTGACCCGTGAACGTGGCCTGAGTGTGGAAGCGGTCCGGGCCTTCAGGATCGGGGAACAGGGCCGCACCATCGTCCTGCCGTCCCTGCTGCCCGACGGCACGCTGGCCTTCGTGAAGTATCTCGGGATCGACCGGGACGCGGCGGGGAAGAAGGCGATCCGGGCCGAGGCCGGGTGCGAGCCGGTGCTGTTCGGCTGGCAGGCCGCGACGAACCGGAACGTCCGCGAATGCACCATCACCGAGGGCGAGATCGACGCGATGTCCGCGTTCGACTATGGCCTCCCGTGCCCGCTGTCCGTCCCCTTCGGCGGCGGCAAGGGCGCCAAGCAGCAGTGGATTGAGGCGGAGTTCGAGCGGCTGGCCCGCTTCGAGGTGATCTATCTCGCCTTGGACATGGACGCCGAGGGCGACGCCGCGGCGGAAGAGATCGCGGGCCGGCTGGGCCGGCACCGCTGCCGGCGGGTCAGGCTGCCGCACAAGGATTTCAACGAGTGCCTGCGCGCCGGGGTGACGCGGGAGGACATCCATGCCGCGCTGGACGCGGCGAAGCCGCTGGACCCGGACGGGCTGTGCCGGCCCAGCGACTTCACCGACGCCGTGGTGGGGCTGTTCTGGCCCAAGCCGGGGACCCGGCCGGGCTACGCCCTGCCCTGGGGCAAGCTGGCGGGCAAGGTCTGGTTCAGGCCGGGCGAGCTGACCCTGTGGACCGGCGCGACGGGCGCCGGCAAGTCGCAGGTCCTGGGGCATGCCCTGATCGACGCGGCCGACCAGGGCGCGCGCATCTGCATCGCCAGCCTGGAGATGGCGCCGGCCCAGCTCCTGCGCCGGGCGGCGAAGCAGGCCGGCAACACCGACCGGCCGACGGAGCCCTACATCCGGGAAATCGTGGGGTGGCTGGACGAACGGTTCTGGTTGTTCGGGCACGTCGGGAAGGCGGGCACGGCGCGGCTGATCGAGGTCTTCGAGTACGCCCGTGCCAGGTACGGGTGCGACGTGTTCGTGGTCGATAGCCTGATGCGCCTCGGCCTGGGGACGGACGATTACACCGGGCAGGAAAAGGCGGTCTTCGAGCTGGTCAACTGGGCCGTCGACAAGGGCGTCCACGTCCACCTTGTCGCCCACGCCCGGAAGCAAGATCGCACGAACGGCTCCGCCGGCTCCGTCCCCGACGCCGAGGACGTGAAGGGCACGTCTGAGATCGCGTCAAACGCGGCGAATGTCATCGGCGTGTGGCGCAACCGCAAGCTGGAAGGCGAGCTTCAACAAGCGCGCGACATGGCGGAGCGGGGCGCCGCCGGTGCGGATGCGCTGGTGCGCGAGCTGGCCGACAAGCCCCCCGTCGTGCTGAACGTCGCCAAGCAGCGGAACGGCGATTTCGAGGGCAAGTGCGGGCTCTGGTTCGATCCCGCGAGCTACCAGTACCGCAGCGTCCACGATCCGGCGGGTGGGCGGGAGTACGTCCGGCTGGATAGGGGCGCCCAATGACCGCCCCCGCTGCCCTGGCCCGCCTTGCCGCGGGAACGCCCGACCCGGCCGATCTGGAGGCGCTGGCCGCCGCCGCGCGTGCCGCCCTGGCCGGGGATGTGGCCGAAGCAAAGGACGCCCTGGCCGCCATCGGGTTGCTGACCAGCCGCGGGCGCCAGCCCGCCCCGGCCGTCGCCGCCCGGGAGCGGCGCGACGAACTGATCCGCGCTCTGGCCGCCCGGCAGGCGGCGAAGACGCCCACCGCCCGCGCCGTGGCCGCGGCCGAGCGGCTGCGCCGCTATGCGGCGGCCGGATGGACGCGCGACCGCCACCGCCTGACCTGCCCCCACGCCATCGGCTCGGAAGGCGAGTTGCTGTTCGAAATCTTCACTGCCTGCACCGGACGCGTTCCGCAGTCAGCCCGCCAGATCATCAACATCGTCGGCGGCGGCGATGGCGCGGAATGAAATGAAAAAGCGGATTTCATTTCACTGATCCTGCGCGACCCTTCGTTCAGAGGCGATTCGCCTGATCGGACGACGAGGTTTCCCACGATGAACGCCAGCATCCTCTACGATCACACTTCCCCCGACGTGCTGCGCTCCTGCATGGCCGATGCCATCTCCGCCCGGTCTACTGGTGCCGTCCCGCCCGACCACGCCCGGGAGTTCTGGGGCTGGGGTCTCATGGATATGGCCGCCGAGCTGGCGAACAAGCGCGGCGCCCGGCTCGACCCGCGCGACCGCGCCGCCACTGCCGAGGCGATCCTTTCCCGCTCCGGCCAGCACACGACGTCGGATTTCCCGCTGCTGCTTCAGGACGCCGGCAACAAGATTCTGCTGCCGCGGTATCAGGCCGCGGCGCCGACCTACCGGGCCTTCGCCGCCCAGCGCCGCTTCGGGTCGTTTCAGCCGCACCGCTTCCTCCAGTTGGGCGACTTCCCGGCGCTGAAGGAGATCGCGGAGGGGGCCGAGGTGCGGTTCGGCTCGATTGGTGAAGGCGGGGAAGCGATCACGGCGAAGGAGTACGGGGCCGGGGTCGCCATCAGCCGCCGCGCGCTGATCAACGACGATCTGGGCGCCCTGGTGGACTTCCTGGGACTGGCCGCGGTGCGCGCGGCGCAGGACGAGAACACCATCGTCTACACGTTGCTCGCCAGCGACGGGCCGACGCTGAGCGACGGCAACACCCTGTTCGGCACGGCCCACGGCAACAAGGCCGCCTCCGGCACCGCCGTGGACGTGACGAACGTCGGGGCCGCGGTTGCCGCGATGCGGAACCAGACGAGCCTGGACGGCATCAAGATGAACATCGGCCCCCGCTATCTGGTGGTCGGCACGGCCAACGAGATGACCGCCCGCCAGCTTCTGACGGGGATCACCCCGGCGCAGGCCGCGGCGGTGAACCCCTACGCCAGCGCCTTCGCCCTGGTGGTCGATCCCAACGTCACCGGCAATCGCTGGATGATGTTCGCCGATCCGATGGCCGCACCGGTGGTCGTCTACGGCTATGTCGGTGACGCCGCCGGCCCGCAGGTCCGCACCCAGATCGACTTCAACACCCGCGCGCTGAAGGTCGCGGTTGGCCTGGATTTCGCGGCCGGCGTGATCGACTACCGCGGCACTTACCTGAACCCCGGCGTCTAAGGAGGGCAGACCATGAGCATCCTCGATCTGTTGCGGGCCAAGCGCCCCACCGCGGACAGCCTGTCCGAGGCGCTGGCCCGCGCCGAGGCGGAAATCAGCGAAGCAGAGACGGAGGCGGCGACCCTCTCGGCCGCCCGCACGGACGCGCTGCTGCGCGACGACGGCGACGCCGAGCTTGATCGCATCGAGGCGGCGTTGACCCGCGCCCAGAGGCGCGGCGACCGCGCCGCCCTGGTCGCTGGCGAGCTGCGCGGCCGGCTGGAACTGGCCCGCATCGAAGCGCGGCGCGCGGCGGAGCGGGCGGAGTTGAAGGCCGCCGAGGACGCCGGGCGCCGCGCGCACGAGCTGACCATGACGAAGTACGTCGCCGCCGCCGAGGCACTTGCCGCCGTGCTGGACGAGATCAAGGCGCTGGACGCGAAGGTCCACGCGGTCAACGCCAAGATCGCGGCCGGCGGGTTGATGGAGCCGCCCCCCGCGTCGATCAAGGACAGCGCCGGTCATGTCGAGTTTCCGGAGATCGTGCGCTGCTACATGCGCCCCGTCTGGCAGCGCATCGCCGAGCTGCCCCACCCGGAGCGGGTCGGCGGGGTCGTCGATTCCGGCGCCCCGATCTGGCCCCGGCCGGCGGGCTGAGGACGAACACGGATCACGCCGCGGCGGTGGTGGTGGCGCGCTCGGGCCGCGGCGTGCAGGGGGGAGGAGGCACTGGGGTCCGCCTCTTCCCCCCGCCCCCACGGGTCCTTCCCAAGGGAGCAAAGCCCGGGGGGCGCACCAGCCGCGATGCACGGGGATTTCTGGGCGGCGAAACCCCCTTAACTGTTAACGGAAGGGGCAGCACCATGACAGTGGTGACGAAAGCGGGACTTGCGGCAGAACTCGGCATTTCCAAGGCCCGCGTCTCCCAATACTTGAACCGCGGCCTGCCATGCCGGCCGGACGGCAAGATTGACCGGGAAGCTGCGCTTAACTGGATTGGCGACAACATCGTCCCGACGGTTGGCCGGCTTAACGCCCGCTCCGCGGCGGTGCGATCCCGCCCGGTGGCGCCGCAGCCCCGCCCCACCGCTGCGCCGCAGGCCGAAGGTGCCGCCGCGGGCACGTCGGCCGGCGCCATGAAGGGCTGGGTGCTGCTGTCGCCCGACGGAGTGCGGGTGCCGGTGGAGGATGTCCCGCCGGTGGCGCAGTCGGTGGCGCTGAAGGAGTTCTTCATGGCTGAGCTGCGGCGCCGGGAGGTGCAGGTCCACGACCGGGACCACATCCCGCGAGCGGATGTCGAGGCGGCGACGGATGCCGCGATCAACGAGTTCCGCGGTCAGTTCGAGGGGTTCGCTGGCCTGCTGTCGAACATGCTGTCCGGCAAGTCGCCCGCCGAGATGTACGCGACGATCCAGGAGGAGGTGCGGCGGGTGCTGGCGCGGCTGTCGGCCCAGTTGCACGCCGCGGCGGCTGGTATGGCGGCGGCCGAGACCGAGGCGAAGGGAGGCTGAGATGGATGAGCAGGTCAGGCAGACGACGGAGCTGATCGTCGACACGCGCGGCGCCAAGCAGGGCTACGCCGAGTTGACGGACGCCGCGAACCGGGCGGCCGGAGCCGTGGACCGCACGGCAACCTCCTTGGACGGGGCGGGCACCGTCACCGAGACGACCGGGCGCCGCGTCGGCCTGACCGCCCGGCAGATCGCGGCGCTGGAACGCGCCTTCGACCCGGCGGGCGCGGCGGCGCGACGGCTGGCAGAGCAGCAGGAGCTGGTGAACAGGGCTGCGGCGGCTGGTCAGATTCAGGGCGAAGCGCTTCAGCGCGTCATGGCCGGCATGGCGCAGCAGCAGCACCTTCTGGCCGTCGCCGGGGGTCGAACCGTGACGGTCAACACCAGCGCCGGCGCCTCCTTCAAGGGCATGGGGTCCCTGATCGGTCAGGCCGGCTATCAGGTGCAGGACTTCCTCGTCCAGGTCGCCAGCGGCCAGAACGTGGTCACCGCGCTGACGCAGCAGGGTTCCCAGCTTCTGGGCGTGCTCGGCCCCGCCGGGGCCATCGCGGGCGCGGTGCTTGCCGTCGGCGGGCTGGCCGCGAACATGCTGCTGATGGGCGACGAGACGGACGACGCCGCCAAGGCCGCGGATCGGTTCAAGTCCGCCATGTCGGGGGTCGACGACATCCTCGACGACCAGAAAACGAGCGTCGCCGACCTGACCAAGGCTTATGCCGCGATGCGCGGAGAGATGCAGACGGTGACCCGCCTGCGCCTTGAGGAAACGCTGGCGGCAGCGACCGCCGACCTGAAGCGGCAGGCCGGGGAGGTGCGGTCCCTCCTCGAAATCAACGGCTTCGACCGGGAGGGGCTGTTCACCACCGCCCAGCTTCGTGGCGGCGGCAGCCAGGGCCGGCCCCTGCCGTCCACGCCGGAGCTGGACGCCTTCCGGGCCTACCAGAAGGACAATGACCTGCCGCGGCTGATCGCGTCCCTGGCGGCCGGTGGCGCCGAGGCGCAATCCATGGCGCGGAAGATGGCGGCGCTGGGCGCGGAAAACGAGGAAACGCGCCAGACCATCGAGCGGCTGACCGCCCAGCTTGCGCTGTACGCGGGCACCGCGACCAGCACGCAGATCGCGTTGCTCGACCAGAAGGACGACACGGAGCGAGCCGCGAAGGCCAGCGAGAGATTCTCCGGGATGCTGACCCGGCTGACCGGGGATGCCGCCGTCGCAAGCAACAGCATCGGCGACTACGACGACGCGCTGAAGCTGGTGCGCGGAACGCTGGCCGAGACCGAGACGGCGCAGGAGAAGTACGCCCGGCAGGCCGACGCGCTGGAATCCGCCATCCGGATCATCACCGAGCGGGCGGCCGCCGCCGGCGCGCCCATCGAGAAGTTCGCGGTGACGCTGGGCCTGCCGCTGGACTGGATCGTCCGGCTCAAGACCAAGCTGGACGAGCTGAACCCGAGCATTGCGGAGACCGAGCGGCGCATGCGGGGCGCCCACGACGAGTACAGCCGGCTGGCGGCGCAGGACGCGGCGGACGATGCCCGACAGGTCGGGGTGAACTTCTTCAGCTTGTTCCCGCCGGCCGTGACCGACGCCATGAAGAAGGCCAACGACGAGTTGGACCGCTCCGCCGACCGCTTCGGCGACACGCTCGCCAATGCCTTGATCGACGGGTCTTTCGACGGCGCGGACATCTGGAAATCAGCCGCAGCCACGGCCCTCAGCGACGGCGCGGAGATCGCATACACGAAGATCACCGCCGCCTTCGACAAGGCCATCCCCGGCCTTACCGGCGCCATCGGTGCCGGGCTGGCGGGCTTCGGCATCGGCCAGAGCGTCGGGAACATGGTGGGCTTCTCGGAAGCCAAGTCCCGCAACGCCGGCATCGGCGCGGGCCTTGGCGCCGGGGGCGCCTATCTGGCCGGCCTCGGCCCCTGGGGCATCGCTGCGGCCGGCGCGCTGGGCTTCTTCGGCGGCAGCGGCGCCGGCCCGGCCCCCTCCCTCGGCCCTGTCTGCAACATGGAGATCGTCCCGTGAGCATCGCCAATGTGCTGATCCAGCACACCGCCGCCGTCCTGGTCACGGACACGAACGTGACCATTCCGTCCGTCGGTTTCGTCGGGCATGCCGCGAAGGTGCGGACCTTCCCGGCGCGCAAGTTCGCCGTCGCCAGCCGCGGCCTTCTGGTCGCCATGGCGCGCTTCGGCGACGCCCTGAAGGCCAGCCCGCCGCCGGCCGACTTCGCCAAGGCGGGGCCGCACCTGACCCGGCTGGCGCAGGCCGCGCGCGACGCGACCGCGCATCATGCGGAGGCGATCCGGGACACCCTGCCGGTGCCGCCCGCGCTGGCCGACTGCCTCGACGCTCTCCAGATCACCGCCGTCGGCTGGTCGGAGAAGCGGCGCCGGCCGGTGGGCTTCTACATCGTCGTCGCTGGCCCGGACTATGCCGGCGCCCTGCCGCTGGGCTGCCACGAGCTGCCGGTGGGCCGCTACCAGTCCACGCCGGGCTTCGACGGCTTCGCCGAACCGGACTGGTCGCCGAACGACCGTGGCGACTGGGAAGGCCAGTTCGTCGCCATCGCCGACCGGCAGCGGGAGATCGCCGAGGAAATGGGGGCACCCCTGGCCGTGGGCGGCTCGCTGGTGGCCACCTTCATCACCCGGCAGGGGATCACGCAGCGCGTGATCCACCGCTACCCCGAAGCGACGGGCGAAGGGGAGCCGGGCCGCGCGGACAGCCCGGACGCCGCTGAAGCCCTGAAGGCCGCCTGAAGAAAGGAACGACCATGACCGACACATCCTCCCATGAAGCCGCCGCCGCCGCCCTGACCGTCCTGCGCACCGCGATTCAGCGCCACCGGGCCGGCGGCAAGGCCCTGACTCAGAAGGAATGGGTGAGCGCCTGCGAGGCCGCGGAGCGCGCCGTGATCGCGCTGGGCGACATCACCACCGCCGCGCTGGACGATGCCGCGGCGGCCCGCGCCGAGGCGCAGGCGACGCGCGACGCCGTGGCCGGCTTCCGCGGCGCCACGGACAAGCTGGTGAAGGTCATGCAGCAGCAGGCCGCGGCCATCGTCACCCTGTCCGACCAGGTGGCCGACTTCCGCCGCAGGGAGGCGGTGGGCATGGCGCTCCTGGCGGCGGCGAAGTCGGCTGGTGCCGCTCCGGCTCCGGCGGGGCCGGTGGCGGCTTCGCCCGGCGCCACGGTGACCCCGTTTCCGGCCCGCCAGTGACGCGGGGCAAGGGCGGCGTCGGCTGGCGCTGCCCGTCCTGCTGCCGAACTACCCGGAATTTCCGGGAAATTGACGCAGCGATGAAGGGGGAGGCGGGAAAGGTGGTGCCATTTGACGGTCGCCGCCGAGGGACTCCATGACGCAGATGCATGGAACAAAGGTCCGCGTGCGGCGTTTCGGATATTGCGTTTGGGGCGGCGATGAATCATATCTACGGCCATGAGGCTATATATTGAGAACTCACATGGGAATTCCCATGCAGAGTTCTCGCCCTGCACGCTTGGCAAGAAACGCCACATAGAACGGGCCGAAGACAAGGCCGAGAAGGACGGAACACCGCGAGGTGGAGGTGGACGATGAATGCGCTTTTGGAACGAAACGGAACGATTGTTCCGTCTGATGACGACGCAAGGCTGGCCACGGAGTCGAGTCGCATTCTCTCCAAGCGCTCGGATCGGAACCTGCATGTCCAGTTGGACGACGGCCAAACACTGCCATTGCCGCGCGCCATTCAGGAATTGATATCCCATCTGCTGGTGGAAATGTCGCAGGGTAACGCCGTCACCCTGATTCCGATCCATGCGGAGATGACGACGCAGGAGGCTGCCGACTTCCTGAACGTCAGCCGGCCCTATCTGGTGAAGTTGCTGGAGACGAACCAGATTCCGCATCACAAGGTAGGGACCCATCGTCGCGTGCGGTTCAACGAGTTGAGGGCGTTCAAGCAGCGGCAGGCTGACGCAAGGGCGGCAGCGCTGGACGAGTTGGCCGAGCAAGCTCAGGAATTGGGTATGGGTTATTGACGTGTCGCGATTCACCGTCATCCTCGATGCCTGTGTATTATATCCGGCGCCACTCCGTGATTTCCTAATGGAGTTGGCGGCGACAGAACTTTTTCGGGCGAAGTGGACGGATGCCATCCACGACGAATGGACACGGAATTTACTAAAGGATCGAGCGGACTTATCGCGGGATAAATTGCAGAGGACGCGGGTTCTGATGAACGCCTGTGTCCCGGACTGCTTGGTGTCCGGCTATGAACACCTGATCGACACCATCAATTTGCCCGACCCTAATGACCGGCATGTGTTAGCGGCTGCCGCTCATGCCAGAGCGGATGGGATTGTGACCTTTAATCTGAAGGATTTTCCAAAGGAAGAGCTGGCGCGCTTTAATGTCGAGCCGATCCACCCTGACGATTTTATTCGATATCAATCGGACCTGAAAGCGGCGCCGACAGCGGCTGTGGTGATTGCTGCTGGAAACTGCCGCCGACGTCTGAAAAATCCGCCAAAGACTGCGACTGAGTACCTTGACACGTTGGAAATGCAAGGTTTGCCCAAGACTGTTTCTGCCCTGAGGCCATTTACGGAAGTGCTATAGGGTGCCAACTGTGTTTGGCCCGCCCCACTCTGCCTTGTGGCGAATTTCGTCGTTACTGCACGGCGACAGGCCGCCGCCTTAGAGTGCCCAACGAAACTGGATTTGGGCTGTTTGGGAGAGGTATGGCTGCCCCTCTCTATTCTACGCCCTTTAGGCCGTCGTTTAGAGCGCCTAACAGAACCATCTCTGGACGAATTTCCAGCAGATGAGGCTGGCGGCGATGCG
>NZ_JBHTCM010000007.1:0-199590 GCF_042665545.1 Rhodocista pekingensis | reverse complement strand
GCATGTGTTAGGCCTGCCGCCAGCGTTCGTTCTGAGCCAGGATCAAACTCTCAGGTTTGATTTGATCCGCCCGAGGGCGGACCAATCGAGGACCGTATCGCACACGATCCAAGATCCCGAACAATCAGACCAGTTGGTCTGGCTTGCGTAGAGCACCGGAACCGTGATGCGATCGGTCTGTTGCGACCCGGTCGGGCCGGACAGCACCGCCGCCCACGCATTCCTTCTCGAAACCGTATTCTGTTGTCCAAGAACCGGACCGGAGAACCCCAGCCCGAACCGGAGCGGTGAAGACGCTTCCGACCACCGCGGAGGGCGGTCGCTGCGCGCTTCCCATTTCCGGAAGGAGCGTCAGGCTCGAACCGCCCGACGTTCCATTTGTTTAAACCTGACGCCGTCCGGCGTCAAGTCCCTTTTTGCTGCGACCAAGAAGTCTTTCGCGGCCGGCGATCCAGAGGATCGCTGCAACTGCGAAACCGAAACCAGATTTACCGCTTACCAAGTCGGGGTGGTGGAATTTACTCCACCAGACCAGACCTCGATTAGCGCCAGCAGGTTCCGGCAGCAAGAGGGGTGTGTACTTTGTTCAAGAACCTCGATCCGTTACTTGGTGTTTCGCGGATCGCCCCGGCGCATCGCGCTGGGGAGGCGGCTTATATGGGAGCCGACACCCCCTGTCCAGGCTTTTCTTCATCCCCCTGTCATTTTTCTGCTGCCGCCCGGAACGGCCCGCCCTGAGCCGGTTCCCACGGGATCGGACAGGGGCTCAGACAGCGGCCCCGTCTGAGCCTGCCTGCCCGCGCCTGCCTGTCAACGCCCCCTGCTCATGCCCCCTTGCCCGCGCGCAGCGCCACGGCCTCTCTCTCTGTAAAGAGGCCACCGCCTCCGTGTCTCCGGACGGAGCGCCACCGGGACGGCCTCGGGCGCGGCGGGCACCTGGCCAGCACCGGCAGCCCGGAGAGGCACGGCACCGGGGCTCTGGCCGGTCCAGAGCCTGCCGACCCCGGCAGATGCCGGGCGGGGATGCCGCGGGCCGTTACCGGCCCTCGCCCGCCTCAGGGTCGCACGGCCCGGCCCTGCGGCACCCGGCCCCACGCCCGGGGTCCCTCCTGACCGGCAGCGCAAAAGGAAACGGCCGCGCCCCGGTGGGGGCACGGCCGTTCCTAGGATCATCGGCTGACCGGGGTCAGCCCACGCGGGAAACCGCTCAGGCGGCCTTGCCCTGCTTGGCGATGACCTCGTCCGCGACGTTCTTCGGCACGGGCTCGTAGTGCGAGAACTCCATGCTGAAGGAACCGCGGCCGGACGTCATGCCGCGCAGATGGCCGATGTAGCCGAACATCTCCGACAGCGGCACATGGGCCTCGACCGCGATGTTCGCGCCACGCTCGAGCTGACCCAGGATGGTGCCGCGGCGGCGGTTCACGTCGCCGATCACGTCGCCGAGATACTCCTCGGGGACCACCACCTCGACCTTCATCACCGGCTCCAGCAGGACCGGGCCGGCCAGCTTGATGGCCTCGCGGAAGCAGGCCTTGGCGGCGATTTCGAAGGTCAGGGCGTTGGAGTCGACGTCGTGGTACTTGCCGTCCACCAGCGTCGCCTTGAAGTCCACGGTCGGGTAGCCGGCCAGGACACCGTCCTCTTTCTGGACCTGGAGGCCCTTGTCGACGGAGGGGATGTACTCGCGCGGCACCGTGCCGCCGACGACCTGGTCGACGAACTTGTAGCCCGCGCCGCGCTCCTGCGGCTCGAACTCGATCTTGACCTCGGCGAACTGGCCGGCGCCGCCCGTCTGCTTCTTGTGGGTGTAGACGTGCGAGACCGGGCGGGTGATGGTCTCACGGTAGGCCACCTGCGGCCGACCCATGACACCCTCCACGCCGAACTCCGTGCGCAGACGGTCGAGCGTCACTTCCAGGTGCAGCTCGCCCATGCCGCGCAGGATGGTCTGGCCGGTCTCCATGTCGGTCTCCAGGCGGAGCGACGGATCGGCGCGGACCATCTTGCCCAGCGCGACGGAGAACTTGTCCTGGTCGGTGCGGTTCTTCGGCTCGACCGAGACGCTGATGACCGGGTCCGGGAAGCGCATGCGCTCCAGCACGACCGGGGCGTTGGCATCGCACAGCGTGTCGCCGGTGTCCGTCTCCTGGAGGGAGACGAAGGCGACGATGTCACCCGCGCGGGCCTCTTCCAGGTCGTTGGTGTCCTTGGCGAACATCTCGACGATACGGCCGACGCGCTCACGCTTGCCGCGGGTGCTGTTCAGCAGCGAGACGCCCTTCTGCACCACGCCCGAATAGACGCGGGCGAAGGTCAGCGACCCGTACTTGTCGTTCAGCACCTTGAACGCCAGTGCGGAGAACGGCTCGTCGTCCGACGACTTGCGCTCGCCGACCGGGTTGCCGTCCATGTCCACGGTCTTGATGTTCTCGACGTCCGTCGGGGCCGGCAGATACCAGACCACGGCGTCGAGAAGCTGGGGCACGCCCTTGTTCTTGTAGGACGAGCCGCACAGGACCGGGACGAAGGCGCCGGTGATGGTCGCCTTGCGGATGCAGGCGCGCAGCGTATCGACGGACGGCTCTTCCCCGGACTCGAGGTAGGCCTCCATCGCCGCGTCGTCCAGCTCCAGGCAGGAATCGACCAGCTCGGTGCGGTACTGGGAGATCTGGCCCAGCAGCTCACGGTCGTAGGCGTTGGAGATCTTCAGCTTGTCGGCCAGATCGTCGGTGATCGGCCACTCTTCCCACTTCGAGTCCTTCTCGTCGGAGAACCAGACGCGGGCCTGCATCGTCACGAGATCGATATGGCCGAAGAAGTTGTCCTCGGAGCCGATCGGCATCTGGATGCAGACGGGCCGGGCGCCCAGGCGGTCGCGCACCATCTGCACGGTCCGCCGGAAGTTGGCGCCGGAGCGGTCCATCTTGTTGACGTAGCACATGCGCGGAACCTTGTAGTTGTCCGCGAGGCGCCAGTTCGTCTCGGTCTGCGGCTCCACGCCCGCCACGCCGTCGAACACGACCACGGCACCGTCCAGCACGCGCAGGGAGCGGTTCACCTCGATCGTGAAATCGACGTGGCCTGGGGTGTCGATCAGATTGATCTTCTTCCCGTTCCAGAAGCAGGAGACCGCGGCGGACTGGATGGTGATGCCGCGCTTCTGCTCCTGCTCCATGTAGTCCGTCGTGGTCGACGTCTTCAGATCCTTGGTATCGTGGACGTCGATGATCGTGTGCTTGCGCCCCGTGTAGTACAGGATGCGCTCGGTCGTCGTCGTCTTGCCGGCATCCACATGGGCGATGATGCCGATGTTACGGATGTCGGAGAGGGGAGTAGTGCGGGGCATAGGGGCTCCGTCCGGCGTCGTCTCGATCTCGATGGAAACCGTGCGAGACGAGGGCGTAACGCCCGACTAAGCCCGCACGAAAAAAACCGGAAGGCTGCCCGTCAAGTGCGGTCAGCGTCCCGGCGCGCGATCAAATAACCTGTCCGTCCCGATTTTCCAAGGGTTCGATGCATCATGCCTCCCCTGCACAGCGCATCGCCGGGGGAATGTCGCCGGAATGTCGCCGCCGGACCATGGGGGGACGCGGCCCGCGGACATCCTCCGGGGGCTCTCCTCAGCCCCGCCCGGCCCGCCGCAGAGGCATGGGGTCCGCGGTCCCCTCCGTCTCGTCGGCGAAGCGCAGCCGGTCGGCCAGCATGGTCGCCCAACTGTCCAGCACCCGCTCGACCAGGACCGGATCGCGGTAGATGCCCGCCTCCAGGCTCAGGCCCCGCAGCAGGGTGAAGGTCATGCCGACCAGCAGCGCCGGATCGGCCTCCACCCCCGGCCGGGGCCGGAACAGGGTGCCCATCGCCTCCGCGAGACTCAGCGACAGCCGCCGCAGCACCGTGTCGATGCGCGCCCGCAGATCGGCATCGCTGCGCACGGCGACGAACACCTCCAGCACCGCGTCATAGCGCGGGCTCGCCACCAGACGGCGCCAGAGCTGGTGGACCAGGGTTCGGAAGCGGTCGTCCCCGCCCGGCTTCAGCCGGTGGACCGTCTCGATGGTCCGGGCCAGCGCCCCGTCCAGCAGGTACTCCGCCGCCGCCGTCACCAGATCCAGCTTCGAGCCGTAATGATGCTGCATGGCCCCGCGCGACAGGCCCGCCATTTCCGCCACCCGCTGGGTGGTGGTGCCGGCATAGCCGTGGGTCGCCAGACAGTCGATGGTCGCCTCGCACAGGCGGCGGCGGGCCTCGGCGCTGCGCTCCTGCTGCCGGCGGCGCACCGGAGCGGCCAGCGCGGCCGGCGCGGGCGTCCCCGCCCCCTGCCCCGGTCCAGCTTCCGGCCCGGCTCCCTGTCTCTTCTCCGCCCGCCCCCGCCGCGCGGGTCCCGCCGCCTCGTCCGGCATGCTGCCGCCACCCTTCCGCTCCCACTGCCGGCAGTGTGCGTCGCCCTTGGGCGAAAAACAATACGCCGTGATGGTTTCTGCCGCCTGTCGGGAGCGGAAGGCAGAACCGGGGAGGTGGTGCCCAGGCCTTGGAATCCGTGCCGACGGGTCAAGCGCGCCCGCCCTGCGGGCAGCGGGACCACCCCCGCCGGGGGCTGTTGACAGGGCCGGATAAACAATCCAGGCTGATTGCAAATGAAGCATGACCGACGGCAGGCCGGACCCCGGACCAAGCCGCGGCACCCCGGCCGGGCCGGCCGGGACGCGACATCGGGAGGCAGCGTCCATGGATGCACTACAGCGGCCGCAGCAGGCCGGGCCGGCCGACACGCCGTCGCCCGGCTACCGAACGATCCCGGAGTTCTTCCGGACCTGCCTGCCGCGCCACGCGGCGAAGATCGGCCTGACCTGCGCCCTGCCGAACGGCATGACGGCGTCGCTCACCTGGGGCGACCTCGACCGCTGGTCGGACGCGGTGGCGGCGTGGCTGCGGGAGGAGCTGAAGCTGCCGCCGGGCAGCATGGTCGCCATCCAGGCGCCCAACAGCCTGGCCTTTCCGGTGGTCTGTACCGGCGTGATGAAGGCCGGCCTGGTTCCCACCGCCGTCAACCCGCTCTACACCGAGCGGGAGATGGCGACGCAGTTGAGCGCGTCGGGCGCGCGGGCGCTGTTCGTGCTGGACGCGCTGGCGGGCAAGCTGCCGGGGGTGCTGGCGAAGACCGGGGCGATGCCCGTGGTCCGGCTGTCGGTGTCGGACTTCTTCCCGCCGGCCAAGGCGATGCTGATCAATCTGGTCGCCCGCCACGTCAAGCGGCTGGTCCCGGCCTTCCCGGTGCCGCACATCCCGCTGCGGCAGGTGCTGACGGCGGGCGACGCGCACGCGCAGCGCCTGGGCAAGGAGGGCATCGCCGCCTACGCCCACGGGATCGGGCCGGACGACATGGTGACCTGCTGGTTCACCGGCGGCACCACCGGCCGGTCGAAGGGCGTGATGACGACGCATCGGGGGCTGCTGGCCAGCCTGACGCAGATCCAGGAGACGCTGAACGACCCCTGGATCGACAACCCGATGCGGACCCTGCTGATCCTGCCCTTCTACCATATCTTCGGCATCGGCATGCTGTTGCAGGCGGCTGACCTGGGCGGGCACGTCATCCTGATCCCGAACCCACGTCCGCTGACGAACCTGAAGGCGGCGGTGGAGGCGTTCCGTCCCACCTACCTGCCCGGCGTGCCGACCCTGTTCGCCAACCTGCTGAACGAACCCTGGTTCGTCGCCGCGGCGAAGGACAGCCTGAAGCTCTGTCTCAGCGGTGCGGCACCGCTGGCCCCGGCGACGCAGAAGCGCTGGATGGAGACGTTCGGCCAGCCGATCTACGAGCTGTACGGCATGACGGAGTGCGGCCTTGCCTCCTGCACGCCGCTGGACGGGCGCGACCATACCGGCACCATCGGCCGCATCCTGCCGAACCTGGAGTCCCGCATCGTGGACCTTCAGGGCAACGACGTGCCGGACGGGGAACCGGGCGAGCTGATCCTGCGCGGGCCGCAGGTGATGCAGGGCTACTGGCAGCAGCCGGCGGAGACGGCGGGCGCCCTGCGCGACGGCTGGCTGCACACCGGCGACGTGGTGGTGCGCGATCCCGACGGCACGCTGCGCATCGTGGACCGCCGCAAGGACATGATCCTGGTCAGCGGCTTCAACGTCTACCCGTCGGAGATCGAGGCCGTCATCACCGAGCATCCGGGCGTCACCGAGTGCGCGGCCATCGGCATCCCCGACGGCCAGACGGGGGAGACGGTGAAGGTCTTCGTCGTCGCCCGCGACCCCGCCCTGACGGTGGACGATCTGCGCCGGCACTGCCGCGAGACGCTGACCGGCTACAAGGTGCCGAAGCAGATCGAGATCGTGCCCGAGCTGCCGAAGTCCCCCGTCGGCAAGATCCTGAAACGCGAGCTGCGCCTGCGTGACCAGGGAGCCGGCGGCTCCGCCGGCGGCACCCTGCCCGGAAGCGACCGCCCTGGAAGCGATCCGGGCCGCAGCCCCGCCTGACCGACCCCTGTCGCCCGACCCGGCCCGTCCCCTGACGGCCTGCCGGCGTCCGGCCCAGCCCCATCAGAGACAGCCGTCCCGAGAGGAAGCCATGCTGTTCACCCAGGAGCACAAGGAACTGTCCCGCACCGTCGAGAAGTTCGTGGCGACGGAGCTGAACCCCTATGTGGACCAGTGGGAGGAGGAAGGCATCTTCCCCGCCCACGAGGTCTTCAAGAAGCTGGGCGACGCCGGGCTGCTGGGCATCACCAAGCCGACCGAGTACGGCGGGCTGGGCCTGGACTTCTCCTACGCCGCGGTGGCGGCGGAAGCCTACGGCACCTGCCGCGCCGGCGGCGTGCCCATGGCGATCGGCGTGCATACCGACATGGCGACCCCGGCGCTCGCCCGCTTCGGCTCGGACGAGCTGCGCCGGGAGTTCCTGCCGCCGATGATCGCGGGCGATCAGGTCTGGTGCCTGGGCGTGTCGGAGCCGGGCGCCGGCTCCGACGTGGCCAGCGTCAAGACCACCGCCCGCAAGGACGGCGACGACTACGTCATCAACGGCGGCAAGATGTGGACAACGTCCGGCACCCAGGCCGACGTGATGTGCCTGCTGGCCAACACCTCCGACGGCGCCCCGCACAAGAACAAGTCGCTGATCGTGCTGCCCATGAAGACCAAGGGCGTCACCGTCACGCGCAAGCTGGACAAGCTGGGGATGCGCTGCTCCGACACGGCGCAGATCCATTTCGAGGACGTGCGGGTGCCGCGCCGCTATCTGATCGGCGAGGAGGGCATGGGCTTCACCTACCAGATGCTCCAGTTCCAGGAGGAGCGGATGTGGGGGGCGGCCGGCTCGCTGCGCAGCATGGACATCATGATCGACGATGTCGTCGCCTACACGCGCAACCGCATCGCCTTCGGCAAGCCGCTGATCGACAACCAGTACATCCATTTCCGGCTGGCCGAGCTGAAGGCCGAGGTGGAGGCCCTGCGCGCCCTGACCTACCGGGCGGTGGAGACCTTCATCAACGGCAAGGACGCGACCATGCTGGCCTCCATGGCCAAGCTGAAGTCCGGCCGGCTGCTGCGCGAGGTGGCCGACGGCTGCCTGCAATATTACGGCGGCATGGGCTACATGAACGAGATGCCGATCACCCGCTACTTCCGCGACAGCCGCCTGACCTCGATCGGCGGCGGCGCGGACGAGGTGATGCTCTCCATCATCTGCAAGTACATGGGCACGCTGCCGAAGGTCCGCTTCGGCACGGACGCGCCGGAGCAGAAGGCGGCCGAGTGATGCCCGTCCTGGAGAGCAGCATCGACCCCGGCAGCGGGGAATACGCCCGGAACCGGGAGGAGATGCTGGCCCTGGTGTCGGAGATCCGCGACATCGAGGCCCGCATCCGCCGCAACTCCGAACGGCAGAAGGAGAAGTTCGCCAAGCGCGGGCAGATGCTGCCGCACGACCGCGTGGCGGCGCTGCTCGACCGGGGCTCCCCCTTCCTGGAGCTGTGCCCCTTCGCCGGCACCGGGATGCACGACGACGACGGCAAGGACGAGGTGGCCGGCGGCAACATCATCGCCGGCATCGGCTATGTCGCCGGCCGGCGCTGCATGGTCGCGGCGTCGAACAGCGCCATCAAGGGCGGCGCCATCAGCCCCATGGGCATGCGCAAGAGCCTGCGGGTGCAGGAGCTGGCCCTGGCCAACCGCCTGCCGCTGGTGACGCTGGCGGAGAGTGCGGGCGCCAACCTGACCTACCAGTCGGAGATGTTCGTGGAGGGCGGCCGCACCTTCGCCAACCAGGCGCGGCTGTCGGCCGCCGGCGTCCCGCAGGTGACCGTCGTCCACGGCTCCAGCACGGCCGGCGGCGCCTACCTGCCGGGGCTGTCCGACTATGTCGTCGTCGTCCGCGGCAAGGCGAAGATCTTCCTGGCCGGGCCGCCGCTGCTGCGCGCGGCCACCGGCGAGATCGCCACGGACGAGGAGCTGGGCGGTGCCGAGATGCATGCCGGCATCGCCGGCACGGCCGAGTTCGTGGCGGAGGACGACTGGCACGGCATCCAGATCGCCCGCGAGGTGATGGACAAGATCGGCTGGCAGCCGCAGAGCGTCGCCCCGCCCCGCCGGCCGCGGCCGCCCCGCTACAGCCCGGACGGGCTGGCCGGGGCCGTGCCGGTGGACTACCGCCGGCCCTACGACGTGCGCGAGGTGCTGGCGCGGCTGCTGGACGACAGCGACTTCCTGGACTTCAAGGCGGAGTACGGCGCCGCCACCGTCTGCGGCATCGGCGCCGTGGAGGGCTGGCCCTGCGGCTTCATCGGCAACAACGGGCCGATCGATCCGGCCGGATCGGTCAAGGCGGCGCAGTTCATCCAGCTCTGCAACCAGTCGGGCACGCCGATCTGCTTCCTCCAGAACACCACCGGCTACATGGTCGGGACGGAGGCCGAGCGCGGCGGCATCGTCAAGCACGGCTCGAAGATGATCCAGGCCGTCGCCAACTCGACCGTGCCGCACTTCACCTTCCTGATCGGGGGCAGCTTCGGGGCCGGCAACTACGGCATGTGCGGGCGCAGCTACGACCCCCGCTTCATCTTCGCCTGGCCGAACGCCCGCACCAGCGTGATGGGGCCGGAACAGGCCGCCACCGTGATGGCGATCATCATGGAGGAGAAGATGCGCCGGTCGGGGGCGGAGCCGGACAAGGCCGTGCTCGACGTGATGAAGGCCAAGATGGTGAAGAAGATGGAGCCGGAGACGACGGCGCTGTTCGGCAGCGCCCGGCTCTGGGACGACGGCATCATCGACCCGCGCGACTCGCGGCAGGTCCTGGCCTGGTGCCTCGCCACCACGGCCGACGCCGCGGCGCGGACGCTGCGGCCCAACAGCTTCGGCGTGGCACGGGGGTGACGGACATGAGCATGCCCGACGAGTTCCAGACCCTGCTGGTGCGCCGCCACGGCTGGCGCCTGGACGTGACCCTGAACCGGCCGGAGAGCCGCAACGCCATGTCCGGCGCCATGGTCGCCGAGCTGCTGGCCGTGTTCGAGGCGGCCGCCGCCGACACCGGCCTGCGCGCCATCGTGCTGCGCGGGGCCGGCGGCACCTTCTGCGCCGGCGGCGACCTGCGCGACATGGGGGGCGGGGAACAGGACGGTAACGACCCTGCCGCTTCCCTGGCCGCGATGAACCGCGCCTTCGGCAGCATGCTCCAGGCGGCGGAGGCCGTGCCGCAGGTGCTGGTCGCGGTGATCGAGGGGGCGGCCATGGGCGGCGGCTTCGGCCTCGCCTGCGTCTCCGACGTCGCCATCGCCCGGGACGATGCCAGCTTCGGCATGCCGGAGGTGCGCCTGGGCGTGGTGCCGGCGCAGATCGCCCCCTTCGTCGTCCGCCGCATCGGCCTGCCGCAGGCGCGCCGGCTGGCGCTGACCGGCGGAAAGCTGAAGGCGGCGGAGGCCCAGGCGCTGGGGCTGCTGCACCATGTCGAGGACGCCGACACGCTGGAGTCCCGGCTGGCCGAGGTGCTGGACGGGGTCCGCCTGTCCGCCCCCGGTGCGGTCGCCGCGACGAAACGGCTGCTGCTGGAGGTGGAGCGGGGCGACCTGCCGGCGCTGCTGGACCGCGCCGCCCGCAGTTTCGCCGACGCCGTGCTGGGCGAGGGGCAGAAGGGCCTGCCCGCCTTCCTGATGAAGAAGCCCGCCCCCTGGGCGGTGGCCGGAGGGGACCAGGGATGACCCGTTTCACGCGGCTTCTGATCGCCAACCGGGGCGAGATCGCCTGCCGGGTGATCGCCACGGCCCGCCGCCTGGGCTACGAGACCGTGGCCGTCCATTCCGCCGCCGATGCCGATGCCCGCCATGTGCGGCTGGCCGATCTGGCGGTGGAGATCGGGCCGGCGCCGGTCGGCCAGTCCTACCTGTCCATCCCGCGGCTGATCGACGCCGCGCGCAGGACCGGCGCCGACGCCGTGCATCCCGGCTACGGCTTCCTGTCGGAGAATGCCGATTTCGCCCAGGCCTGCCGGGACGCCGGTCTGGTCTTCGTCGGTCCCTCGCCGGAGGCGATCCGGGCGATGGGCTCGAAACGGCTGGCGAAGGAGCGGGTGGCCGCCGCCGGCGTGCCGGTGCTGCCCGGCTATTCCGGCGCCGCCCAGGACGAGGAGACGCTGCTGCGGGAGGCGGAGCGGGTCGGCCTGCCGCTGATGGTCAAGGCGTCGGCCGGCGGCGGCGGGCGCGGCCTGCGGCTGGTCACCGACGCGGCTGACCTGCCCGGCCAGATCGCCCGCGCCCGCGCCGAGGCGCAGAGCAGCTTCGGCGACGGCGAGCTGATTCTGGAGCGGGCGCTGATCGAGCCGCGGCATGTCGAGATCCAGGTGTTCGGGGACCGATTCGGCACCCTGGTGCATCTGGGCGAGCGCGACTGCTCGGTGCAGCGCCGCCACCAGAAGGTGGTGGAGGAGGCCCCCTCCCCCGCCGTGACGCCGGAAATCCGCGCCGCCATGGGCGAGGCGGCCGTGAAGGCGGCCCGCGCCGTGGACTATGTCGGAGCGGGAACGGTGGAGTTCCTGCTGGACCGGGACGGCGGCTTCTACTTCATGGAGATGAACACCCGCCTCCAGGTCGAGCATCCGGTGACGGAGATGGTCACCGGCTTCGATCTGGTGGAATGGCAGCTCCGGGTCGCGGCCGGGGAGCCGCTGCCCACGACCCAGGACCGGATCGGGCTGAACGGCCACGCCATCGAGGTGCGCCTCTACGCCGAGGACCCCTACCACGGCTTCCTGCCGCAGACGGGCACGGTGCGTTCCTGGCGACCGCCCGCCGACGAGGGCGTCCGGGTCGATCACGGCATCGCCGTGGGGGGCGAGGTCACGTCCTTCTACGACCCGATGCTGGCGAAGCTGATCGCCCACGGCCGCGACCGCGAGGAGGCGCGCCGGCGGCTGCTGCGGGCGCTGGACCGCACGGTGCTGCACGGCGTCACCACCAACCGCAGCTTCCTGCGCCAGATTCTGGCGCATCCCGACTTCGCGGAGGGCCGCGCCACCACCGGCATGCTGGCCGGGATGGCGCTGGCGCCGCCGCAGCCGGCCCCCGCCGCCCGCGCCCTGGCCGCCGTGATGCTGGCCGACGCGGACGGGCCGGAGCCCTGGCACAGCCACGGCGGCGCCGTCTTCCGCCTGCGGCTGGCCTGGCCCGGCGGGGAGGAACTGGTGGAGATCGTCCCCGGCGGGGACGGGATGTCGGTGTCGCTGGGCGATTCGGTGCATGCCGTGCGCGTGCTGGGCATGGCGGACGGGGTCGCGTCGGTGGTGCTGGACGGTATCCGCCGCGCCATCCCGGCGACGCGCGACGGCCAGTGCCTGCTGCTGGACCTGGACGGCGCCACCTTCGCCTTCGAGGAGGCGCCGCTGACGAAGACCGCCGGCCGCGGCGCCGGGGCCGGCGGGGACCGCGTCACCGCCCCCATGCCGGGCACGGTGGTGGAGGTCGCGGTCGAACCGGGACAGGCCGTCGCCAAGGGCCAGAAGCTGCTGGTCCTGGAGGCGATGAAGATGCAGCTCGAACTGAAGGCGCCCGCCGACGGGACCGTGGAGGAGGTGCGCGCCCGGCCGGGCGAGCAGGTCGCCGCCCGGTCGCTGCTGGTGAAACTGGCGCTCGCCTAGGGAGGTAACGCATGTACCGTTCCGTCTTCCGCGACGGGCTGTTCGCGGGCAAGACCGTCATCGTCACCGGCGGCGGCAGCGGCATCGGCCGCTGCACGGCGCACGAGCTGGCGGCACTGGGGGCCGACGTCGCCCTGATCGGGCGCAACCCGGAGAAGCTGGAGGCGGTGCGGGCGGAGATCGCGGAGGATGGCGGCAGCGCCGCCTGCTTCCCGCTGGACATCCGCGAGGAAGGCCCCGTCGAGGAGACGGTCGGGCGCGTGCTGGAGCGGTTCGGCCGCATCGACGGGCTGGTCAACAATGCCGGTGGCCAGTTCCCCGCGCCGCTCGCCGCCATCTCCCTGAAGGGCTGGGAAGCGGTGGTGAAGACCAACCTCACCGGCGGCTTCCTGATGGCGAAGGCCTGCTTCCTGCGCTGGATGGCGGAGAACGGCGGCAGCATCGTCAACATCGTCGCCGACATGTGGCACGGCATGCCCGGCATGGGCCATTCCGGCGCCGCCCGCGCGGGCATGGTCAACTTCACCGAGACGGCGGCCCTGGAATGGGCGCCCTGCCATGTCCGGGTCAACGCCGTCGCCCCCGGCTGGATCGCGTCCAGCGGCATGGACAAGTACCCGCCGCACATGAAGGACACCATCCGCACGCTCGCGGCCAGCGTGCCTCTGGGCCGGCTGGGCCTGGAGGCGGAGGTGTCGGCCGCCATCGTCTTCCTGCTGTCGCCGGCGGCGTCCTTCGTCTCCGGCTCCACCCTGCGGGTGGACGGCGCCGCCCCCGGCGTCAAGCCCAACTGGCCGATGCCGAAGGCGAAGCCCGCCCCGGCCTTCGACGGCTTCCACCGGGCGGTGACGCCCCGCGTGCTGGCCGAGGACTGAACCGCCCCCCGCCCGAGCAAAGGAGCGAGCGCCATGAGCAAGGTGATTCTCACCGCCGCCCTGAACGGCGTGCTGACCGACCCCAAGCGGTTCAACGTCCCGGTGACGCCGGCGGAGATGGCCGCCGCCGCCCGCGGCGCCCGCGACGCCGGGGCCGCCATCGTCCACATCCACTACCGCCGGCAGGAGCCGGGCATGGGCCACTTCCCGAGCTGGGACCCGGCCGTCGCCGCGGCGGTGGTGGAGGCGATCCGGGCGGAGTGCCCGGACCTCATCATCAACTCCACCAGCGGCCATGTCGGGCCGGACATCGCCGGCCCCCTCTCCTGCCTGCGGGCGGTGCGGCCGGAGATCTCCGCCGCCAACGCCGGCACGCTGAACTACCTCAAGGCCACCTCCGACGGGCGCTGGGCCTGGCCGCCGATGGTGTTCGACAACCCGGTGGAGAAGGTGCAGGGCTATCTGGACGTGATCTACGAGATCGGGTCGGTGCCGGAGTTCGAGTGCTTCGACGTGGGCATCGTCCGCTCCGTCGATCTCTACCGCCAGACCGGCATGATCCGCGGCCAGCCGCAGTACAACTTCGTCATGGGCGTCGCGTCGGGCATGCCGGCAGACGCGGACCTGCTGCCGATCCTGACCCGCTACATCGCCGACGGTTCACCCTGGCAGACGACGCTGATCGGACGGCAGGAGATCTGGCCGGTCCACCGCCGCTCCGCCGAGCTGGGCGGACACCTGCGCACCGGGCTGGAGGACACCTTCTACCTGCCGGACGGGGAGCGGGCGGACAGCAACGCCCGCCTGATCGAGGCGCTGGCCCGGGTCGCGCGCGACGCCGGCCGCGAGATCGCCAGCCCCGCCGAGGCGCGCGCGCTGCTGGGTATCGGCAAGGCCGCCCAGGCGGCGGCCTGAACGGAACGGGGCCGGCCTAAGCGCGCGGAGGATCGGCCACGTCCCCGACGAAGACCAGGGCGCGGCCGCTGGCGACCAGGGTGCCGGCCGCCGTGCGGCAGGTCGTCTCCAGGTCCACCAGCGCCTTCTCCGGCCGCACGCGGGTGACGGCGACGCGGGCGGTCAGCGCCTCCTCCAGCGGGGCGGGGGCGTGGAACCGGGTTTCCTGCTTCAGGTAGTTGGTGCCCAGCCCCGGCAGCCGGACACCCAGCAGATAGGAGAACAGCGCCCCGATCAGCGGCTCCGGCACCCCGCCCGGCGGGGCGGCCCCGCCCAGGGCGAGCCAGTCGGCCACGTCGGCCGCGCCGAAGCGGCGCGTCACCTCCGCCACCGTGGCCGAGGGCGGCGCGGCCGTGTCCGGCGGCGGGGGGAAGCCGCTGCGCCCGTCCGGGTCGAGGATACAGGTCCCGTCGCAGGTGACGGTGCCGTCGGCGATGCGGCTGACCCGGAGATTGACGGGAATGCCCTCCCCCGCCGCCCCGGCCGGGTCCTGCCACGCCTCGAACCGCATCGGCTCCCCGGCGTAGGTGGGGGCGGGGAAGCGCACGGCCTGGCTGACCTGCCGCGCGCCGGGCGCGATCCGGTCGGCCAGCCCGCGCAGGATGGAACAGAGCAGCACCCCGTGCGCCACGGTCCGGCCGAAGCGGGTGCGGGCACAGAAGTCCGGGTCCACATGGATCGGGTTGTCGTCGCCGGAGAGACGGGCGAAGCGGTCGAAATCCGCCTGGGTCAGGGTGCGGTCCAGGACCGCCGAGGCCGTCAGTGTCGTCATGCCATTCCTCCCTGGTCGCGCAGCCGGTGCTTCTGGACCTTGCCCGCCGCGGTGCGCGGGAAATCATCAAGAAAGTCGAAGCTCTTCGGCACCTTGTAGGCGGCCAGCCGCTCCCGGCACCACGCCGCGAGGTCCCCCGGATCGGGCGGCGCACAGCCCGGCCGGAGCATCAGGAAGGCGCGGCCGACCTCGCCCCAACGGTCGTCGGGCACGCCGGTGACGGCTGCCTCCAGCACGGCGGGGTGGCGGACCAGCACGTTCTCCACCTCCGCCGGATAGACGTTCTCCCCGCCGGAGATGAACATCTCCTTCAGCCGGCCGACGATGTAGTAGTAGCCGTCGGCGTCGCAGCGGGCGAGGTCGCCCGAGCGCAGCCAGCCGCCCGGCGCGAAGGCCGCCGCCGTGGCGTCCGGCCGGTTCCAGTAGCCGGGCGTGACGCCGGGGCCGGAGAACCACAGCTCCCCCGTCTCCCCCGGCGGCACGTCGCGCCCGTCCGGCCCGACGATACGCACGGCGCAGAGGAGCTGGGGCCTGCCCACGCTGCCGATCTTGCGCGGCGCGTCGGCCGGATCGACCAGGAAGACGGTCGGTCCCGTCTCCGTCATGCCCATGCCGTTGCAGACCCGCACGCCGCGGGCGAAGAAGCGTTCCGCCAGGGCATCGGGCAGGGGCGCGCCGCCGCAGCCCCAGCTCCGCACCCGGGCCGGGTCCACCGTGTCGAAGCCCGGATGCAGGCCGAGTTGCTGGTAGACCGCCGGCACGCCGAAGAAGGTGTCCAGCCGCCCCGCCGCCAGCAGCCCGATCATCGCATCGGCGTCGAAGCCCGGCAGGACCAGCACCGTGCCGCCGGCGATCAGGGTCGGCAGCGTGTGCAGGTTGATCCCGGCCGTGTGGAACAGCGGCAGGAAGTTCAGGGTACGGTCGTCGCCGCGCAGGTCGATGGCCTGGCCGATGTTGACATAGTTCACCAGCGCCATGGCGTAGGTATGGATCACCGCCTTCGGCCGCCCGGTCGTGCCGGAGGTATAGATCAGATACCAGACCTGATCGCCCGGCCAGCGTTCGCGCCCCGGATGCGGGACGGCAGCGGCCAGACGGGCCGCGAAGCCGTGCGGGCCGGGATCGTCCAGCCCCAGCGGCGGCGTGCCGGACGCAGCGGCGGCCGTGGCCATGTCCTCCCGCCCGGCGACGACGCGCCGGGGCGTGCAGTCGGCCAGCAGCGGCTTCAGCTCCGCCGCCGGCATCCGCCAGTTCAGCGGCACCAGGATGGCGCCCAGCTTCGCCACGGCGAACAGCAGCACGAAGAAGTCGATGCGGTTGCGGCAGAGCACCGCCACCCGGTCGCCCTCCGCCACCCCGTCCGCCGCCAGCACGGCCGCGGCGCGGGCGCAACGGTCCTCCAGCGCGCGGTAGGTAAGGCGGAAGCCGGTCTCCAGCTCCTCCAGCGCGCAGCGGTCCGGCCGCAGGGCGGCGCGTTTCGCCGTGATGTCGAACAGATCCAGCGTCATGCGTTCCCCCCGTTCCGGCGCCCTTTTCGGGCGTCCGTCTGCGACTGCGTCTAGTCCGCGGGCGCGTCCCGGTCCGATGCGCCCCCGTCGGATGTGCCCCCGTCGGATGCTCCCGGTGCGGCGGCCCCCGGTACGGCGGCCCCCGGCGGGGCGGTTCCCGCGGGTGCCAGTCCGTGGGAGATGATCTCCGCCGCGGCGGCCGCGATCTCCGCCGGGGAGCGGTCCTGACTCCACACCCCGTAGCGCAGGCCCAGGAAGACGCTCATCCCGATCAGGGCCCAGGCCCGCTCCTCCGCCGGGCCGGGCCGGATCTCCCCGGCGTCGGCGGCATGGGCGAGGTTGCTGCGGTACGCCTCGGCGAAGGAGGCGTAGTAGTCGCGGTAGGCGTCCTCCGCGACGAACTGCGCCTCCATGATGATGCGGTACAGGTCCTTGTGGCTGCGCGCGAACTCGATGAAGGCCTCGATCCCGAGCCGCTCCGCCGTCAGCCGGTCGGGCGCGCGGGCCACCTTCTCGGCGATGCGGCGGCGGGTCAACCGGCCCATGTGGCCGACCAGGGCGCGGAAGATCTGCTCCTTGCTGTCGAAGTAGGTGTAGAAGCTGCCCAGCGCCGCCCCGGCCCGTTGCGTGATCCCGCTGATCGACGCCTCGTGGTAGCCGCGCTCCCCGAACTCCTGCGCCGCGGCGTCCAGCAGCCGCTGCAAGGTGCGCTTGCCGCGCTCCGTCCGGGGGGCCTTGCCGGCCGCCGCGTCCTGGTCCGTGCCCCGCACGGCCCCGGGGGGCCTGTCCAGCACCCTTTCCTGCGCCTTTCCCCGGGCCGCCCCGTCCGCCGTTCTCTGTGCCCGCACCCGTGCCCCCTCGGCTCTCCGAGTTGAACATTGACTCATGTTTCAGTTTGCCGCAAGCATGGGGAAAACGCACAAGCAGTTCCTGCATGGAAGCCCTCCGCCCGCGGTGCCCGCACCGCCGGAGACGGACGGTCAGGGGAGGCAGGCGCCCATGGGTGAGATCGTCGCCGGCGACGGCGCACGCATCGCGTTCGACGACAGCGGCAGCGGCAGGCCGCTGCTGCTGCTGCACGGCTGGGCCACGCATGCCGGCTTCTTCGGGCCGCAGCGCGCCGGGCTGGCGGACGGCTTCCGGGTGATCGCCGTGGATCTGCGCGGGCACGGCCGCTCGCGCCGGCCGGCGGAGCGCCCCACCATCGAGCAGCTGGCCGACGACCTGCGCACCCTGCTGGACACGCTGGGACTGGAGGATGCGCTGGCCGTCGGCTGGTCGATGGGCGCCATGGTGCTGTGGCGGGCGCTGCTGGACGGGGCCGCCCCCCGCCTCGCCGGGATGGTGGTGGTGGACATGGCTCCGCGCGTGCTGAACGGCGACGACTGGACGCTCGGCCTGCCGGGCAGCCAGTCGCGCCGGCCTACCGCCCAGGTGCTGGACGCCATGGCCGCCGACTGGGCGGCCCTGGTGCCCCGGGTGGCGCGGCGGCTGTTCGCCGCCGGGCTGGAGACCGAGCGCGCCGACCTGACCGCCTGGGCCGCGGCGCAGATCCGCGACAACGACCCCGCCGCCATGGCGGCGCTGTGGGGATCGCTGACCGCGCAGGATTTCCGTGCGCGCCTGCCCGGACTGACGCTGCCCACGCTGATCGCTTCGGGCGCGCTGAGCCGGCTCTACCCGCCGCAGACCGCCGTCTGGCTGGAAGCGGCGCTGGGCGGTGCTGCGCGCCGGGTGACGTTCGCCCGCTCCGGCCATGCGCCGCATCTGGAGGAGCCGGAGCTTTTCAACCGCACGATCCGGGACTTCGCCGCGGGGCTGCCCCTCCGCGGCTCACAACGCGCGGGCTGACGAAGGCCCGCGCACCACAGGAAGGGACGCCCTATGACCATGCTGCGGAGAACCCTGACGGGACTGTTGTTCGCCACCACCGCCGCCGCCGGGCTGCACCAGCCGGCCGCCGCCCAGACCGGCCGGACGGCGCCCCGTGCCGGCCCGGTGGAGGAGATCGTCGTCACCGCCCGGCGCCGCGAGGAATCGCTTCAGGACGTGCCGGTCTCCGTCTCCGCCTTCACGGGTGAGACGCTGGACCTGCGCGGCGTGCCGGACATCACCGGATTGCAGCGCACCACCCCCAACATGACGCTCCAGGTGGCGCGCGGCTCCAACTCCACCCTGATCGCCTTCATCCGCGGCGTCGGCCAGCAGGACCCGCTGTGGGGCTTCGAGCCGGGCGTGGGGCTCTATGTGGACGATGTCTATGTCGCCCGGCCGCAGGGCGCCGTGCTGGACATCTTCGACATCGAGCGGATCGAGGTGCTGCGCGGGCCGCAGGGCACGCTCTACGGCCGCAACACGATCGGCGGCGCCGTGAAGTACGTGACCCGGCGCATCGGCAACGAGAGCGAGCTGCGCCTGAAGACCAACATCGGCACCGACGGCCAGCGCGACCTGATCGTCTCGGGCGGGCTGCCGCTGGTGGAGAACAAGCTGTCCATCGGCGGCGCCTTCGCGCTCTACACCCGCGACGGCTACGGTGAGAACCTGTTCAGCGGGGCCGACCACTACGACAAGGACGTGGGCGCCGGCCGGCTGGCGCTGGAGCTGACGCCGACCGAGACGACCTTCTTCCGCCTGTCCTACGACCGGACGGAGGACGATTCGAACGCCAAGCACGGCCACCGGCTGACGCCGCTGCCCGGCGGCTCCGCCCCCGTGCTGGGCGACGTGTTCGACACCCGCGCCGGCGCCGGCGACGACAACAGCGTCAAGAATGACGGCCTGTCGCTGCTGGGCGAATGGCAGGCGACGGACACGATCACGCTGAAGTCCATCACCGCCTACCGCCAGGGCGACACCGACACGCTGATCGACTTCGACAGCACGCCCGGCCCGATCCTGGACGTGCCGGCCTTCTACAAGGACGATCAGTTCAGCCAGGAACTCCAGCTCCTCTACCAGGGGGCCGGCTGGCAGGGGGTGTTCGGGCTCTACTACCTGGACGCCAACGCCTCCGGCGCCTTCGACACGGTGCTGGGCAATCTGGGCCTGACCATCCTCACCGCGGGCGAGGTGAAGACGGAGAGCTATGCCGCCTTCGCCGACGTCAGCTTCGACCTGACCGACCAGCTCTCCGCCTCCGTCGGGCTGCGCTACACGCTGGATGAGAAGGAAGGCACCGTCTTCCGCGCCAACTATCTGGGCATCCGCAGCCCCGAGTTCGGCGGCATCGCGCAGCCGCCGGCCCTGATCCGCACGGACTACACGAACGACCGCGACTTCGACGAGTTCACCCCGCGCGTCAGCCTGACCTGGCGCCCGACCGCGGACCTGACGGCCTATGCCTCCTACAGCCGCGGGTTCAAGTCGGGCGGTTTCGACATGCGCGGCGACGCGGTGCTGACGCCGAACACGGTCAACGGCTACGACCCGGAGACGGTGGACAGCTACGAGATCGGCCTGAAGGGCCAGTATTTCGAGCGGCTGACCCTGAACCTCGCCGGCTTCTATTCGAAGTATGACGGCCAGCAGATCACGACCCAGGTTCCGGCCACCTCCGGCATCGCCAGCTTCGTGGACAATGTCGGCAGCTCCGAGATCTACGGCGCCGAGGCGGAGGGCAACCTCTCGCTCACCGACGCGCTCTCGGCCAGCTTCGTGCTCGGCTACACCCATGCCGAGTTCAACGAGTTCCTGACCTACGACATCGCCACCGGACAGTTCGTGGACGTGTCCGACCAGCGCGTCTTCCAGAACACGCCGGAATGGAACGCGGCCGTGATCCTGACCTACCTGCACGACATGGGCGAGCGGGGATCGCTGACCTTCAGCGGCTCCGCCGCCTTCCGCGACGACGCCACCATGTTCGAGATCCCGAGCCCGCTGCTGGACCAGGACGCCTACACCCTGTTCGACGCTTCCATCGTCTGGACCTCCGACGACGAGCGCTGGCGGGTCGGCCTGCACGGCCGCAACCTGACGGACAAGGAGTACAAGGTGGGCGGCTACAGCTTCCCCGGTGCGCTCTACGGTGATTCCATCACCGCCTTCTACGGCCCGCCGCGCACCATCACCGGCACGGTGGAGGTGCGCTTCTGAGGACAGGCACCGGCGGCATCCGGGTCCGTCCCGGCTGCCGCCGCCTTGCCCCGGGCGGAGCCCTGCGCTAGGACCCGCGGGGTCCCCCACTTCACCACCATTCCCATTGCACAAGGCAGGACAGGCGCATGGCCGAGATGGCGGCAGGCGACGAGACGAGGACGACGACGGTCGGAGAGGACGGGGCGGCGCACCCGGAGCGGCGCTACCGCTACTACGTGCTGTTCGTGCTGTTCCTGGTCTACATCTTCAATTTCATCGACCGCCAGATCATCAGCATCCTGGCCGAGCCCATCAAGCACGAGCTGGGACTGACGGACAGCGAGCTGGGCCTGATGGGCGGCTGGGCCTTCGCCCTGTTCTACACGGCGCTGGGCATCCCCATCGCCGTGCTGGCCGACCGCCGCAGCCGGACCTGGATCATCACGATCGCGCTCTCGGTCTGGAGCGGCTTCACCATGCTGTGCGGCGCCGCCAACTCCTTCCTGACCCTGTTCCTCTGCCGGCTGGGCGTGGGCGTGGGCGAGGCCGGCGGGGTCGCCCCCTCCTACTCGCTGATCGCGGACTACTTCCCGCCGGGGGAACGGGCGCGGGCGCTGGCGGTCTTCTCCTTCGGCATTCCGGTGGGCTCCGCCGCCGGCCTGCTGTTCGGCGGGCTGGTCGCCGCCTACATCGACTGGCGGGCGGCCTTCGTCATCGTCGGGGCCGCGGGGCTGCTGCTGGCACCGCTCCTGAAGCTGACGGTGCGCGAACCGGTGCGCGGCGGCTTCGATCCGCCGGCGGCGCGGCCGGAGGCCCCGCCCCTGCGTGAGGTCGCGCGCGTGCTGGCAGGCAAGTCCAGCTTCTGGTTCCTGGCCTTCGGCGCTTCGTGCAGTTCGATCATCGGCTACGGCATGCTGTTCTGGCTGGGCTCGCTGCTGAGCCGGACCTACGGGCTGGATCTGGTGGACCGCTCGCTGTTCTTCGCCGCCATCGTCTTCTTCGGCGGCATCGTCGGCGTCTGGCTGGGCGGCTGGCTGGGCGACCGGCTGGGGGCGGCGAACCGCGGCGCCTATGCCGCCGTGCCTGCCGCGTCCTTCCTGCTGGCGGCCCCCTTCTACGCGGCGGGTCTGCTGTCGCCGTCGCTGACGGTCTCCTTCGTGCTGTTCCTGATCCCGCAGGCCCTGGCCCTGACCTGGCTGGGGCCGGTGCTGTCGGCCGTGCAGCATCTGGTGCCGCCGGCCATGCGGACCACGGCGTCGGCCGTCTTCCTGTTCGTCAACAACCTGATCGGGATCGGCTTCGGCATCTGGTTCCTGGGCTGGATGTCGGACCGGCTGGCGGCGGTCTATGGCGACGACAGCCTGCGCTGGTCCATCCTCTACGGCCTGGGCTTCTACATCCTGGCGGCGCTGCTGATGCTGCTGGCCTCGCGCCGGCTGGCGCGCGACTGGCACGGCTGATCCCGCCCCTTCTTTCCCCTTTCCCCTTTCCCGCCCCGGCAGGCGGAGGTCCCCCACCGCAGCGCGGACGGTCCGCGCATCCCGGCGCGAACCCGGTCGCGCCCCCCGGGGGTGCCGGGTAATCATCCCAGGCAACAACGAACGGCCCGGCGCCAGACGGCCGCCGGGACCCTGGGAGGATACGCGCATGGCCTTCACCGACATCCTGTACGAGGTCGCCGACCGGGTGGCGACGATCACCCTGAACCGGCCGGACCGGCTGAACGCCTGGACCCCGGCCATGGCGCAGGACCTGAAGGCCGCCTTCGCCGAGGCCGGCGCGGACGACCGGGTGCGGGTCATCGTCGTCACCGGTGCTGGCCGCGGTTTCTGCGCCGGGGCGGACATGATCGCCATGGGCGGCATGCTGGCGTCCGGCACGGCGCCCGGCCGCGAGGTGTTCCCCGATCTGGCGCACGACCCGACGCCGGGCAGGGATTTCGACCAGCCCCTGACCTATCCGCTGAAGACGCCGAAGCCGGTGATCGCCGCCATCAACGGCCCGGTGGCCGGGATCGGGCTGTGCTTCTCCCTGTTCTGCGACATCCGCTTCATCGCCGCGGACGCAAAGGTGACCACCGCCTTCTCCCGGCGCGGCCTGATCGCGGAATACGGCTCGGCCTGGATGCTGCCGCGGCTGGTCGGGCCGATGAACGCGCTGGACCTGCTCTACACCGCCCGCACCCTGACGGCGGAGGAGGCGGCCGCCATGGGGCTGGCCCGGCTGCTGCCGGCCGAGGGCTTCGCCGAGGCCGTGCGGGCCTATGCCGCCGATCTGGCGCACGGCGTCTCCCCCCGCTCGCTGGCGGTGATCAAGCGGCAGGTCTATGCCGGCCTGCTGCACGGGCTGGCCGAAGCGTCCGTCCTGGCCGACGAGGAGATGCTGGCGAGCCTGGGCTCGGAGGATTTCCGCGAGGGCGTCGCCCACTTCCTGGAGAAGCGCCCGCCGGCCTTTCCCGGCCGCTGACAAGGGGCGCGGTCCCCGACGGACACGAGAAACCAGGGAGGAACGGCATGGACATCCAGGACAGCCGAGAGCGTATCCGCGCCCAGGAGGCGGAGATCGACCGGCAGGAAGCCGAGATCGACCGGCAGGCGGCAGAGCTGATCGAGCGGCACCCGCGGCTGATCGACCTGATCGCCGCCGGGGCGGAGGCGAACCCGGACGGCACGGCGCTGGTCTATCTGCGGGTGCCGGACGACCCGGACCCGCCGACCATCGGCTATGACCGCTTCATGGGCCTGCTGGCCGCCGCCATCCGCTGGTACCGGGCGCAGGGTCTGACACAGGACGACACGGTATCGGTGCTGGCGCCGGGCGTGCCCGCCACCCAGGTCGCCCTGTGGGCAGCGGTGGAGGCGTGCCGCGCCCAGCCGCTGAACCTGCTGTTCACCCGCGAGGCCATCGCCGCCCAGCTGAACGCCGTCGGCGCCCGCCTGCTGCTGGTGCCGCCGCCCGGCCTGCCCGGCGGGCTGTACGAGAAGGTGGCGGGGCTGGAGCGCGAGGTGCCGACGCTGGAACGCATCGTCACCCTGCCGGTGGACGGCAGCGTCGCCTTCGGGGACGATGTGCTGGAGCCCGATCCGGACTGGCGCGCCACCCTGGCCGCGGGCCGCGACCCGGCCCAGGCGGAGCGGGTGGCCGCACTCTATCCCACCGGCGGCACGACCGGCCGGCCGAAGGTGGCAAAGCTGACCAACCGCTCCATGGTGGCGGCGTCGGTGGCGTCCATGCTGTCCACGGGGACGCGGGCGGAGGACCGGCTGCTGCTGGGGCTGCCGCTGTTCCATGTCGGCGGCGCCTTCACCGGCAGCGTCCCCACCTTCGCCGCCGGCGCCGCGCTCTACATCGCCACCGCGGCCGGCTACCGCGACCCGAAGATGGTGCAGGCCGTCTGGCGTCTGGTGGACCGGCACCGGCTGACAGTGCTGGGCGTGGTGCCGACGGTGCTGGGCGCGCTCTGCGCCGTGCCGCGCGACGGGCTGGACATCTCCAGCCTGCGGCTGGTCGGGGTCGGCGCCGCCACCCTGCCGCCGGAGGTGGAGCGGCGCTTCAACGCGATCTGGGGCGGCGCCGTGCGACAGGTCTACGGCATGACCGAGCTGTCGGGGGCGGTGGCGCAGTGGCCGCACTACCGCACGCCGGACAGCACCGCCGTGGGGCCGCGCGCGGCCCTGGCGGAGCTGGCCGTGCTGGCCGACGGCGTGCTGCACCGCGACCGGCCCGGCCCGCTGGGCGAGCTGCTGGTGCGTGGCCCCAGCGTCTTCGCCGGCTATGTCGATCCGCGCGACACCGCGGGCGCCTTCTACCGCGACAAAGCGGGAGACGAGTGGCTGCGGACGGGCGATCTGGCCCGCATCGACGCCGCGGGCTGCGTCCACATCGCCGGGCGGCTGAAGGACGTCATCATCCGCGGCGGCCACAACATCGACCCGCGCATGCTGGAGGACCCGGCCGCCGGCTTCCCCGGCGTCGCCCTGGCCGCCGCCGTGGGCCGCCCGGACGCCTATGCCGGGGAGGTGCCGATGCTGTTCGTCACCTCCGCCGGGCCGCTGGACGCCGAGGCGCTGGCCCGCTTCCTCCAGGAGAGGGTGGACGAGCCGCCGGCCAAGCCGCGCGAGGTGGTGGTGCTGCCGGAGATGCCGCTGACCCCGGTGGGCAAGATCTTCAAGCCGAAGCTGCGCCAGATCGCGGCCGAGCGCGCCTGCCGCGACGAGCTGGCGCTGGCCCTGCCCGGCGTGGCGGCGGCGGTGGAGGCGGTGACGGAGCCGGAGCGCGGCATGGTCGTCGTCGTCCGCGTCCCCGGCGGCGCGGAGGCCGAGGAGACCGCCCGCCGCGCCCTGGGCCGCCTGCCGCTGGCGGTGCGGGTGGAACCGGGGTGAGGCGCGGGAAGCGGGCTCCGCTCACCCCCCGGCCGCCCCGGCCGCCCGCGTGGCCCGCACCAGGTTGGCGAAGCGGGGCGTCAGCCTGTCGAGCGCGCGCAGGATGTCGTCCACGGTGCGCGGCGGCCGGGTCAGGGCCGCCGCCTGATCGGCAACCACCTGCGCCATCCGGTCGGGTGCGAGGTCGTGAAGATCACAGAGGAAGTCCTCCGCGGTCCTGGCCTCGATCCCGTCAGGAAGGCTACGGAAATGCCGGAGGTTGCCGGTTACGATGAGCTGCGCCGCGGACCTGACCGCCGCGGCAGCGACATGGCGATCCTCCGGTTCGTTCGGCATGCAGGGGATCAGGCATTCATGGCCGGTGATCCGCGCCTCCGGGACCGCCGCTGCGATTGCCGCGACCAGACGGTGCGACCGCTCCTCCGTCGTGTGGCCCCGCCCCGCGAGGTTGCGGCGCATCTCCGCCAGGATTCCGTCGGTCCATCCGGGCAGGTACAGATCCTGCTCGGCCGCCCGGAGCAGCGTATCCCGCACCGTGAAGGGGAAAAGGACATTCGCGTCAAGCACGACCCGGAACGGTGCTGGAATCAAGAAGATCCCCCGGTCGAGTTCGGGGCCTAGTCGAGTTCGGGATACCCCTCTCCCTCTTCGCTCAAGGCCGCCAGGGAGTCCAGGGCCTGCCGGCGCTGCCGGGCCCGTTCCTGCCGGAATGCCAGCACATCCTGGATGTCCAGGCGCCGATGGCTGCCCACCTTCCGATACGGAATCCGCCCGTCTTCCAGCAGCGTCACCAGATGCTGGCGGGAGATGTTGAGGATATTGGCGGCCTGCTGGGTGGTAAGGTTCTGGCCGACGGGTACGATGGTTATGGCGTCCCCATGGGCCATGACTTCCGCCACCCGCTCCAGAACATAGAAGACCGAGGGAGGCAGATCGACCGTCTCCCCGAGCGGACCGACGAGCCGGCAGCGGCCCGTGCCGGCCGCCACCCCCTTCAGGGCATCGTCCAGCAGAGCCGACAGCCTACGGACCTCGCTCCGCTCATCCTCTTGCGGTGCGATGGGCTCAAGGCGTCGAATCTGTTCTGCTGCCGCGTCCATGCGTCCCTCTCCCGGACCCGGTCGTTCAGCCCGCCGGTGCCGGCCGGCCACCGTCATGGCATGAGCATGTGGACCTGAACGCTATAAACGCAAGCGCCAAGATCATGGCGCAGCCATGGGCCGCGGCCAGGGATTCGACGCGAGCCAAGCGCAGTCGACGTGCAATGGCGCAGGGCGCCTTGGCTCAGGCCGGGCCACCCCCCTGTCGGGTGAGAAGCCATGCGGCCTGGGGATGCACCCTGATATCTGGATCGGGGAAGGGATGGTGGGCGCGACAGGGATTGAACCTGTGACCCCTACGATGTCAACGTAGTGCTCTCCCGCTGAGCTACGCGCCCATCCCTTGCGGGTCCGCCTCGGGGAAACCCCCGCGGCGTGGAGCGGGGGTTTAGCATCGCCGGCGGGGCTTGGCAACCCTTCCGTTGCGGGGACATGAACTTTTTTCCGGAGCGCCCCGGACAGCCCCGGAGAACCGCGCGCCCCCCGCTGGCAGAGCCGGACGGGACAGGGGCGAACGGGACAGGGGCGAACGGGACAGGGGCCGGGCGGCCGGTACGGAAGGTCAGGTGCGGCGGCGCGCTGCATGGCGGTGCGGTGACAGGGGCGGACAACTCCGTTACATCTGGAATCATGGACAGAACGCTCCCCCTCCCCGAGCCCGACCAGCCCTCCTGCGCCACCTCGACCCGAGGCACGCGGGCGGAGCGGGTCCCCGCGGCCAGGGCGGAGGGGCGCGGGGCAGAGGAAAGCAGGACGGGAGAACCCGGCGCGGGAGAAACAGGCTCTGTCCGGCTGGAGGCGCTGCCCGGCGTCTACCGGCTGTGGCGGCCGGCGCAGCAGACCCTGCCGCTGGTGCTGGCCTCCCCCCACAGCGGGCGGCTCTATCCGGAGAGCTTCCTGGCCGAGGCGCGGCTGGACGCGCACACCCTGCGCCGGTCCGAGGACTGTTTCGTGGACGAGATCTTCGCCGAGGCGGCGGAGCTGGGAACGCCTCTGCTGGCGGCGGAGTTCCCGCGCGCCTATGTCGATCCCAACCGCGAGCCCTACGAGCTGGACCCCGGCATGTTCGAGGGGCCGGTGCCGCCCTACGTCAACAGCCGCAGCGCCCGCGTCGCCGCCGGGCTGGGCACCATCGCCCGGATCGTCGCCACCGGTGAGGAGATCTACCGGCGCAAGCTGCGCTTCGGCGAGGCGCTGGAGCGGGTGGAGCGCTGCTACCGCCCCTACCACGCCGCCCTCCAGTCCCTGGTGGCGGAGACGCGGGAACGGTTCGGCTACTGCATCCTGCTGGACTGCCATTCCATGCCGTCCATCGACCTGCCGCCCGAGGCCGCCGCCGGGGGCCGGCTGGACATGATCCTGGGCGACTGCCACGGCAGCGCCTGTGCCCCCGCCCTGACGGAACAGGCCGAATCCACCCTGACCATGCTGGGCTATCTGGTCGGGCGCAACGCCCCCTATGCCGGCGGCTACACGACCCGGCACTATGGCCGGCCGGAACGGGGTGTCCATGCCCTCCAGATCGAGCTGAACCGGTCGCTCTACATGGACGAGCACAGGCTGCGCCGGCGGCCCTATCTGGCGACCCTGGCCCAGCACATGCGCCGGCTGACCGCGGCCCTGGCGCATGTCCCGGCGGAGCGGCTGCACAGGGGACGGCGGTGAGCCCCGTCCCGGGTGTCGCCGGCGTGCGGTTGCGCCCGGCCACGGCGGCCGACGCCGCCGCCCTGGCCGCCATCTACGCGCCCGAAGTGCTGCACGCCTGCGCCAGCTACGAGCTTGAGCCGCCCGACGCGGCCGAGATGGCCCGCCGCCTGGCCGCGGTGGAGGCCTGCGGACTGCCCTTTCTGGTGGCCGATATGGCGGGGCAGGTGCTGGGCTACGCCTATGCCAGCCCGTTCCGGCAGCGCCCGGCCTACCGCTACACGGTGGAGAACTCCATCTACGTCGCGGCCGGGGCGCGGGGCCGCGGGCTGGGCCGGCTGCTGCTGGAGGCGTTGATCGGGCGCTGCACGGCGCTGGGCTACCGCCGCATGGTGGCGGTGATCGGGGATGCGGGGAACGCCGCGTCGGTCTGCCTGCACCGCTCGCTGGGTTTCGCCGAGGTCGGGCTGCTGCCCGGCGCCGGCTTCAAGCACGGGCGCTGGCTGGACTGGCTGATGCTGCACCGTCCCCTGGGCGAAGGCGACAGCACCCCGCCCTGACGGGGAAGACCCTGGGCAGAGGCGGGCGGCCAAAGAAAAAGGCCGTGCCAAAGGGCACGGCCTGAGTTTAGGGAGGAAACGCCCAAGAAGTGCGTTACGACGTGATCGGGTCGAAGACGCGATCAATGTCGCACTGCACAATATGATCGCCGGGGCCGGAGTCCGCAAGGCCAAATTTCCGGACCAAGTGTCGCGCGGAATCCGCCCCTTGCCGACACCGTTGGGCCGGCGAAATGTTCGCGTCCGACGCAACCGCCTCGCTGCACTGCGAAAATCGACCCGGAAGCCCCATAGGGCCAAGGACATACGCCAACAGTCCGGGTGATGTCGCGCTCCCCTGCCCGTTATCGTGCCGTTACTTCGACCGCTCTGCTGCGGTCGGATGATTCCGTGCGCCCGACTTGCGGGCGCCCTGTCTGCGGCGAGGTGCCGCGGGTCTGTGGGACCCGCCCATCCCAGAACTTTCCTGAATCCGGAGGAACCGAACCCGTGAGCCGACTGGTGGTCGTATCGAACCGCGTCGCCCCGGTGGACGAGAGCAAGAACCAGGCCGGCGGTCTGGCCGTGGCCGTCCAGGAAGCCCTGAAGAGCCGTGGCGGCGGCATCTGGTTCGGCTGGAGCGGCGACATCGTGGAAGGCACCGACGGCCCTCCGCGCATCGCCGAATCCGGCCGCATCACCTACGCCACCCTGGGCCTGACCCAGCGCGACCTCGACGAGTACTACAACGGCTTCGCCAACTCGACCCTGTGGCCGCTGTTCCACTACCGGCTGGATCTGGCCAGCTTCAGCGGGCGCACCTATGCCGGCTACCAGCGGGTGAACAGCCTGTTCGCCGGCAAGCTTGCCGCCCTGCTCCGCCCCGACGACATGGTCTGGGTCCACGACTACCACCTGATTCCGTTCGCCGAGCAGCTCCGCGCCATGGGGCTGAGCCAGCGCATGGGCTTCTACCTGCACACGCCCTTTCCGGCGCCGGAGATCCTGGTGGCCCTGCCGGCGCACGAATCGCTGGTGCGCGGCCTGTGCGCCTACGATCTGGTGGGGTTCCAGACGGAGAGCGACCTGCGCTGCTTCGTCCACTACGTGAAGTACGAGGCCGGCGGCAGCGTGGAGGAGCTGGGCCCGGGCCGCGGGTGTCGCATCCGGGCCTACGGCCGAAACCTGCTGGCCCGCGCCTTCCCCATCAGCATCGACACGCTGCCGCTCGCCCAGCTTGCCGCGCAGGCAGCCGAGTCGGTGCAGACCCGGCGCCTGCGGGAGAGCCTGGTCGAACGGGCGCTGATCATCGGCGTGGACCGGCTGGACTATTCCAAGGGCCTGCCGCAGCGGTTCGAGGCGTTCCAGGAGCTGCTGGACAGCTATCCCGGCAACCGCGGCCAGGTCAGCTTCATGCAGGTGGCCCCGCCCTCCCGCGGCGACGTGGCCGAGTACCAGGCCATCCGGCGCGAGCTGGAGGCCCTGGCCGGCCATATCAACGGCCGCTATGCGGAGTTCGACTGGGTGCCGATCCGCTATCTGAACAAGAGCTTCAACCGGAAAACGCTGGCGGGCTTCTACCGGCATGCCCGGATCGGGCTGGTGACGCCGCTGCGCGACGGCATGAATCTGGTGGCGAAGGAGTATGTCGCCTGCCAGGACCCGGCCGACCCCGGCGTGCTGGTGCTGTCCCGATTCGCGGGCGCGGCGAAGGAACTTGACGCGGCCCTGATCGTCAACCCCTATGACATCCGGGCCACGGCGGAGAATCTCCAGCGCGGCCTGACCATGCCGCTCCAGGAGCGGCGCGAACGCTTCGAGGCGATGATGACCGTGCTGAAGGGCAACGACATCACCCACTGGCGGCGCAGCTACGTGGAGTCGCTGGCAGCGCCGCTCGGCGATGCGGGCGCCGCGGCATGAGCCCCACCGCCGATACGACCGGACACCTGCCGCCGGCCCTGATCGCGGACATCGGCGCCACCAATGCGCGCTTCGCCCTGGTGCTGGACGGCCGCGTCACGGCGGAGCGCACGCTCCGCTGCGCCGACTTCCCCTCCCCCGCCGAGGCGGCGGAGCATTATCTGGAGTCGGCACCGGCCCCGCTGCGGCCCGACCGCGGCGCCTTCGCCATCGCCTCGCCGGTGACGGGCGACCTGATCCGCATGACCAACCTGACCTGGGAGTTCTCCATCTCCGGGGTCCGGCGGGCGCTGGGCTTCGACCGACTGGACGTCATCAACGACTTCACGGCCGCGGCACTCTCCGTCCCCGAGCTGGCGGAGGACGAGCGGGTGCAGGTGGGCGACGGTGTCCCCGTGCCCGGCGCCCCCGTCGGCGTGATCGGACCGGGCACCGGCCTGGGCGTCTCTGCCCTGATCCCCGGCCCGTCCGGCTGGACGGCGCTGGCGACGGAGGGCGGCCATGTCACCATGGCCCCGGTCAGCGACCGCGAGGGGCAGGTGCTGACCGAGCTGCGCAAGATCTACGACCATGTCTCTGCCGAGCGCGTGGTCTCCGGCATGGGATTGCAGAACCTCTACACGGCGCTGATGCTGCTGGACGGGCGCGAGCCGGAGCCGCTGGACCCGGCCGACATCTCCGCCCGCGGGCTCGACCGCAGCGACGTCTACTGCCACGAAGCGCTGGAGATGTTCTGCGCCATGCTGGGAACGGTGGCAGGCAATCTGGCCCTGAGCCTGGGGGCGCGCGGCGGGCTCTATGTCATGGGCGGGATCGTGCCCCGCCTGCTGCCCTTCTTCAGCCATTCCCGGTTCCGCAAGCGCTTCGTCGAGAAGGGCCGGATGCGGGACTATCTGGGACCGGTGCCGACCTACGTCGTCACCCACCCCTACCCCGCCTTCCTGGGCCTGACCGCCCAGTTGAAGCGCACCGCCTAGGCCGCCGCGAGGTCGGCGGCGCGCGTGGAGCGAAGGCCGGCGCCCGCCGATTCCAGGCCGGCACCCCGGCGCGGGCACGAACAAAAAGGGCGCCCGCGAGGGGCGCCCTTTTCCGGACCGGCGGGGCCGGGATCAGTGGAGCTTGGAGGGAAGCTCGGCGATGGCGGTGCCGACCAGCGCCTCGTCGCGCGTCGCGTCCATGTTCTGGACCAGGATGCGCTCCGTGGCGGCGACGGCGATGTCCGCGGCGAGGTCACGGACCTGCTGCACGGCCTGGGCCTCGGCCTGGGCGATCTTCTCCATGGCCTGCGCCTCACGCCGCCGCAGGGATGCCTCCAGGTCGGTGGCGGCGCGGCGGCGGATACGGTCGGCCTCCTCGCGGGCGGCGGCGATGATGTTCTCCGCCTCCTTCAGCGCGTCGCGCTGCTTGCGCTGGTACTGGGCGAGGGCCGCCTGGGCGTCCTCGCGCAGCTTCTGCGCCTGCTCGATCTCCTCGCGGATGCGCTCCGCCCGGTCGTCCAGCGCCTTGCCGATGGTGTTCGCGGCGATGCGCCAGACGGCGGCGACGAACAGCACGAAGGCGACGAGGACCCAGAAGGTAGGATTCTGGAACATCACGCGACCTCCTGCCGGACACGGTTCAGGGCCTCATCGACCGCCGCCTCGGCGGTGGTCCGGTCGAGATCCAGCCCGGCCAGCTTCGCCGCGGCGGCGACGGCCGTCTCGGCCGCGACGCCGCGGATGTTGCCCAGCGCGGCGCGCCGGGCCTGCTCGATGCGGGCTTCGGCGGCGCGGGCGCGCTCGGCCAGATCGGCGGCCAGCTCACCCAGGCGTTGCGTCGTTTCGCTCTCCGCCGCGTGGGTCGCGTCGGACAGCACCTTCTGCGCCTTGGCGCGGGCCTCGGCCAGCTCGCGCTCGTAATTCTCGATGACGGCGTCCGCCTCGGCCTTCAGCGCACCGGCGCGGTCGAGGTCGTCGGCGATCTTCTCCTGCCGGGCTTCCAGCACCTCGGCGACGCGGGGCAGCGCCACCTTGGACATCAGGAACAGCAGCAGGCCGAAGGTCACCGCCAGCCAGAAGATCTGGGTCGGGTAGGTATCGGGGTTGAGCTGCGGCAGCCCGCCCTTGGCGTGCTCCGCCGTCTCCGCCGCCACGCCCTCGGCGATGTGCTCCGCCGTGCCGTGCGCGTCGTCCTGGGCGGCCGCCGGCGGCGCCACCTCCTGGGTCACGCCCTGCGGCGCCCCGGCATCCTGGGCGAAAGCCGGCAGGGCCGGGGAAGCGGCCAGCGCCAGACCCAGCACCAGGGCCCCGGCCCGCCGGGCCAACGTCAGCCTGAAATCCACCATGCGAGGATCACCTTGCGTGCGCGGCCGCCGGAAGGCCCGGCAGCCGCCTCGATCCCGGGAAGCGCGGGCCCCCGTGCCCGAAGGCGGGGGCCGGCCCCAACAAACCGCGGCGCGGAGACATCCCCACGCCGCGGACCGTTCCATCGAGCCGGAAGGGACTGGCTCAGGCGAACAGGATCAGGAAGGCGATCAGCAGCGCGAACAGCGCGACGGCTTCGGTCAGCGCGAAGCCCAGAATGCCGATCGGGAACACCTGGTTGCGGGCCGCCGGGTTGCGGGCGACCGAAGCGATCAGGTTGGAGAAGATGTTGGCGATACCGATGCCAACGCCGGCCAGGGCGAACATGGCCAGCCCGGCGCCGATGTACCTTGCCGCTTCAGCTTCCATTTTAACTCTTCCTCTTCCGATGGGACGGTTGGACGGTTAACCCGACCCCCGCTTCTTGTGCGTTCGAGCGCTCAGTGCAGTTCGATTGCGTCGCGGATGTAGATGCAGGTCAGGATGGTGAAGACGTAGGCCTGCATGAAGGCGACGAGGATCTCGAAGCCGATCAGGGCCACGTTGAGAAGGACAGGGATCAGACCGAAGGCGTAGCCGAGCCCGCCAAGGGCGGCGCCCATGCTGACCGTGAACCCGGCGAAGACCTTCAGCATCGTGTGACCGGCCATCATGTTGGCGAACAGTCGGATGCTGAGGCTGACCGGCCGGGACAGGTAGGAGACGATCTCGATCGGGACGATCAGCGGCGCCAGCCAGATCGGCGCGCCCTGGGGCATGAAGAACGAGAAGAAGTGCAGGCCGTGCCGCACCAGCGCCAGGATCGTCACGAACAGGAACACCACCATCGCCAGCGCGAACGTCACGGCGATGTGGCTGGTGAAGGTGAACGCCCCCGGGATCATGCCCAGCAGGTTGCCGAACAGGATGAAGGTGAAGATCGAGAACACCAGCGGGAAGTAGCGCCGGGCCTCCGGCCCCGCATTCTCCTTCACCATGCCGGCGATGAATTCGTAGAGAAGCTCCGCCATCGACTGCAAGCGGCCCGGCACGATGGCCCGACCGCGCATGCCGAACATCAGGAGCGTCGTGGTGGCGATCACCGCCGCGACCATGAAGGCCGCGGAATTGCTGAAGGAGAGGTCGAGCCCGCCGATCTGGATCGGCACGATCGGCTGGATTTCGAATTGATGCAGCGGATCAGCCACGGTGTCCTCGCCCTTCGTCCTGCCGACTTTCTCCGGCCTCTTCCGCCTCGGCGGAATGCCGGAACCCAACTGCGTAACCGGCGCCCGTGACGGCCCGGAAGACGTTCATGACCCCGGCGCCCGCGCCGAGGAAGAACATCCCCACCAGCCCCCAGGGCGACGTCCCCAGCCAGCGGTCGATCATCAGACCGCCGCCGACACCGACAACCATCGCGGCGAGCAGCTCGACCCCGATCCGGAAACCGAAGCCCAGCCCGCCGCGCGTATCGACTTCACCCCCCGGTTCGGGCGACGATGTCGCGATGCCGGCGTTCCGCCGCGCCTGCCGCAGCCTGGCCTCGATCTCGTCCAGCGAGGGGGGTGTTCTGTCCCCCGCCATGCCCGGATCATCCGTCATGATGGGAGCCCCCTTCGCCGCCGAGTTCGACGCCGCGCGAAAGCGGCGGCACCATACGGGCCGCACCTACCCCTGTCAAGTGTCGAAAACTCTCCGCTAAGTATATGAAATGACAAGGTTTAGTCTCCGCCTCCAAGGGAATGCTGCGGCGCAGCAGGCGGCACCGTCCGGGAACGGACCGGCGCGGTGCCGGAGCCCGTGGCCGACGGAGGACACCCCGCCGGCCACGCCCCGGCGGCCTCAGTGATGGTGGTCGGCGGCCTTCCCGTCCCCATGGTCGTGATCGTGGTCATGGTCGTCGCCATGCTCATGATCGTGGTCGTGCCCGGCATGGGCGTCGGGCTCGTCGCCGGGCGCGCGCACCTGCGCCGTCAGCCCGACAGTCCCCGCCTTCTCGAAGGTCAGGGTCAGCGGGAAGCTCTCGCCCGGCTTCAAGGGCTGCTTCAGGCCCATCAGCATGACGTGCAGCCCGCCGGGCTCCAGCACCAGTTCGGCATCGCCGGGGATCTCGATGCCGCCCTCGACCTTGCGCATGCGGGCGACGGAGCCGTCCATGATGTGGGTGTGCAGCTCCACCGTCTCCGCCACCGGAGAGGCGGCGGCGGTCAGGCGGTCGTCGGCACCGCCGTTGACGATGGTCAGGTAGGCGGCACCCGCCTTGGCGGACGAGGCGGTGGCGCGTGCCCACACCACCTCCAGCGACAGCGGCCCGGCCTTGACCGGGGGCAGCGGATCGGTCGCGGCCAGGGCCGGACCGGCCAGCAGGGCGCAGAGGGCGGCGGCGGCGGCCAGCCGGACGGACTTGGCGGACATGGATGCGGTTCTCCCTATCGGCTTCCGGAGCGGATGTACTGGCGGATGGCGTCGGCGATCTCGCCGGCCTCGGTCCCGCGGGGGAAGACGGTGAGGAACCCGCCGTCCGGCCCCATCAGGTAAGTGTAGGTGGAGTGGTCCATGGTGTAGCTGGAGCCGTCGGCGGCGGGCGCCTTGGCATAGTAGACACGGAAGGCGCGGGCAGCGGCCGCCACCTGTTCCGGCGTGCCGGTCAGCCCGACAATGGCGGGGTGGAACATGTCCGTGTACTCGGCGAGCTGGGCCGGACCGTCGCGCTCGGGATCGATGCTGACGAACAGCGGCTGCACCGCCGCCGCGTCCGACCCCAGCGCATCGAGCGCACGGGCGATGAGCTGCAATTCCGTCGGACAGATGTCCGGGCAGAAGGTGAAGCCGAAGAAGATCAGCCGGTACCTGCCGGCATAGTCGGCCGAGGTGACCTCGCGCCCCGTCTCGTCCACCAGCCGGAAGTCGCCGCCGATGGTCACCCCCGGCGTGGCGACGGCCCCCGCGGGCACGCCGCCGGCCCGGCCGGCATCCTGCCGCACCGTCCAGAGCGCCACCAGGGCGGCGAGGATCAGCCCGGCCAGGATGCCGATGGCGATGCGGAGAACTCGGGATGTCGTCATGCGCGTTCTCTCCTGGGGCGTTCTCTCCGGCGATCTCCTCTCCGGGTGGCTCTCCGGTGAGGGCGGGCCGGGCGGTATCTCCGGAAGCGTCCCGTCAGATGGTCCCGCGGACGCGGCGGCACCAGGGGCGAGCCGGACCTGGACGGGACCGGCCGCAGCCTACGCGCTCGGCCCCGGGGAGGAAAGGCCCGCCGGAGCGGGAGCGGGCGGAAGGAGCGCTCCGCTTGACCTGACTCAACACCCGGACACCATCGAAGCTGTTATGGTTACCGGGATCGAGAGGAAAAAAGGAGAACGGCATGAAGATCGGCATCGTCGGAGCCGGGTTCGTCGGCAGCACAGCCGCCTATGCCATGGTGATGCGCGGAGTCGGCAGCGAGATCGTGCTGGTGGACCGCAACGGCGAACTGGCGGACGCGCAGGCGCGCGACATCCTGCACGCCACCCCTTTCGCCTATCCCACCAAGGTCCGCGCCGGCAGCTATGCCGACCTGGACGGGGCCGGGCTGGTGGTGCTGGCCGCCGGGGTCAACCAGAAGCCGGGCGAGACGCGGCTGGAGCTGCTGACCCGCAATGCCGAGATCTTCGGCGGCATCATCCCCGAGGTCCTCAAGGCGGCGCCACAGACGATCCTGCTGGTGGCGACGAACCCGGTGGACGTGATGACCCAGATTTCCACCGTCATCGCCGCCCGCCACGGCGTGCCGACCTGCCGGGTGATCGGTTCCGGCACCATCCTGGACACCGCGCGCTATCGCGCGCTGCTGGGCCAGCATCTGGGCGTCAGCCCGAAGTCGGTGCATGCCCACGTCCTGGGCGAGCACGGCGACAGCGAGGTGCTGCACTGGTCGAACGCCGAGGCCGGCGGGCTGAACGTGGCGGTGGTCGGCGACCAGGTCGGCCGGCCCGTCACCGATGCCGTGAAGGCCCGCATCGACGACGAGGTGCGCTGCGCCGCCTACCGGATCATCAAGGGCAAGGGCGCCACCTGGTACGGCATCGGCGGCGGCCTGGCCCGGCTGGCGCAGGTGATCGCCAACGACGAGCGGGCGCTGGTCACCTGCTCCATGCTGACGGACAGTTGCCTGGGCGTGCCGCAGGTGGCGCTCTCGCTGCCCCGCCTGCTCGGGGCCGCGGGCGTCATCAGCACCCTGACGCCGGACCTGGACGAGGCCGAAGCCTCGGCGCTGCGCCACAGCGCCGAGGTGCTGAAGTCGGCCTTCGACGGGGTCGCGCTGTAGGACGGGTGTCGCGGCCGGAGGCAGGCGGTCAGGTATGCGGGACGGCGCCACGCGGTGCCGTCCCGCGCGCGTGCAGGCGGCGGTCGAGCCGGCGGAGCTGGAAGCTCCAGGCGATCATGACGCTGCCGAACAGGATCGCGTAGGCGCCGACCAGGAAGACCACGGCGGCCCCGCCGGCCGGGAACGGCACGGCGATCATCAGGATGCCCAGCAGGACGGAGAGCACGCCGCCCAGCACCAGCCAGATCCGCCCGGCCGTGCCCGTCACGGCGCGGGCGGCGACCAGTTCCAGAACGCCGGTGAAGATGGCCCAGGCGCCGACCAGCCAGATCAGCACCAGCACCGTCGCTCCCGGCCAGGAGAGCGCCAGGATGCCGACCGCGATGCCGGCCACCCCTTCCAGTGCCAGGGCCGTCCAGCGGTCGCCCTTCTGTGCGGCGCGCACGCCGGCGACGATCGCCAGCACGCCGTCGGCCAGCAGGAAGACGGCCAGCAGCAGGGCAAGGCTGAGCAGCGCCGGGCCGGGCAGAAGGATGGCGACCAGCCCGAACAGGAGCCCGAGCAGGCCGCGCAGCAGGAAGGCCCACCAGTTGCGGGCCAGCACGGCCATGCGGCCGGTGTCGGGAAGCATGGCGGCGGGATAGGCCGGATCGTGGGTCATCGGTCGCTCCGGGGCGGAGGCAGGGGCGGGGATCGCGGAAACGGGCGGTTGCTCCGCCCGCTCCCCCGTGAACAGCCCCGGCCGCCGGAAATTCCGCCGGCAGCGCCCCGTCAGAGCACCGTCAGCATGCTGGCCACCAGCGGGTGGCGGACAATGTCGCGGTCGCCCAGCCGGACGACGCCGATACCCTCCACCGCCTCCAGCCGGCGGGCGATGTCCGCCAGACCGGACAGCCCGTCCAGCAGGTCTGACTGGTCCGGATCGCCGGTCAGCACCATGGTCGAGTGCCAGCCGAGCCGGGTCAGCAGCATCTTGATCTGGGCATAGGTGCAGTTCTGCGCCTCGTCGATCACGATGAAGGCGTTGTTCAGGGTGCGCCCGCGCATGAAGCCCACGGGCGCGATCTCGATGGCGCCGTCCGCCATCAAGGCACGGGCGCGCTTGCCGCCCAGCCGGTCGTTCAGCGCATCATAGAGCGGACGCAGGAAGGGGGCCATCTTCTCCCCCATGTCGCCCGGCAGATAGCCGATGCTCTCCCCCGCCTCGATGGCGGGGCGCGACAGCACGATGCGGTCCACCCGGCCGGCGTCCAGCGCCTCCACCGCCGCCGAGATGGCGAGGTAGGTCTTGCCCGTGCCGGCGGGGCCGAGCGCGAGCGTCAGGTGGTGGCCGGCGATCGCCTCCATCAGTTCCTTCTGACCCTCGCTCTGCGGCTTGACCGTCCGGACATAGCTCTGCTCCCGGCGATCCCCGCCCAAGGGGTCACCGCCCAGGGGGTCCCAGGCCGCCCCGCGCGGAAACAGCGGGTGGACCTTGGCATCGGCGGAAGCAGCGGCTCTGGACTGGCGCTTGGCCATCTAGGTTTCTCCTCCAAGGGGGTCGGGGAAACGCGCGCACGAAAAAACCGCACCCTCCGGCGGAGGCGTGCGGTTTCGGCAGGGGGGCAGCGGCAGAGGCCGGAAGGGCACCGCCATCGGGGGCGGGTTCCTTCGCCTGGAGCGGGATCGGAGAGGCTGGCAGGTCCCGGCGTCGCAAGTCCCGGTCTTCCTTCAGCGGCTGCACCACGGTTCGGAGAGTACCGGAATAAATGCCGCACGTCAGCATGTGTTGCGTCAGCAACGGAAGGTTCACACAAGATATTGCGCAAGAGACGCGGAACAGGTCCCGTCTCCGGCCCGGGGTGGCCCGGCCGGGCCGGCTCGGCTAGACTGCCCGGCGGCAGGACGGGACGGCGAGCGACGGAGGCGGCCATGGCAGCAGGACCCGGCTACAGGGGCGGTGGATACCCGGCGGCGGCCGGCGCGGTGACGGACGAGGAGTCCGGCACCGAGGCGCCGGACCGGGCCGAGGACGACCGCCGCGCCCGGCAGGCGCTGACCGCCCTGTTCCGCCGCGGCCTGATCCCGGAAGCCGAGTACCGGGCGCGCCTGGCCCGTCTGGGCGGAGCGGGCGCGACCGGGGAAGGCGGCTGATCCCGCGTCGGGGGCATGCCCTGGTCGCGCCGGCTACCCGATTCCGCGCTTGCCGGGCCCCTTCCGGACGGCATAGTTCGGGGGAACGACCGTGGGTCCGCGATCTTTTCCGGACCCATGTGAAGCCTTTGCACGCAATAACATAAATCTTGTATAAGACCCGGGTTTTGTCTCAAAATATGGCGGACGATCCCGCTTGACGGCAGCGCCTGCTTGGGCTTGAACGGCGCTTCCCGCACAGGTCGGTGCCAGGATTCCGAGGATGGGGTCCGGCGCACCGGCCCGGGAGTGCGACCGTTTCGATTCGAACAGAGTGGCGCCGGCCGGGTCGCGGATGACGGGTGGGGACCAGTGAATACAAGCGCCCAGGTGGCCTATCGTGATGCGCCGTTCCAGATGCGCGGAAGCACCTTCACCCTGATGGTCCTGAAGGTGGGCGATCCGCGCAACCCGAATTTCTTCCCCGTTCTGGCGGGCAAGATCGCGCAGGCGCCCAATTTCTTCCGCAACGCGCCCGTCGTGCTGGACCTGGACGACCTGCCGGCCGGCGCGCCCTTCGACTTCGCCCAGTTCACCGGGCTGCTGCGCAATCTGGGCCTGATCTGCATCGGACTCCAGGGCGGCACCCGCGAATTGCAGGACGCGGCGCTGGCGGCCGGGCTGGCCGTCGTGCCGCCGGCCCGCGGCGGCGCCTCCGAACCGATCCGGCCGCTGGCGGATTCCGGCCGCAGCGCGGCGCAGGGCGCGCTGGGCGGCGGCGGCCCGCCCGCCGCGGCGGCACAGCCGCAGCAGCCCCCGCAGCCGGCCCCGCCCCCGCCCCCTGCCCCCTCGCGCGGCAGCCTGATCGTCACCGAACCGATCCGGTCCGGCCGCCAGATCTATGCCGAGGGCGGCGACCTGATCGTGATCGGGGCCGTCAGCCCCGGCGCCGAGCTGGTGGCCGACGGCAGCATCCACGTCTATGGTGCCCTGCGCGGCCGCGCCCTGGCCGGCGTCGGCGGCGACCGCAGCGCCCGCATCTTCTGCCACAGCCTGGAAGCCGAACTGGTCTCCATCGCCGGCCTCTACCGGGTCAGCGAGGACATGGACAAGTCGCTGCGGCGCCGGCAGGTCCAGATCTATCTCGACAACGGTTTCCTGCATATCGACCCCGTGGCCGTGTGAGCACGGGGCGCCCGTCAACCAGAAGAAGTGGAGACGCCTCTTGGCCAAGATCATCACGATGACTTCCGGCAAGGGCGGCGTGGGCAAGACGACCTCCAGCGCCGCCTTCGGGACGGGCCTTGCCCTGCGTGGGTTCAAGACCTGCATCATCGATTTCGACGTGGGTCTGCGGAACCTCGACCTCATCATGGGGTGCGAGCGCCGTGTCGTCTTCGACTTCATCAACGTGATCCATGGCGAGGCGCGGCTCAGCCAGGCGCTGATCAAGGACAAGCGGGTCGAGAACCTGTTCATCCTCCCCACCTCGCAGACGCGGGACAAGGACGCGCTCAGCCGTGACGGCGTGGAGCGCATCCTGGAGGAGCTGAAGAAGGAGTTCGACTACATCGTCTGCGACAGCCCGGCCGGCATCGAGCGGGGCGCGCAGATGGCGCTCTACTTCGCCGACCACGCCATCATCGTGACCAACCCCGAGGTCTCCTCGGTGCGCGACAGCGACCGTATCCTGGGCGTCATCCAGGCCCGCTCGCGCCGCGCCGAGATGGGGCTGGACCCGGTGCAGGAGCACCTGCTGGTCACGCGCTACGACCTGGAGCGCGTGGACAAGGGCGAGATGCTGAAGGTGGAGGACGTGCTGGAGATCCTGGCCATCCCGCTGATCGGCATCATCCCGGAAAGCCCGGCCGTGCTGAAGGCCAGCAATGTCGGCATGCCGGTCATCCTGGACGAGAAGTCCACCGCCGGGCAGGCCTACATGGACGCTGTGGCCCGCTTCCTGGGCGAGAAGATCGAGCACCGCTTCGCCAAGCCGGAGCGCAAGGGCTTCTTCGACCGGCTGCTGCGGAGGTCCGCATGAACCTTATGGATTTCTTCCGCCGGAACAAGGAACCGACCGCCACAACCGCGAAGGACCGCCTCCAGATCGTGCTGGCGCACGAACGCGCCGACCGCAACGCGCCCGACTTCCTGCCGGCCTTGCAGAAGGAACTGCTGGCCGTCATCAAGAAGTACGTGCCGATCGACGACGACAAGGTCGCCGTCAAGCTGGAGCGGGAGAGCGGCTGCTCCATGCTGGAGGTGAATGTCGAGCTGCCGGCGCCGCAGCCGGGCACCCCGCGCCAGCCGGCCACCACCGCGGTCGGCTGAACCGCCGGCGGCCTTGAGGCACAGGGGCCGGAAGGAAACGGGCCCGAAGAAAGCGGGCCGGAAGGATCAGGACGCCTTCCGGGCCGCGAAGACGTGCTCGGCGCCGGGGAAGCGGCGGGCGCGCACATCGGCGGCATAGGCGGCGGCGGCCTCCCCGATCACCGGCCCCAGCTCGGCATAGCGCCGGACGAACTTCGGGGTGAAGGCGCCGTAGAGGCCCAGCAGGTCGTCGGACACCAGCACCTGCCCGTCGCAGGCGGCGGACGCGCCGATGCCGATGGTGACGCAGGGCACGGCCTCCGTCACGGCGCGGGCCAGCGGCTCCACCACCCCCTCCACGACCAGGGCGAAGGCGCCGGCCTCGGCCACGGCGCGGGCATCGCTCAGGATCTTCGCCTGCTCGGCGTCGCTGCGGCCGCGGGCGCGGTAGCCGCCCAGCGCGTTGACCGCCTGCGGCGTCAGCCCGACATGGCCCATCACCGGGATGCCGCGGCGGACCAGGAAATCGACCGTCTCCGCCATCTCCTCCCCGCCTTCCAGCTTGACGGCGGCGCAGCCGGTCTCAGCCAGGATGCGGGCTGCGTTGCGGAAGGCCTGCTCGCGGCTTTCCTGGTAGCTGGCCCAGGGCATGTCCACGACGACGCAGGCGCGCGACGAGCCGCGCACCACCGCCCCGCCATGGGCGATCATCATGTCCAGCGTCACCGGCAGGGTGCTGTCGAAGCCGTACAGCACCATGCCCAGGCTGTCGCCCACCAGCAGCACCTCCACATGCGGGTCCAGCAGGCGGGCCATGGAGACGGTGTAGGCCGTCAGCACGGCGACGGGCTCCCGGCCCTTGCGGGCGGCGATGTCGGGCACGGCGAGGCGCTTGGACTGACCGGTGGCGCTCATGGCGGGTCCCTTCCCTTGCGGACTGGTCGGCCGGCGGACCCCGGCGGGTCCCGCGGCGCAGCACGGCGGTGAGGTACACCAATCCCGCCCGGCGTGCCAGCGCCCCGGGGACCCGCACCGGAGGGCGGCGCCGGGGTGGCGGCCCCGGGGTGACGGCCCCGCGCCGGCGCTACAGGCGGACGCCCAGTCCGGCGGCCATTCCGGCCACCGTATCGAAGACCGGATCGGCCCCGGCGGCGGCGAGCGCGGCCCGGCGGGTATAGCCCCAGGCGACCCCGGCGAAGGGCACCCCCGCCTCCCGCGCCGCATCGAGGTCGCGGATCTCGTCCCCGATGGCGAGCGCCTCCGCCGCCGGCACGCGCAGGTCGCGCAGCAGCCGGCGCAGCTTCGGGGCCTTGCCGAACAGCGCCGTTCCGCAGACGAAACAATCGACGGTTCCCGCCACATCCGGCCCCATCACCCGGCGCACGTTGGGTTCGGAGTTGGAGGTCAGGACGGCGATGGTGGTGCCCGCGGCGCGCAGCCCGGCCAGCAGCGCGGGCACGCCGTCGAACAGGGGCAGGCTGTCGATGTCCCGCGCCATGCGCCGCTTCATGTCGGCCGCGATCAGCGGCAGCTTCCAGGACGGCACCCCCAGATGCGCGATCAGGGTGCGCGCGCCGGTGTCCCGCATCGCCTCCAGCTCCTCCCGCGAGAGCCTGGGAACGCGCCATCGTTCCGCCATCGAATTGAAGTTCGCGGCGAACCAGGGATAGCTGTCGGCCAGCGTGCCGTCGAAGTCGAAGATGGCCAGTCGGACGGTCATGGGCATGCCGGGCAGCGGGGCGGTGGGGCGGGTGGATCGCCAGCTTTAACCTGCACCGCCCCCGTGCGCACCTGCGAAATGCCGGCCCGTGCGCGGGCAGCCCGCCCGGAAGGCTACTCGCCGCCGCGGCCGACGTGTAAGCTGAGGTCCCGCCCGTTCCCCGGCGCTCACCCGCCGCCGTCCCTTCCCCGGCGCCGTCGCGCCGTCGTCCATTCCCGGCGCTCGCGCGCCGCCACCTTTTCCTGGCGCTGACGCGCCGTCCCCCTTCCCGGCGCTCGCGCGCCGAAGCCGAGACCCGCCGCCCATGCGCCAGCTTCCCGCCCTCGCCGCGCTGACCCTGCTGCTCGCCGCCTGCGCCGCCGGTCCCGATCCGCAGGCCCCGCGCCCCCGCCTGACGGCCCTGAGTCCGGCGGGGGAGCCGCTGTCCGCCCCCACCCCGGACCCGGACGCCTACCGCGCCGCGCTGACCGACTGGTTCCGCAGGGCCGACCGCAACGGCGACGGCGTCGTGGACCGGATCGAACTCCTGGCCGACACCGACCGCGCCTTCGCCGCCTTCGACCTGAACCGCGACGGCCGCATCACCGCCGCCGAACTGACAGAGTACCGCCTGCGCTCCCCGTTCCGCGCCCCGCCGCCCCCGGCCGGGGGCGGACGGCCGGGGGCGGAAGGGGCGCCGGGCGGCGATCCGGGCGCGGCAGGCGTCGTCCCGCGCGAGCGTGCCGCCCGCAGCCGGGCCCGGCCCCGCCTGGACGCCGTGATGTCGGCCGACACGGATGCCGACTTCCAGGTGACGGCAGCGGAGCTGCGGACCCAGGCGGAGGCGCGCTTCGCCGCCGCCGATGCGGACGGCGACGGCCGCCTGACGCCGGAGGAGGTGCAGGCCCTCGCTGCCCGCACGCTGGAGGCCGCGACCCGCGCCCAGGACCCGCGGCGGCGCTGAGCGCCGGGAACCGCCCCCGCTTTCCACAGGGGGAGACGGGCAGAAGCCCTTCCCTGGGGCCTATGCTGTGCTATCTTACCGCACCACCCCCTAGATATAGTATGGACGCCATGGCCTCCCCCCTGCTGACGCCCAATCCGGTCTACAAGCCCTTCCGCTATCCCTGGGCCTACGAGGCGTGGCTGACGCAGCAGCGCATCCACTGGCTGCCGGAGGAGGTGCCGCTGGCCGACGACGTGAAGGACTGGCGGCAGAAGCTGACGGAGGCCGAGCGGAACCTGCTGACGCAGATCTTCCGCTTCTTCACGCAGGCCGACGTGGAGGTGAACAACTGCTACATGCGGCACTACAGCCGCGTCTTCCAGCCGACCGAAGTCTGCATGATGCTGGCCGCCTTCTCCGCCATGGAGACGGTCCACATCGCGGCCTACAGCCACCTGCTGGACACGATCGGCATGCCGGAGATCGAGTACTCGGCCTTCCTCCGCTACAAGGAGATGAAGGACAAGTACGACTACATGCAGGGCTTCAACGTCGACAGCCTGGAGGACATCGCCAAGACCCTGGCCGTGTTCGGCGCCTTCACCGAGGGGCTGCAACTGTTCGCCAGCTTCGCGATCCTGATGAACTTCCCCCGCTTCAACAAGATGAAGGGGATGGGCCAGATCGTCACCTGGTCGGTGCGCGACGAGACGCTGCACACGCTCTCGATGATCAAGCTGTTCCGCACCTTCGTGAACGAGAACCCGCAGGTCTGGACCGAGGCGTTCCAGCGCGAGCTGACCGTCTGCTGCGAGACGATCGTCCACCATGAGGACGCCTTCATCGACCTGGCCTTCGAGATGGGCCCGGTGGAGGGCATGACCGCCGAGGATGTGAAGCGCTACATCCGCTGGATCGCCGACCGCCGGCTGGGCCAGTTGGGCCTGGAGCCGGTCTACCGGATCGAGAAGAACCCCCTGCCCTGGATGGACGCCATCCTGAACGGCATCGAGCACACCAACTTCTTCGAGAACCGCGCCACCGAGTACAGCAAGGCCGCCACCCGCGGCACCTGGGACGAGGCGTTCGCGGACTGAGGCGTCCGCGGACGGAAGCGTCCTTGACCCTTGCCCGGCGGCGTGCGTACTCTTGTTCGTACATCCGGCATCCGTACTGCCGGCGGGGAGGGGTTTGACATGACCGGGCGCAGTGGCCACACCGACAGCACCGACTACCAGGGCCGTGGCACGACCGCCGGCAATTCGGAGGCGCTGCGCTTCGACAAGGCGCTGTTCCGCCGCCATCCGGAGTTCCGCGGCGCCCTGAAGGCGCGGGTGGTCGGACCCGGCGTCATGCTGGTCGTGGCGCAGGAGCCGCCCGCGGAGAGCGCGGCGGAGGACGCTGCCGACCCGATGCTGGCGGCCTGGCTGTCCTTCATCGAAGCCGACGCCCGCCAGTTGCGCGACCTGTCCGAGGAGCGGCTGGCGGAGATGCGGGAACTGGTCGCCGGCGTCACCGTGGGCGACGACGACGACCTGGACGGTGCGTCGTTCTGAGGGCCGCGCGGGCGATGCCTGTCATCCGCAACGGCTGGCGCCTGCTGGAATATCCCGCTCTGACGGAGAGCCTGGACCGGCTGGCCGACAGTGTCCGCCGGCTGCGCGCGGCGGACCCGGTGGGATATGTCCACCATCCCAACGCCAAGCTGCTGGGCCGGCTGCTGACCATCATGCTGGTGGAAGTGCCGGCCGACCCGAACCGGGCCGACTACCGGCTGAAGGGGCCACTCTCACCCTGGCGGCGGGTCGCGACCGGGCGCTGGCGGCTGTTCTTCCGCTTCGACAGCGGCAGCCGCATCATCGCCTACTGCTGGCTGAACGGGGCGGACGGGCTGCGCAAGGACGGCGATGCCGGCGATCCCTATGCCGTGTTCGGGCGCATGGTCGCACGCGGCACCCCGCCGGAGGACTGGCCCGCCCTGCTGCGGGCCTGCCGCGACGCGGCGCGGGAAGGATAGGCCGGGGGACCTGCCCGCGGACCGCCTCCCCCCGGGCGCCCCCCGGGCGTCCCCCCCGAGCGGCCCCCCGCCCAGGGGCCGAAGCTGTCCTTCCGCCACCCTCCGGGGGATGGTAAACCCCGAGGAAGGGGGGCGGCCGCCCCCGGCAGGAGGCTTGGAGAAGAAACAATGGCGAAGACGGGTTCCCTTCTCGCGGCGCTGGCCGCCGGTCTGCTGGCCGGCACGGGGCTGGCCGGGGCCGCCCTGGCACAGCAGCAGACGGCACAGGTCAAGGACATGGCGGCGGACGAGTTCCAGTGGCTTGAGGAGGTCGAGGGCGACAAGGCCATCGCCTGGGCCCGCGAGCAGAACGCGAAGACGCTCGCCCGGCTGGAGAAGGACCCCCGCTTCGAGCCGCTGCGGACCGAGGCCGAGCGCATCCTGACGGCGCGCGACCGCATCCCCTACGGCTCGCTGGAAGGCGGCGTGGTCGATAATTTCTGGCAGGACGAGGCGCATGTGCGCGGCCTCTGGCGCCGCACCACGGTGGACAGCTACCGCACGGCCGAGCCGGACTGGGACGTGGTGCTGGACATCGACGCCCTGGCCAAGGAAGAGAACGAGAACTGGGTCTACCAGGGCCATCTCTGCCTGGCACCGGACAGCAGCCGCTGCCTGGTCCGGCTGTCGCGCGGCGGCAAGGACGCCGCCGTGATCCGCGAGTTCGACGTCGAGAAGAAGGCGTTCGTGAAGGACGGCTTCGTCCTGACCGAGGCCAAGCAGTGGTACGCCTGGGCCGACCAGGACACACTTCTGGTCGCCAGCGACTTCGGCCCCGACAGCATGACCGACAGCGGCTATCCGCGGCAGGTCCGGCTCTGGAAGCGCAGCACCGAGCTTGCCAAGGCGCCGGTGCTGCTGACCGTGGCGAAGGACGACGTCTGGGCCCGGCCGCTGGCGATCCACCGGCCGGAGGGCACGGTGCTGCTGCTCAACCGCGGCCCGGACTTCTTCACCGAGGAATGGCATCTGGTCGGCAAGGACGGCAAGGCCACGAAGCTGGCGCTGCCGCTGACCGTGGAGTTGCAGGGCACCTTCCAGGGCCGGCTGCTGCTGCTGCTGCGCGCCGCCTGGACGGTGGGCGGCAAGACCTTGCCGCAGGGCGCGCTGGTCGCCGTGCCGCTGGCGGAGATCGAGGGCGGTGCGGCGCCGAAGACCGCCGAGCTGATCCTGGCGCCGACGGACACGGTCGCCATCCAGTCCGTCGCCATCGCCAAGGACGCCGTCTACGCCGCCCTGCTGGACGATGTGAAGGGCCGGCTGACGGCGCTGACCTCGGGCAAGGACGGCTGGGTCCGCAAGGACGTGGCCCTGCCCGAGGCCGGCAGCCTCCGCATCGTCTCCACCGACAGCTTCAGCACGGACGTTCTGGTGAACTTCGCCAGCTTCCTGCAACCCGATACGCTGTACCTGATGCCGGGCGGCGGCGCGCCGGAGGCGATCAAGTCGCTGCCGGCCCGCTTCGACGCCGCCCCCTTCACCACCGAGCAGCGTTTCGCCACCAGCGCCGACGGCACCCGCGTCCCCTACTTCATCGTGAAGCGCAAGGGGCTGGAGCCGACCGCCGACGCCCCGACCCTGATGTACGGCTATGGCGGGTTCGAGATCAGCTCGACGCCCGCCTACCTGTCGCCCCTGTCCAAGGCGTGGCTTGAGGCGGGCGGGGTCTATGTCGTCGCCAACATCCGCGGCGGCGGCGAGTACGGGCCGCGCTGGCACCAGGCCGCGCTGAAGGAGAACCGGCAGCGCGCCTTCGACGACTTCGCCGCCGTGGCGGAGGATCTGGTGAAGACGAAGGTCACCAGCCCGAAGCGGCTGGGCATCTTCGGCGGCTCCAACGGCGGCCTCCTGGTCGGCACCGCCTTCACGCAGCGGCCGGACCTCTACAACGCCGTGATCTGCGCCGTGCCGCTGCTGGACATGCTGCGCTACAACAAGCTGCTGGCCGGCGCGTCCTGGATGGGCGAGTACGGCAACCCCGACATCCCCGAGGAACGGGCCTACATCGAGAAGTACAGCCCGTACCAGAACGTGAAGAAGGACAAGGACTACCCCGAGGTCTTCTTCTACACCTCGACCAAGGACGACCGCGTGCATCCCGGCCACGCCCGCAAGATGGCGGCCCGGATGCAGTCCCAGGGCCATCCGGTGCTCTATTACGAGAACATCGAGGGCGGCCACTCGGCGGCGGCCAACCTGAAGCAGCGCGCCTTCATCACCGGTCTGCAAGGGGTCTACCTCATGCAGAAGCTGATGGACCCGCCGAAGGACCGCTGACCGGCAGGTCCTCCGGACGGTCCGCCGCACGGTTCGACGACGACATTCCGCGGAAGAGGACGCCGCGCGGGGAGCCCCCCGCGCGGCGTTTTCCGTTCAGAAGCGGCGCCCAGGCCGGCCCCGCAGCCGCTGGACCGGTGTCGCTGGACCGGCATCGGGGGCCACGCTACCATCGCGGCCGGAGGGACCGATGCGCGATCCGCTGGGATACGACACCGACATCTTCGCCTGGTCGCAGCATCAGGCGCAGGTTCTCCGCGGTCTGGCGAAGGGCCGGCGGGACCTGCCCAACGACCTCGACCTCCAGCATGTGGCCGAGGAGATCGAGGATTTGGGCATCTCCGAACTGCGCACCGTGGAATCGCTGCTGCGCCGGGTCCTGGGCCACGGCATCAAGCTCGCCGCCTCGCCCGAAGCGTTGGCGGCGGCCGGCTGGCGACGGGAGATCCGCACCTGGCAGGGCGACGCCCTGACCCGTTTCAGCGAGGGCATGCGCCAGCGTCTCGATCTGGAGCGGGCCTGGAGGCTGGCCCGGCGTGACGCGCTCGCGGACCTTGCGGAGTACGGAGAGACCGCCCCGGACCTGCCCACCACCTGCCCCGCCGGGCTCGACCTGCTGCTCGACGAGGGGTTCGAGCCCGATGCCCTGGCCGCTCTGATCCGGGGGGACGCCGCATGAGCCCCGGGCCGGGGAGCGCCGATCCCATGGTTGCCGGCCCCGCCGGTCCGCTGGCGGCCAAGGAACCGGCGGTCTTCCACAGCGCGCGGCTGGAGTTCCGTCCGCAGGGTCCCGACGATGCCGGCGCCTTCGCGGCCCTGCTGGGCGGGGACCGGGACGCCATCATGATGACCGCCTCCATGCCCTGGCCCTGCACGGAGGAGGCGATGCGCCGGTGGATCGTGGACCGGGGCACGGCCAGCCCCTACTTCACCATCCGCCGCCGCGAGGACGGCGCCGTGCTGGGCAGCATCGGCTGGAAGGACGAAAAGCCGGTGGCCGTGATCGGCTACTGGATCGGCATCCCGTTCCGCGGCCAGGGCTATGTGCAGGAGGCCGTGGCCTTCGCGCTGGACCTGCTGCGCGACCGCGGCTACCGCGAGGTGGTGGGCAACACCTTCGCGGAGAACCATGTCTCCCGCCGCGTGCTGGAGCGGATGGGCTTCGCCTATGTGGGGGATTACGTGGCCGACCTGCCGGGGCGCTGCGCGCAGCGCCCGTCCTGCCGTTACGTCTACCGCCTGGCGGACTGAAGGGCGATCCGTCCGGCCGGTGTCCGGACGGGCGCTCGACGCGCCCGCCGGCTTCCGCCACCCTTCCGGGAAAACCAGAACCGTCCCGGGAGGACCCCCATGACCGACGCCGACAGGCCCGAAGCCCTGCGCACACCCGACGACCGATTCCACGACCTGCCCGGATTCCCCTGGCGGCCGCACTATGTCGAGGACCTGCCGGGCTTTCCCGGCCTGCGCCTGCACCATCTGGACGAGGGGCGGCGCGACGGCCCCGTCTTCTTCTGCCTGCACGGCCAGCCGACCTGGTCCTACCTGTACCGCCGGATGCTGCCGGTCTTCGCCGAGGCCGGCCGCGTGGTGGCACCGGACCTGTTCGGCTTCGGCCGCTCCGACAAGCCGGTGGACGACGGCTGGTACAGCTTCACCCGCCACCGCGACTCGCTGCTGCGCTTCGTGGAGGCGCTGGACCTGCGCGACATCACCCTGGTCTGCCAGGACTGGGGCGGGCTGCTGGGGCTGACCCTGCCGGTGGACATGCCCGACCGCTTCTCCCGCCTGATCGTGATGAACACGGGCCTGGGCACGGGCGAGCATTCGCTGGGCGAGGGCTTCGAGGCCTGGAAGGCGTACAACCGCAGCCAGCCCGACATGGACGTGGCCAAGCTGATCCGGCGGGCGACGCCCGTGCTGACGGAGGCCGAGGCCGCCGCCTATGGCGCGCCCTTCCCGGACGTGCGTTACAAGGCCGGGGTGCGCCGCTTCCCCGAGCTGGTGCCGGCCAGCCCGGACGCGGACGGCGCCGCCGTGTCGCGCCGGGCGCGCGACTTCCTGAAGACGGCGTGGAACGGTCCCGTCTTCATGGCCGTGGGCATGCAGGACCCGGTGATCCCGCCCAAGGCCATGGCCTATCTGTGCAGCCAGATCCGCGGCTGCCCCGAGCCGATGCAGGTGCCGGACGCCGGCCACTTCGTCCAGGAATGGGGCGCCCCCGTCGCCCGCGCCGCCCTGGACGCCTTCGCCCGCGCCGGGGCGGCGTAAGGGGCGGAGAGCAGGGGCGGCGGGTCAGCCGCCCCCGCCCCTCACTGGCAGGCGAGGCATTCCTCGTACTTCGCCGGTTCCAGCGGCGTCTCGGGCTTCGCGGCGGCGGCCGGGCGGGATTCGCTTTCGGCACGCTGCACGGAGAGCGAGCGCAGGTAGTAGAGGCTCTTAACGCCCTTCTTCCAGGCCTGGAAATGGATCTGGTGCAGGTCGCGCTTGTGCACGTCCGCCGGCAGGAAGACGTTCAGCGACTGCGACTGGCAGATGAACGGCGTACGGTCGGCGGCGTGCTCGATCAGCCAGCGCTGGTCGATCTCGAAGGCGGTCTTGAACAGGTCCTTCTCGTCCTGGGACAGGAAGTCCAGGTGCTGCACCGAGCCGCCGTTCAGGGTGATAGACGACCAGGTGTCCTCGTCGTTGCGGCCGTGCTGTTCCAGCACCGCCTCCAGGTACTTGTTGCGGACCGACCAGCTCCCCGACAGGGTCTTGTGCGTGTAGGCGTTGGCCGCGATCGGCTCGATGCCGGGGCTGGCGCCGCCGCAGATGATGGAGATGCTGGCCGTCGGCGCGATGGCGATCTTGTTGGAGAAGCGCTCCTTGCCGCCATACTCCGCGGCGTCCGGGCAGGGGCCGCGCTCCGCCCCCAGCGCGAGGCTGGCGGCATCGGCCTGGCGCTTGATGTGGGCGAAGATGCGCTTGTTCCACACCTTCGCCATCACGCCTTCGATCGGCACGCCCTGGCCTTGCAGGAAGCTGTGGAAGCCCATGACGCCGAGCCCGACCGAGCGTTCGCGCATGGCCGCGTACTTCGCCCGCGCCATCTCGTCCGGCGCCTTGGCGATGAAGTCGGTCAGCACGTTGTCGAGGAAGCGCAGCGTGTCCTCGATGAAGGTCGGGTGGTCCTGCCACTCCAGGAACGTCTCCAGGTTCAAGGACGACAGGCAGCAGACGGCCGTGCGCTGCTGGCCCCAGGGGTCGAGCCCCGTGGGCAGCGTGATCTCCGCGCAGAGGTTCGACATCTTCACCGTCAGCCCGGCCAGCTTGTGGTGCTCCGGGATGGCGCGGTTCACATGGTCGATGAACAGCAGATAGGGCTCGCCCGTCTCCACCCGCGCCGTCAGGATGCGGATCCAGAGCTGGCGGGCAGAGACGACGCGCAGGGTCGCACCGTCCTTCGGGCTGACCAGCTTCCAGTCCTCGTCCGCCTCCACCGCGCGCATGAAGGCGTCGGGGATGACCACGCCATGGTGCAGGTTCAGCGCCTTGCGGTTCGGGTCGCCGCCGGTGGGGCGGCGCATCTCCACGAACTCCTCGATCTCCGGGTGCCAGACCGGCAGGTAGCAGGCGGCCGAGCCGCGGCGCAGGGAGCCCTGGGAGATGGCCAGCGTCAGGCTGTCCATCACCCGGATGAAGGGGATGACGCCCGAGGTCTTGCCGTTGCCCTTCACCCGCTCCCCGATGGAGCGCAGGTTGCCCCAGTAGCTGCCGATGCCGCCGCCCTTGGCAGCCAGCCAGACATTCTCGTTCCAGAGGCCGACGATGCCTTCCAGGCTGTCCGACGCCTCGTTCAGGAAGCAGGAGATCGGCAGGCCGCGGTCGGTGCCGCCGTTGGACAGCACCGGCGTCGCCGGCATGAACCAGAGGCGCGAGATATAGTCGTAGAGGCGCTGGGCGTGCGCCGTGTCGTCGGCGTAGTAGCTGGCGACGCGGGCGAACAGGTCCTGGTAGGACTCGCCCGGCAGCAGGTAGCGGTCGTCCAGCGTGGCCTTGCCGAACGCCGTCAACAGGTTGTCCCGGGAATGATCCACAAGCACGGCCGGGTGCTTGGTCATCTGCACCCGGGCGAAAAGACCGCCCGTTTCCGGCGTTCCCTGCTGCCGCACGTCCCCGATGTCGCCGTCGCGCATGACTCTGTCCCCGTTATCCCCAGCCCCGGTATGCCCGGTCTGTGGATAAGCCGGGCTTCGCCACCACATCTAGCGGCGGCAAGCGGACATCGTACCAGATGTCGCACCCCTGCCAAGGGAAAACTGGTCGTTGGCCCCGGGGCGGGGCGGCCCGTCCGGTCGGACCATGCCCGCCCCGGAGTCGATGGTTGATCGCCACGGCCAGAACACGGATCATCCGGGGGACTGAGGCAACCCTCCAGCATCGGGATTCCAGCCATGCCCACCGTCGGCGTCCTCGAATTCCAGCGCAATATCGGCCAGTTCCAACACGAAGCACGGCGCGAACCGGTGGAGATCACCCGGCACGGACGCCGCGAATATGTGCTGATGACGGCCGAGCACTATGACTGGCTGAAGGCCGCCGCGCAGCGGACGCACAGGACCGCCGATGCCGCCGACATCGTCCAGGCCGCGGTTGAGCGGGCCGAGATGGACCCCGAACACCGACATCTGGATGATCTGCTGAAGTAGGGTGCCTTCGGTGCGGCTCACCGACCCCCGGCCCGGTCTGGTCGTCCGCTATGACTATCTCTGGACGCACGAAGCCGCCCGCGGGCAGGACCAGGGCAAGGACCGTCCGGCCTGTCTGCTGGCCGCCAGCGACAGTGCCACGCAACCGCGTTACGTTGTCCTGCTGCCGATCACGCATACACCGCCCATGGGCGATACGGTCGGTGTCGAAATCCCGGCGAAGGTCAAGCAGGCGCTCGGCCTTGATGACGCACCGAGCTGGGTGATCGTGTCGGAGCATAACATCGACGAATGGCCCAACGGGGGGGGCTTGCGCCGGCCCCGGGCAAAGGTGAGACATTCGCCTACGGGTTCATCCCGCCGGGCCTGTTCGCGCGGATCAAGGCCGCGTTCCTGGAACTGGCCCGGCAGAAGAAGAGCACCGCCGTGCGCCGCTGAGCGCCCCTCTTCCGCGCCGCTCCCTCCGTGCCCGGCCGCGGGCGGTCCGGTGTCTTGCCGGGACGCCGCCGCGGGGTGTATCGAATCAGGCATTTCCGCGGTCCGGAGGTCCGGATGTTCATCGCCTGCTCGAACCTGATCGCCCGCAACCCCGCCGGCCATGCCCAGGGTCTGGCGGTGGCCGATGTGGACGGCGACGGGCGGGACGAGATCCTGGTGGCCGGCCAGCCGAACCGGGTGCTGAAATGGAACGGACAGGGGCTGGCGGACATGGCCGATCCCGTCCTGGCCGACCCCGAGCGCCGCGCCGTCGCCATCGCCTGCGCCGACCTGGACGGCGACGGTCGGGAGGAGGTCTATGTCCTGAACGGCGAGCCGGCTTCCGGCGCGGCACCGGCGGCGGACCGGCTGTTCGCCTGGTTCGGCAGCCGCTGGATCGATCTCTGCGCCCTGCCGGAGAATCTCGGCGCCGCCAACCGTCACGGCGGCCGCGCCCTGGCCGTGCTGGACCGCACCGGCGAGGGCCGCTACGGCGTGCTGGTGGCGGGGCGCGAGGGGGCGCTGCGGCTCTTCGAGCTGGACCGGCGCGGCCGGCTGCACGACATGGCGGAAGAGGCCGGGCTGGACGTGCCGGTGACCGCGACCTGCCTGCTGGCCGCCCCCCTGTTCGGCGAGGCGCCGGACGTGGTCGTCGGCGGGACGGGGCCGAACCTGCTGTTCCGCAACCTGGGCGACGGCGGCTTCGAGGAGATCGGCGGCAGCCACGGCGTGGCCGATCCGGGCTTCGCCGCCCGCGCCGCGGCCCTGCTGGACAGCGACGGCGACGGGCTGCTGGATCTGGTGGTGGCGAACGGGGACGGGCCGCACCGGCTGTTCCAGCGCCGCGCCGGCGGCGGCTTCGCCGACATCGCCCCGCCGGAGCTGGCCGAGCCCGGCCGGGCGCGGACGGTGATCGCCGCCGACTTCGATAATGACGGCCACGAGGAGCTGCTGGTCACCCTCCAGGGCGGGCCGAACCGCCTGTTCGCCTGGCGCGACGAGCGCTGGACCCGGATCGACCCGGGCGACGCCGCGGCCCCGCACGGCACCGCCGCCGTCGTGGCCGACCTGGACGGGGACGGGCAGCTTGAGCTGCTGCTGGGGCCCGGCGGGGCGGCACCGCACCCGCTGAGCCTGTTCCTGGCCGAACCGCGCGGCCACCACTGGCTGCGGGTGCGCCCCCTGACCCGCATGGGGGCTCCTGCCCGCGGGGCGCTGGTGCGGCTGACGGCGGCGGGGCGCACGCAGATCCGCGTCATCGACGGCGGCGGCACCTTCTGCCAGCGCGAGCCGGTGGCGCATTTCGGCCTGGGCGACGCGACGCGGGTGGAGCGGCTGGAGGTGCGCTGGCCCGATGGCGCCGTGACCCGGCTGGACCAGCCGCGCCCCTGCCAGACGCTGACCCTGCGCCAACCCGGCTGATCCCCCGTCCCGGTCCGCGCCTTCCCGGCCGCCCTTCCGGTCCTGGCGGGCGTGACGAAGCGGCCCTTGCCGGGCATCGGCCGCCGCGCGACAGTGCCGCAAATGCGCCGGAGCCACCGGCGCGCAACGACGGACAGGGGCACATGAGCGTCAAGGGATTCCTGCTGGGTACGGCGGCGGTGCTGGGGATCGCCGCGGGGGCGGCGGTCTATGTCGTGGGCTGGGGCAAGCCGCCGGACATCGACTGGATGGTCGAGCGCCAGACCATCTACCAGGTCCTGGACGACCCGGAGACGCTGACCTTCCTGGGGCTGGTGGACAACACCTGGCTGGACTTCCATTCCGGCCGGCTGACCGACCTCTCGCCGGAGCGGTTCGAGGAGTCCAAGGCCGACCTGCGCCGCTACCTGGAGCAGATCCGCAGCTACGCGCCGGAGGAACTGGTCGGCCAGCAGGTGCTGACCCGCGCGGTGATGGAGTCGTTCTACGGCGATCTGGCGGCGCAGCAGGCGTTCGACTGGATGACGCCGGGCGGGCTCTATCCCGTCAACCAGCTCTCCGGCGCGCCGGTCAGCCTGCCGCAGTTCATGGAGGCGCAGCACCGCGTCATCGACCGGCGCAGCGCCGAACGCTACATCGAGCGGCTGCGCGCCTTCGGCCCCAAGTTCGACCAGCTTGCCCACTGGGTCCGCTTCCAGGCGGAAAGGGGCGTGATCCCGCCCGACTTCATCGTCGCCCGCACCGCCGAGCAGATGGAGGCGTTCACCGCGAATCCGGCGGTGGAGAACCCCCTGGTGGGCGGGCTGGCCGCCAAGCTGGAGAAGCTGACCGACCTGACGGCGGCGGAGAAGGATGCCCTGGTGGCCGCGGCCGTGGCGGCGGTGGACGGCAGCGTCTATCCCGGCTACCGCGCGCTGGCCCGGCTGTTCCGCGAGGAGCTGGCCCCGAAGGCGACGCATGACGCCGGCGTCTGGCACCAGCCGCGGGGCGAGGAATACTACGCCCTGATGGTGCGCAGCCAGACCACCACCGACCTGACCCCCGACGCCGTCCACGCGCTGGGGCTGAAGGAGGTGGAGCGCATCACCGCCGAGATGGACGCCATCCTGCGCGGCCTGGGCCTGACCGAGGGCACGGCGGCCGAGCGGCTGAAGGCGCTGTCGGAGGACCCGCGCTTCCGCTACGCCAACGACGCGGCCGGCCGCGAGGCGGCGCTGAAGGACGTGCGCGGCCTGACCGAGGCCGTCATGAAGAAGGCGCCGGACTGGTTCAACCTGCTGCCGAAGCAGCCGGTCGAGGTCTGGCGGGTGCCGGAGCATGCCGAGAAGTCCGCACCGGGCGGCTACTACAACCCGCCGGCCCTGGACGGCACGCGGCCGGGCATCTTCTACATCAATCTGGGCGACATGAACCGCTGGCCGCGCTGGAGCCTGCCGACCCTGACCTATCACGAGGCGGTGCCGGGCCATCACTTCCAGCTCGCCTGGGCGCAGACCATCGAGGGCGTGCCCACCTTCCGCCGCGTCTATCCCTTCAACGCCTATGCCGAGGGCTGGGCGCTCTATGCCGAGCGGCTGGCGCGGGAGATGGGGCTCTACGCCGACGATCCCTACGGCGATCTGGGGCGGTTGCAGTCGGAGATCTTCCGCGCGGCGCGGCTGGTGGTGGACACCGGGCTGCACCACAAGCGCTGGAGCCGCGAGCAGGCCATCGACTACATGGTCTCCGTCACCGGCATGGAGCCGGACGGCGTCCGCATCGAGGTCGAGCGCTACGTCGTCGATCCCGGACAGGCGCTGGCCTACAAGGTGGGCGAGCTGAAGATCCTGGAACTGCGCGAAAGGGCGAAGGCGGCGCTGGGCGACCGCTTCGACATCCGAGCCTTCCATGACGTGGTGCTGGGCAACGGCGGCCTGCCGCTGACCGTGCTGGAGCGGGTGGTGGACGACTGGATCGCCGCGACCCGCGCCCCCGCCGCTACGGCGGGAACGGCGGCGACGGCCGGCTGACGGCCCCCAGAACCGGGGCGACGGAGCGATGCCGGAGCGGGGTCAGTCCCGCTCCGGCGCCACCGGGGCCGCCGGTGCCACCACGGCCTGCCAGAGCCGGGCCATGGAGACGGCGGTGGCGGAATAGGCGAGGAAACTCAGGACCGGGCCGACCACGTTCAGCGCCAGCCCCAGGTCGAGCTGGAGCAACACCGTCCCCACGATGGCTCCGGGCAGGGCGATCAGCCACAGCGTCAGCATGGCGGTAAGGGCCGCCTCCTTCGTCGTCCGCCAGGAGGGGCCGAGCGCCGCCGGCAGGTCCAGCGCCACGGGCGCCACCCCGGGCAGCAGCCGCCCAGTGATGTAGTAGGCGGGCAGCAGACCGATCAGCCCGCCGAGCACCGCCCCGAGCCGGGCCCCGGTAAGGGCCGCCTCCTCCCCCGCCAGCCCGAACAGGGAGGCGCCGAGGAAGAGGAAGACATCGCCCACGAGCACCAGCAGCAGCAGCGTCGGCATGGCGCACAGCCCGGCCAGCAGCGACCAGCCCAGCGTCCGCAGCTCCCGCCCGCCCAGGCCGGGATCGAAGAATCCCCCCGTCCCGTCGCCCGTGACGGTCCAGCGCGACCAGCGCACCACCAGCCGGCCATAGCTCCACATCGCGGTCAGGATGGCCAGCAGGACATACCCGGCATTGGCCGCCATCCAGGCTTCCATGACGGCCGGGTCCTCCGACTCGGGCATCGGGCGGGCGATCGACAGGAACCCCCAGAGCCCCAGCGCCAGCACGGTCGGCAGGCCGCCGAACCGCAGCAGCCGGCCGGGATCGGCCAGCACGGCCGCATAGGCCAGCTTCGTCTCGGCCAGGGCCGCCGGCCAGACGGTTGCGAGCGCCGCCATTCAGTCCCCCTATCACGCTTGCGCAGGCCAGAAGTGGGACGACGCGCCGCGGCAATCAACCATGCCGTCGCGCGGCCCCCTGGCGCATCTGGCCGCAGGACGTAGACTGGGGGCGTTCGCCCGTCCAGCCTTCGCTGAGCGATCCAGGAAGAGAACCGATCCGATGCCGTCGTCCGACGTGGTCCGCCGCCTGACCGTGCGCTGCGAGAGCTTTCCGATCCGCGGCACCTTCCGCATCGCCCGCGGCGCCAAGACGGAGGCGCGGGTGGTGGTGGCGGAGGTGAGCGACGGCGCCGTCACCGGCCGCGGCGAGTGCGTCCCCTATGCCCGCTACGGCGAGACGGTGGAGGGCGTGGCCGCGGCGCTGGAAGGGCTGGCCGGCGCCGTCGCCGCCGGGCTGGACCGGGCGGCGCTGCAACGGGCGCTGCCGCCGGGGGCGGCGCGCAACGCGCTGGACTGCGCGCTCTGGGACCTGGAGGCGAAGCTGACCGGCCTGCCGGTCTGGCAGCGCGCCGGCCTGGATGCGGCCCCCGCTCCCGTCACGACCGCCTTCACCCTGTCCATCGACGCGCCCGACGCCATGGCGCGGGCGGCGCGGGACGCGGCGGACCGGCCGCTGCTGAAGCTGAAGCTGGCGGGGGACGGGCTGGACCTGGAGCGGGTGGCGGCGGTGCGGACGCACGCCCCGGCGTCGCGCCTGATCGTGGACGCCAACGAGGGCTGGACGCCCGAGTCGCTGCACCGCCTCGCGCCCGACTTCCACCGGCTGGGGGTGGAGCTGATCGAGCAGCCCCTGCCCGCCGCGGACGACGACGCGCTGCTGGGCTACGAGAGCCCGGTGCCGCTGGGGGCGGACGAGTCCGTCCACGGGCTGGACAGCCTGGAGCGGCTGCGCGGCAAGTACCGGGTGGTGAACGTCAAGCTGGACAAGACCGGCGGCCTGACCGAGGCGCTGGCCCTGCGTGACGCCGCCCTGGCTGCCGGGCTGGAGGTGATGGTCGGCTGCATGGTGGCGACCTCGCTTTCCATGGCGCCGGCCCTGCTGCTGGCGCAGGGCACGCGCTACGTGGACCTGGACGGGCCGCTGCTGCTGGCACGCGACCGCGACCCCGGCCTGCGCTACGTCGGGGCGACGGTATCGCCCCCGGAGCCGGCGCTCTGGGGGTGATGCCCTCTGGGGCTGCGCTGCCCGCGCGCCCGGCGCCGCTCAGGTCACGACCGGCCCGCTCAGGTCACGACCAGGGAGACGATCAGCACCTCGGTCACGATATCGCCCAGCACCTCGCGGGCGATATCGGTCGCCCGCTCCTTCAGAACCAGGGCCGTCTCCGCCCCCACCTTGCCGTCGCTGCCGACGGCGAGGTTCCAGTTCTCGGCCAGGAGAAGCCCTTGCAGCCGGGGCTGCTGCGAACGGGCATAGTCGCGCCAGGTGTCGGCCTTCAGGACGATGTCCAGTTCCACCGTGGCAAGGCCGAAGGGACCGCGGGCGGGAACCGGGATGGCGAAGGGCTGAAGCCGGAAGTGGTTCTGCGGCGGCCGGTAGGGACCGCCCGCCTGGGCCGTTCCTCCCGCCAGCAGCAGCGGCAGGGCCGCGAGCGCCCCTGCCAGCAGCGCCCGCCGGCCAAGGACAGGACCGGCGGGGGCAGCGCTTCCGGGAGCCGGGCGTGCAGGGGCGGAGGATGACCGGGCGCTCACGCCCCGTCCCCGCCGCCGCCCGCCTCGATCCGCTGCCAGCGGTACCAGGCCAGCCACAGCATCAGAAGGCCGACCAGCAGCGCCCCGTTCAGGAACAGGAGCACCGCCATGGCGCCCAGGCAGGCCACGGAGGTCACGTCCCACAGTTCGCGCTGGCCGCGGCGGACGAGCATGGTGCCCGCCGCCATGCTGGCCAGCACGGCGATGATGAAGGCCAGGAGCATCGCCCACAGGCCCTGGTCGGGCGGCAGGTCCGACGCCCGCACGATGGTGGCGGCGAGCACGCCGTCCCCCAGAATCTTCAAGGCCACCGGCTGGATCGGGAACCCCGCCGGCGGCTGATCGTCCAGCACGCTCATGGTTCTCCTCTGGTCCGGTTCCGTCGTCCCGGTACTGTCCCCGTGGACACCAACGGCCGAGGATGGAGACAAGTCCCCGAACGCCCCCTCCTCGAACGTCCCCTCGTCGCGCGGCCCCCGCCCTGCGGAAAGCGCCGCGGAACCGATCCCGTCGATATGGGCCCGCCGGCCACGGGCCGCAACCTCTCCGACGGCCCGCGGGACCGCCCGCCCGGCGTCCATTGGTCGCGGCCGTGACCGTGCGGGGACCGTTAACGGACCGGCAAGGGACGCCGGCGAAGAGTCGGGAAAGACCCCGACGGAGTGCGCCCATGCGCTTCCCCTTCTCCCGCCGCCCGGCCGCGGCGGCGTTCCGCCCTGCGGCCCTGGCCGTCATGCTGGGGCTGACGGCGCTGCCGGCCGCCGCGGCCGACGGTCCTGCCCCAAGCGACGGGGGCCGGCCGGAGCAGGCCCGCCAGGGGATCTGGCATGCCACCTGCGACGGGCGTGAGGCGGCGCGGACCTGTACCGTCAGCGCCCGCCCCGCCTATGCCGACCACCGCGGTGGCCGCGGACGGGCCAGCATCACCCTGCGCCGCGACTCCGCCTGCACCAGCCTCCATGTCGGTTTCGACCGCGACATCGACGTGCGCCGGCCGGTGCTGCTCCAGGTGGATGACGGCCCTGTCCACGGCTTCCACACCGACCGGGAGCTGGTCGCGCTGGCCCGCGCCGTGGATGAGGGACCGAGCGCCCTGCGGACGCCGATGGCACCGGCCTTCACCGCCTTCCTGGAGGAGGTGGCGACCGGACGTCTCGCCCCCGGCACGGACGCCGCGAGCGAACTGGTGGCCCGCTTCGCCCTCTTGAAGGAGACGCGGCGGCTGGGCGTCACCTGCCCCGGCACCGACCGGCTGCTGCCGGAGCTGCGCCGGGGCCGGATGCTGCATCTGAGCTTCCATGTCCGCCGGGAGGAGGAGCCCGCCCCCTACCACTGGACCGTCTTCGACCGGCGCACGGTGAGCGTGCCCCTGGAAGGACTGGACATCCTCTTGGACTCGCCGGCCCCCCTCCCCTAATCTGCGGACCGCGCCGCCCCGTCCGGAGGGAGGGGCGGCCCGGCGGCAACGGGAGTGGACCTGCGTGATCGGTTCCTGGTTCCGGCGACAGACGGCGAAACCGCCGCCGCGCATCGCAACGGTGCCGGAAGGCCAGCGCCTCTATGCCATCGGCGACATCCATGGCCGTGCCGACCTGCTGGACCGGCTGCTGGAGCGCATCCGTGCGGACGCCGCCGCGGCACCGGAGCTTCAACATACGCTGGTGCTGCTGGGAGACTATGTCGACCGCGGCCTGGACTCCGCCGGGGTGGTGGAGCGGCTGGCCGGCGGCCCGCCGCCGGGCTTCGGGATGATCTGCCTGAAGGGCAACCATGAGGATGCGCTGCTACGCTTCCTGGAGGACCCCGGCGTCGGGGTGGACTGGATGCGCTTCGGCGGCCTGGCCACCCTGATGAGCTACGGCGTGCGCCGGCGCGACGGTCTGCCCGAATCTGTCTGGCTGGAGGAGGCCCGGCTCGACCTGCGCGAGAAGCTGCCGCGGCATCATCTGGCCTTCCTGACGGCGCTGCGCACCCATGTCGCCGTCGGCGACTACCTGTTCGTGCATGCCGGCATCCGGCCCGGCCGCCCGCTGCACCAGCAGGAGGAAGGCGACATGCTGTGGATCCGGGACGCCTTCCTGGCCTCCACCACCGATCATGGCGCCCTGGTGGTCCACGGCCATTCCATCAGCGAGGCCCCGGACGTGCAGCCGAACCGGATCGGCATCGACACCGGCGCCTATGTCACCGGGCGGCTGACGGCACTTGTCCTGGAAAAGTCGGACCGCCGCTTCATCGTGACCTGATAGGGTGTATCGGAACCGGGGCCTCGGCCGAAAGCGCTATCGACTGCATAGACTATTACTTTCGACCATGCCCCGAAAGCGGCTGTTTCCAATCGTTCCATTCAACTTTCTAATCCTTGCGGCCACCGGGTAACCGTCGTTCAGAAGAGTCCCCAGCCTTGCTCAGTCTGTTTCGCGCCCTGATGCCCGCCAACCGCGTGAGCGCGTCCGAGGCGGAGGAACTCCAGCACGCGGTACGCGCCCTGCGTGCCTGGGAAGGCGCGCTGCGGGAAGCCGCGGGCGCCGGCCCGGTCGTCCTGTTCGTGCAGGACTGCGATCTGCGCTATCTCTGGGCCACCGACGGCGTGTCCCTGCATCCCGACGGCATGATCGGCCGCACCGACCACGACATCCCCCGCAGCCCCGACCAGTGCCTGCTGATCTCCACGAAACAGCGCGTGCTGGAGACGGGGGCGGCGGAGCGGCTGTCCTTTCCGCTGGCGGGACCGGAGGGGGTGCAGGTCTTCGATCTGCGCCTGACGCCGATGCGGGCGCCGGACGGCCGCGTCGTCGGGCTGACCGGCATCGGCATCGACGTGACGCACGAGCGCATGGCGGCCCGGGCAGCCGAACAGAGCGAGATGCGCCTGCGTCTGGCCCTGCGCGTGGCCCCGGTGACGATCTTCACCCAGGACCGTCATCTCCGCTACACCTGGGTCTACAATCTGCCCAAGGGCCTGCGGGATGAAGACTTCCTGGGCCGCACCGACCTGATGCTGGACCTGCCGGGCGTCGGTCTGGCGGAGATGTACGCCTTCAAGAAGCGTGTCCTGGAGAGCGGCCGCGGCGACCGCCAGACCTTCCGCATGCCGGCACGGGACGGGGTGGCCGATCGCTGGACCGACATCGCCGTGGAACCGCAGCGGGAGAACGGCGTCATCGTCGGGCTGACCGGCATCGCCATCGACGTCACCGCGGACATGCGCCGCAAGGCCGAGGCGGAAGCCGCGAAGCTGGAGGCGGAGCGGGCGAACCGGGCCAAGTCCCGCTTCCTGGCCGCGGCCAGCCACGACCTGCGTCAGCCCTTCCAGGCCATGCGGCTGTTCCTGCACCTGCTGGAGTCCCGGCTGGAGGACCCGACGCAGCTCGACCTCGCCCACAAGCTGGGCGAATCGCTGGATTCGGGCGAGAGCCTGCTGAACGCGCTGCTGGAACTGTCGGCGCTGGAGGCGGCGACGGTCACACCCTCGCTGGCCAGCGTGCCCGCCGGCCCGATGCTGCGCCGGCTGGCCCAGGAATTCGCGCCCCAGGCCGCCGTCAAGGGGCTGCGCATGCGGGTGGTGCCGGCCACGGTGGACATCCGCTCCGATCCGGTGCTGCTGGACCGCATGCTGCGCAACCTGCTGAGCAACGCCGTGCGCAACACGGCCCGGGGCGCCCTGCTGCTGGGGGCCCGCCGGCAGGGCGGACATCTGCGGCTGGAGGTCTGGGATACCGGCAGCGGCATTCCGGCGGACAAGCAGCAGGCCATCTTCGAGGAGTTCGTCCAGCTCGACGAGGGCCCGCGCGACCGCCGCCAGGGCCTCGGGCTGGGCCTCGCCATCGTGAGCCGCACGGCCCAGTTGCTGGGCCATCGGGTGGAGGTGCGCTCGGTTCCCGGCAGGGGGTCCTGCTTCAGCGTGACGGTGCCGCTGGCGCGGGCGGCCCTGCCCGCCGCGGGCAACGGCGGGGACGGGGACGAGCGGGGCCGCACCCCCGGCATCGTCGTGGCCGTGGCCGAGGACGACCGCCTGCAACTGGCCGCCCTGGAGGCGATGCTGAGCGACTGGGGGCTGCGGCCCGCGGCGGCCCCGGACGCGCCGGGGCTGCTGGCGGCGCTGGAGCGGCTGGGCCGCGCGCCGGATCTGGTGATCTCCGACTACCGGCTGCCCGGCGGCGGCCTGGGCACGGACCTGATCGCCCAGGTGCGGACGCGCTTCGGCACTGCGGTCCCCGGCATGCTGCTGACCGGCGACACCCACCCCGACCTGCTGGAGCAGGCGGATCAGCTGGGCATCGCCATCGAGCACAAGCCGATCCACCCCAACCGTCTGCGCCGGGCCATCGAGGCCGCGATCGGCACCGACCTGCGCCGGCGGGCGTAGCGGGTCAGTCGCGGAAGTTCACGTACTGCAAGGGCTGTTCGATCTTCAGCCCCTTGACCAGCCGGATGCACTCCTGAAGGTCGTCGATCTTCTTGCCGGTGATGCGCAGTTCGTCGCCCTGGATCGAGGCCTGGACCTTCATCTTGCTGTCCTTGACAGCCTTGACGATCTTCTTGGCGAGGTCCTGGTCGATGCCCTGCCGCACCGTCACCACCTGGCGCAGGGTGCTGCCGGCCGCGTTCTCCTCCCGGCCCCAGTCGAGCGCACCGGGGTCGAGCTTGCGGCGCACGAAGTAGCCCTTCACCATCTCCTGGAGCTGGGACAGCTTGGTCTTGTCCTCGGTATGAAGGGTGATCTCGTTCTCCTTGCGCTCGATCGTGCTCTTGGAGCCCTTGAAATCGAAGCGGTTCTGGATCTCGCGCAGCACGCCGTCGATGGCGTTCTGCACCTCGGCGAGGTCGGTCTTGGAGACGATGTCGAAGGACGGCATGGGGCCTCTGTCGGAACGTCTTGGAACAACGGAACGTCTCGGGACGGCGGAACGCCCTGGATCTGCCCCACGGGTCGCGCGGTTCCGCCATCCTGTCAAGCGCGTGTGACCGCAGGCGGGTGCGGCTATGCGGCGGCCAGGCGGTCTGCTACCCATTCGGGACCATGGCAGACGGGTAACGGAAACAGGAAGGACAAGATGCAGAAGGTGCTTCATGTCGGCTGCGGTCCGGCGCCGACCCGTCTCCACGCCCTGTTCGACCGCACGGCCTGGGAGGAGGTGCGGCTCGACATCGACCCCGCGGTCCGACCGGACATCCTGGGCTCCATCACCGACATGGGGCAGGTGCCCGACGGGGCGATGGACGCGCTCTATTCGTCGCACAACATCGAACACCTCTACCCGCACGAGGTGCCGGTGGCGCTGCGCGAGTTCCGCCGCGTGCTGCGGCCGGACGGGTTCGCCCTGATCACCTGCCCCGACATGCAGTCCATCGCCACCCTGGTGGCGGAGGGCAGGCTGGAAGACCCGGCCTATGTCTCCCCCGCCGGGCCGATCACGCCGCTGGACATGATGTACGGGCTGCGCTCGGCGCTGGCCGCCGGCAACCTGTTCATGGCGCACCGCACCGCCTTCACCCACCGCACCCTGGGCGCCCATCTCCAGGCGGCGGGCTTCTCCCGCATCCTGGTGCAGCGCGATGCCCGCCGCTTCGCCCTGTGGGCGCTGGCGCTCGTGCAGGACGCCCCGCCGGAGCGGCTGCGGGTCCTGCTGGACAAGGGCTTCCCCCTGCCTGTGCCGGACAGCGTGCTGCAACCGCCGCAGCCGGCCGGCTGACGGCAGCGGTTGACGGGGCCCGGCCGCTCCCCACCTAAGGGGCGGACGCGAAAGGCGAAAAAGGAGACGAACCGCCATGCCCTTCATGGACCGCGAGAGCTTCATCGCGCTGCTGGACAGCCTGGGCGATCCGGATGACGCCAAGGCCCTGGAGGCGGCGCGGACGGTCCACCGCCGCATGGTCGATGCCGGGGTCGGCTGGGATGCGCTGCTGGTGCCCGCGCCGCGGGCCGATGGCGACGAAGGGGACGGGGACGCGGGAGACGGGCTCGACCTGGATCTGGACGATGCCGGCGTGGACGATGCCGGCGTGGACGACACCGGCGGAGACGGGGCGGACACCAGCGGGGCAGAGGCGGGCGGCAGGGCCGGGGGACCGGAGGACCAGGCCCTGATCGACCGGCTGCTGGCGGACTACGCCCTGTCCGAGCAGACGCGGCAGGAACTGACCGACCTGCGCAAGGACATCGCCGCCGGGGAGTTCGGCCCGGCAGACAGCCGCTATGTCCGCCAGCTCGCCCGGCGGCTGAAGCCGCGGGCAGGCGGCCGGTAGGGTCCAGGGCGTAAAGCGTCATGCGCGGGGCGGAACATCCGCCCCGCCGCTCACTCCAGCATGGCGCGCCCGGTCTCGATCTCCACCAGGGCGGCGAGGAAGGGCACGGCCACGTCGCGCCGCGCCTGCCCCTCCCGGTCCGACTGGTCGAGCGCCTGCTGGAAGCGCGGACGCCAGCGCTGGTCCTTGAACAGCAGCCGGTCCGCACGGGCGCGCTGGATCAGGAGCAGCGGGCTCTTGTCGGCCCCCTTCAGCATGCCGTCCAGGCGGGTGGAGACCAGATCGGCCTGCCTGCGGTCCCCGGCCTTGAGCGAAGCCCCGATCAGCTCGACATAGGTTTCCGCCTTCAGCTCCACGTCCGCGATCTGGTCGGCGAAGGTGAGGGTGAGGGTCTTCTCCCCGCGGGCGCCGAGCTTGCCCAGCACCTGCGGCACGGTCCAGGGGCTCTCCTCCTGCACCGTGCGCAGCAGCCCGAGGGCGAGGTTGACGTCGCCCAGGTCGCCCGCCGCCACGGCCAGCTCGGGCGGGCAGCAGGTGCCGCGGCGGTCCTTGAAGCGGGAGAACTGCTCTTCCACCGTGTTCAGGAACAGGGTGCGGGCGCGGCCCTCGTCGCCCACCCGCAGCAGGGCCTGGGCGACCAGCCCCAGTTCCCAGGCGCAGGCGTTGGCGCGGGCGTAGTCCGCCGCCTCCTCCGCCACGGCGGTGGCGCGGGTCCCTTCGCCCTGCCAGACCAGCGCCTCGGCGATGTCCGTCAGGTTGTAGATGCGGGTGGAGCAGTCGGCGATGGATCGGGTGATGCGCAGCGCCAGATCAGGCTCGCCCGTAAGCGCGAGCGCCCGGCCCAGGAAAAGGTCCTGGCTGCCCTCCGCCGGCGGCGCTGACCGGCGCAGGGCCATCACGAAAGGGGCGATGATCGGTTTCACCCGCCCCCTGTCCCCCAGATGCCAGTGGGCGACCGCCAGCGACAGCCAGTCCCAGCGTGGGCCCGCGATGGGATACTCCAAGGGCGGCATCATCGCCTCGATCCGGTGCAGGAAGCAGCCGGTCGCCTGCGGTTCGGCACAGACCAGCCCGCGGATGCGGCTCTGGAACGCGACATAGTCGAAATCGCCGATGAACTGGTTGGTGACGAGTTGCACCGCCAGCGGGCTTTCCGGCAGGCGGGTGATGATGTCGGACAGGAGCTTGTCCGCCTCCATCAGGAACTTCGCCTGCTCCTGCGGGTCATAGGTCTGGTCGGCCTTCTGGATGGCCTGCATGGCCTGGACGAACAGGCGGTTGGCCTGGGCCGCCGGGTCGGACTCCGCGAAGGCGGCGCCCGGCCAGACGAACGCCACCAGGATCAGCAGGACGCCGCAGAACCCCTGAGCGGGATGCGGAATGCCCCTAGAGAACGACATGATTGACCACCCGCCTGACGCGCGGCACGGCGCGCACATGGGAAAGCACGCGGTCGAGCTCCACCTGCGAGCGGGCCCGGCCCATGACGTAGACGGTGCCGTTCACGGTATCGACCGAGAACATGCCCGAGGAGATGTCGGCGTCGAACAGCAGCTTCGAGCGGATCCGGGTGCTGATCCAGAGATCGGTCGCCTTGTCGGTGAGGCCGCTCTCGTCGTCGATCTGGATCTCGTTGATGACCTCGGTCACGCCGTCCGCCTGCCAGGCGAGGCGCACCGCATCCACCCGCTGATCGGGCGTGCGGGCGCGGCCGGTCAGCAGGACGCGACCGCCGCTGACGGACAGATCGACGCCGCGGCCGGCCGACCCCTGCTCCTGCCAGCGCCGCTCGATCTCCTTGCGGATCGTCGCGTCGGGCACGGCGGGGGTCTGGGCCGCCGGGGCGGCCGGACGGGGTGCGCCCGTATCCAGCTGGGCGCAGGCCGGCAGCAGGAAAAGGGCCGCCAGCAGGGCGCCACGCAGGCGCCGGCCGGCGCGCGCCTCGCCGCACGCGGTCGAACCTCCCGGAGCCGTTCCCCGGACCTGCTGGTACCCTTCGCCCATCGCCGTCATCTCCCGCCGGACGCACGACCAACGCGCTTCCGGTTCTAACCAGTTCAGTTGTGGTGGGGCTTCCCGTCCGCCAGGGCCATGCCCGCCCGATGCGTCGTTACGCGGCAGCGGCACCTCAGGCGAAGGGGGCGGCGTTGACCACCGCCACCAGTTCCCGGGCCAGGACACCGGCGATGCGCCGGCGTGCCGAGGCGTCGCGCAGCAGCTTCTCGTCGTCGGGGTTGGACAGGAACCCGGTCTCGACAAGCACCGAAGGCACGTCGGGCGCCTTCAGCACCGCGAAGTTGGCGGAGCGCATCGGGTTGTCGAGCAAGCGGATGTCGCGCCCCACCCCCTTCACGATGCCCTGCTTGGCCGAGAGCGAGGCGCGGCGGGTGTAGTCGGCGGCGAGATCGACCAGGAAAGCCTGCACATTGGCGTTAAACTGTTCCTCTGCCACGCCCAGCCGGTCGGCCAGATTCTCCTGCTGGGCCAGCGCCTCGGCGAAGGCATCGGTCGCTTTCTCCGAGAGGGTGTAGGCGGAAAGGCCGCGGGCGTTCGGGTTGGGCGCACTGTCGGCGTGGATGGAGATGAACAGCTCGGCCCGCGCGGTACGGGCGATCTCCACCCGCTTGCCGAGGCTGAGGAAGACGTCCGTCTCCCGCGTCAGCACCGCCTCCAGGCCGCGCGCCTTGCGGAGCTGGCGCGCCAGTTCCTTGGCGATGTCGAGGGTGACATCCTTCTCATGCGTGCCGCGCACGCCGACGGCGCCGGGGTCATGTCCGCCGTGGCCGGGGTCCAGAACCACGCGCCGCAGGGGACGCGGCGGCTCCGGCTTGCGCGCCGGGACCGGCCGGTCCTGCGCTGCGAACGCGCCCGCTGACCATCCCCCGCCGAGGGTGAGGAGGCACCCGCCGGCGGCGATACGGAACAATGTCCTGCGATCCATGTGCCCGACCCGCGCCCGGATCGGCCCAAGGGTACCGACTGTCCGTACCACCGCCGATCCTGTCTGCTGAGGTATCTTTGGACCGCCGGGAATCGGCGTGCAACAGAAACTTGGCAACTTTTTGCGGGCGCGTCACACTGTGTTCCGGCGTCCACACCGATGCCGCACAATGTCACAGACGGCCCTTGCCGCCCGGGGGTCAGACGGCTCCCCCGGCGGGGTCCCGGGTGAGGGCCGCCAGTGCGGGAATACGCGCCTCCCGCGGCGGTGCGAAGACCGCCTGGGTGATGGCGCGCTCGATCTGTTCGCGGGTGAAAGGTTTGCGGATCACGGGGCCGAGATGCTCCAGCCCGCGCCGGGTCAACTCGTCGCCGAAGGCGGTGACGAAGATGATCGGCAGTTCGCTGCTCTGGCGCAGGCGCTGCGCCGTCGTGATGCCGCTGTCGCCATGGGCGAGGCGCAGATCCATCAGCGCCAGCGTGGGATGGCAGTTGCGGGCGGTGGCCAGGGCCGACTCCATCGTCGCCGCGGTGCCGCAGACGGTATGTCCCATGCCGCGCACCGTCTCGGCCAGATCGAAGGCGATGATGGCGTCATCCTCGACGATCATGATGCTGGCGATCAGGGCCTCGCGCAGGGCCTCCTGCGCGTCGGCCATCAGGGCGTGCGCCTGATCCGGCGTGACGCCCAGCACGGCGGCAGCCTGCTGGAACGACAGCGCCTCCAGGCTGACCAGCAGGAACAGGCGCCGCTCCGCCTCCGGCAGCAGAGCCAGCGCCGCTTCCATTGGATGGCCGCCCTTCGGCGGCCGGGGGGAATGGCCGCCCTCCGGCGGCCGGGACGGGTGTCCGGCGGCGGACCCTGGGTCGGCCTCGTCCTGCAACCGGTTCAGCAGGGCGTAGAGCGCGCCGCGCCCCCTCTCGTCGTGGCCGCCCTCACCTCCCAGGCCATAGGTGTCGGGATCGTCGAGGGCAACGGGCAACGCCCGGCCGACCAGCTCGTCACCGGCCTCCGGAGAGCCCGTGAGGGCACGGGCGTAGCGGCGCAGGAACGGCACCTGCCGCAGCAGCGCCTCGGAAATTGCATCCATGGGTTTGCGTCCTCGACCCTCTCCGCCGGACCGGCTCCGGCACCATCGACCAGGGCCATTTTGGGAACTTTATCCGCGGATGCCATTCCACAGACGGGGTCACTCCGAAGGAGGGGCGCGGAACCGGCCCCTGGCGCGGGCGATCTCCCGGGGAACGGGGGAAACGGAGCCCGGACACGGAACCCGCCCGCCGGGCGGGATGTTGGGGCGGGCACTGGTGCGTTGCCTCCCTGAACCGCCAGAAACTGGCGGGTCGCCGCGGTCTCCGGAGGTTACCGGGCCGCGGCGGCCCCGTTCTGTCCGATCGCTTCCGGCGCCCCGCCGGCAAGTCGGGAACCGGGAACCGGTGCGGGCACCTGCGCGATCTCCTTCACCAGCTTGGCCAGAATCGCCTCCCCGAAGGCCGGAAAGTCCTCTGCCACCAGGATGAAGGCGCCGGGACCGCCGATGACGTGCGTCTGGTAGTAGCTGTCCAGATCAAGGGGCGGCAGGCCGCCCCACGGGTTGGGCCGGCTGTTCAGGATCGGCAGGCCGTTGATGGTGATGCCCGCCGCTACGGCGGCGTCGCGCGCCTCTGCCGGGGGCCGGCCGCGGTTGCTGTAGCCGTCGCCGGAGATGTCGATGACGCGACGGGTGCCCTCCGCCCCGTTGCCGTCGAACTGGCGCGTGGCGAAGTCCAGCGCGCTGCCGATGGCGGTCCAGAAGGCGGTGGTGATGGGGGCGGCGGTCAGCCGCTCCGCGAAGGCGCGGGCGCTCTCCGGCCCGTCCAGCACGGTCCAGCCGACGATCACCGTCTGGTAGGTGTCGTCGGCCCATTCCACATAGGTGACGGCGATCCGGCCCAGCGGACCGGAGCGGATGGCCTCGACCACCTGGTCGCTGATCAGCGCGTCGGCATAGCCGCGGCGCTGTAACTCCGCCTCCTGCGCGTCCACGCTGCCGGAGACATCCACCAGCAGCACCAGTTCCAGGTCCACCGGCAGCTCCTGCGCCCGCGACGCCCCGGACGGGAGCACGGCGACCAGGGTCCCCAGCGCAACCAACAGCGCCGCGCCAAGGACGCCGCGGAGGCGGCGGAGGCCCGGTCTGACGCGCGGCACCTGCATGCGGAAGCCTTTCGCTGGCGGGCCGGAGCCCTGCGCCCAAGGGACAAAGCGTGCCGGACCCTGCCGGGCGGTGCAAGGGGAACGGAACGACGGGAGCGGCTCCTCCCCCCTTCCCCCGAGGGCGGCGCGTGCTAGGCTGGACGGAACCGGATCGGGAGGGGGCCATGCGGCGGGCAGCGGACAAGGGACCCCGGGGCCGGCCGGGAAGGCACCCATGGGCGGGCCTGCCGGGCGTGGCGGTCCTGCTCCTGATGCCCGCGCTGACGCCCGTCGGGCTGACGGCGGCGGCACAGGAGGTCCCGCGGAGCGGGGCTCCGGAGGACAGAAGCGGGGAGGCGGTCATGAACGACGGCACGGAGGGACGGGTGACGGTGCGGGCGAGCGGCGGGTTCGAGGTCACCCTCACCCCCCAGGCGACGGGCGAGGCCGGCGGCGGGTCCGGCGAGGGCGCGAAGCTGGGCCGCATGATCCTGGCCAAGCGGTTCCAGGGCGACCTGGAGGGAACCTCCGAGGGGGAGATGCTGACCGCCATGGCGCCGGTCCAGGGGTCCGCCGCCTATGTCGCGGTGGAACGGTTCAGCGGCATGCTGCACGGCCGCAGCGGCGGTTTCGCCCTGGTCCACCGCGGCGTCATGGAGCGCGGGGCACAGTCCCTGTCCATCACCATCGTGCCGGATTCGGGCACGGGGGCGCTGACCGGCATCCGCGGCGGGATGGGCATCAGCATCGCCGAGGGCCGGCATTCCTACACGCTGGACTACAGCCTGCCGGATACACCGGCCCCCTGACGGGGACCGGCGGGGCTACAACCAGCCGCGGCGCTTGAACCAGAGATAGGGCACCACGGCCGAGATCACCATGAGGACCAGGGCCAGCGGATAGCCGAAGGTCCAGTCCAGTTCCGGCATGTGGCGGAAGTTCATGCCGTAGATGCTGGCGACCAGCGTCGGCGGCAGGAACACGACCGCCGCGACCGAGAAGATCTTCACGATGTTGTTCTGTTCGATCCCCACGAGGCCGAGCAGAGCGTCGAGCTGGAAGCTGATGTTGGAGGACAGGAAGGCCGTGTAGTCGGACAGCGACTGGCTGTCCTGGAGCATGGTCTTCAGCCGCCCGCGCAACCCCTTGTCGGACACCACCTCCTTCAGCGCGGCGACGAAGGCCAGCACGCGGGCCAGGGTGACCAGGCTCTCGCGCGCCTTGGCCGTGACGTCGTGGCCACGGGCGATCCGGCGCAGCAGGTCGGCCTGAAGCTCAGAGGACAGCCGCGCCCGGTCGTCGCCCTGGAGCAGGAGATGCTGCGCCACGGTATTGAGGTCGCGCGCCGTCCCCTCCAGCACATCGGCGATGCGGTCCAGGATGGCTTCCAGCAACTGCACGAAGGCGACGATACCGGTGTCCAGCCGGATGCCCTGCTTCTGGACCTGATTGTGGAAGCCGTAGAAGGGCTTGGGATCGTCGAACCGCAGCGTGATCAGGGAGCGCCCCGTCAGCACGAAGGTGACGTCCATCGTCTCCGGCACGGGCGCGTCGGCGCGGCAGAGCACGGTGGCCGTCAGGAACACGCCGCCGGCCTCGCGGTAGACACGGCTGGACAGCTCGATCGCCCGCATCTCCTCCCGCGTCGGCAGTTCCAGCCCGAAGGCGTCCTGCACCAGGGCCAGTTCCTGCGGCGTCGGGGAGAACAGGTCGATCCAGGCGGACGACACCAGGACATCCTGGGCGACGGCGCCCTCCAGCCGTTCGTTCCGGCCCTCGACCACCCGGTAGGCGCGCAGCATCGCGGGCTCCTCCCGTTCCACCAACCCGATCCTACGGATGTAGCGCGTCCACGCCGCCTCGGGGAAGGCCGGAAGGGGCGGGACCGGCATGCGTGCGCCATGCCGGCGCCCGGGGAACCGCTCCGGCCCTGCCCGGTTGGCTCTGGGGCAAGGCCCGGCGGGCCGACACGGGAGGCGGGGGATGATCTGGAACTTCGACACGCTGAAGGGCTACACGCTGCGCGCGGCCGACGGCAGCATCGGCCGGGTCCATGACCTGCTGTTCGAGGACCGCGACTGGACCGTGCGCTATCTGGTGGTGGACACGGGATCGTTCCTGTTCGGCCGGCGGGTGCTGATCGTGCCGTCGGTCCTGGGCGTGCCCGACGCCGGAGCGAAGGAGATCGAGGTCGCCCTGACCATGGCGCAGGTGGAGTCCAGCCCCAGCATCGAGACGGACCGTCCGGTCAACCGCCAGCAGGAGGCGTTGCTGCACCGCTACTACGGCTGGGCCCCCTACTGGACCATCGGCGGGTCCGTCGGCGGGGCGGCGGGGATGGCGGCCGGGCTTGCCCCCGGCCTGGGCATCCCGCCGGCCGCCCCCCTGCCCCCCGGCGCGGGCGGGCCGCCAGGGGAGGACGGCGACGGGCCCCCGGCGGAGATTGGCGCGACGGAAACGACGGGGACGGAAACGACGGGGCCGGACGGGGATCCGCACCTGCGCAGCACGCGGGAACTGGCGGGCTATACCCTGACCGCGACGGACGGCGACATCGGCAGCATCGACAGCCTGCTGCTGGACACCGACCGCTGGACGGTGCGCCGGGTGGTGGTGGATACGGGCACCTGGCTGCCCGGCCGCAAGGTGGTGATCGATACCGGCTGGATCAGCACCATCGAGTGGGCGGAGAACCGCGCCGGCGTCTCGGTCCCCCGGTCCCGTGTCGAGGCCGCGCCCGACTACGACGTCCACCGGCACCAGCCGCTGGAGGGCGGGGGCGGGACCTGACCCCCCGCCCCGGCAGTCCTCGCTCCGCCCCCCCTGACCCCCCGCCCCGGCGGGCCTCAGCCGTTGGGGGGAGCCTTGGCGATGTCGCCGTGGGTCAGCCCGACCACGTCCTCGTCCCGGCCCCTGGCCGCCACGTCGCCCAGGGAGACGACGCCGACCAGCCGCTTGTCGCGGTTCAGCACGGGCAGGCGGCGGACGGAGCGTTCGGACATGAGCTGGGCCGCCTCGCTGCTGTCCTGGTCGTCGAAGACGAAGACCAGCTCGTCCGTCATGGCGTCGCGGACGGCGGCGCTGTTCGGGTCCGCCCCCTCTGCCACGCAGCGCACGGTGATGTCGCGGTCGGTGACGGTGCCGACCAGACGGTCGTTCTCGCCGACCGGCAGGAACCCGGTGTCGGCGTCGCGCATCTTCCGCGCGGCCTCCTTCAGGGTGGTGCCGGGGTTCACCAGCTCCACGTCCTTCGTCATGATGTCCCGGATCTGCATGGACGATCTCCCTGGCTTGCGCGCCCCCCGCCGTGGAGGGCTGCGGTTCAACCGGGGCGGCCGGGTGAAGTTCCTGGAGGGACGGGTCGGAAGGATGCCGGGCAGAAAAAGGAAACCCGGCGGCCGCAGCCGCCGGGTCCAGTCCCCGCCGACGGTGGAAAGGGAAAAATCCCCGCCCGCGGGATCGCCGTCACAGGACCGGCGTACCCCGGAAACGGCCGGGGGACGCGGTCGGCCCATGTCCAGGCGCCGTTCTAGGGGAAATCGCGTTACCCGGGCTTTTCGCTTTGTAACACCTCGGTAAATCCTGGACGGACGCCGCGCGGCGGCGGGATAGCGTTGGGAAGCGGTGCGACCATGACGGGGACGACGGATGCGGACCGGGGATGATCAGGCGCTGCGTGAACGGGAGACGGAGCTGGCGCGCTACCGGCTGCTGGCCGGGTCCGCCCTGGGCGTGGCGGCCGCCGGCTGGGCGGCCTCCCACTTTGCTCCGCTGCCGCCGGAGGCGGTGCATCCCCTGCGCGCCGTGGCGGAGGCCGGCATGGTCGGCGGGCTGGCCGACTGGTTCGCCGTGACCGCCCTGTTCCGCCGGCCGCTGGGCCTGCCGATCCCGCACACCGCCCTGGTGCCGAAGAACCGCGACCGCATCGCCGACGGCATCGCCGCCTACATCGACCGCGAGTTCCTGGAGCCCGGCATGCTGGTGGAGCAGCTCCACCGCATGGATCTGGCGGACCGCATCGCCCGGATGCTGCACGACGGGCAGAGCCGCGCCCGCGTCGTGGACGTGGTGGTGCGGCTGCTGCCGGGGCTGGTGCGCGGCGACGGCGAGGCCGCCATCCGCGGCACCTTGACCCGTGCCTTGCAGGAGGCGCTGGGCGGGGTGGACCTGCGCCGGCCGCTGGCCCGGGTGCTGCGCGCGGTGGTCGAGAGCGATGCGCTGGAGGCGCTGCTGACCGAACTGTCCGACCGGCTGGTCGGCATGGTGCAGGACCGCCGCGACTGGTTGCAGGAGGCGGTGGAGGCGCGCTCGCGCTGGTGGATCCCCCGTGCCGTGGACCGCCGCGTCGCCGGCAATCTGGCCGATGCCGCGATCGACCACCTGTTCGATCTGCGCAGCCCCCATTCCGACGTGGGCCGCGACCTACGCCGCTGGCTGCGCGAGCTGCCCGACGAGGTGGAGCGCGGCGGCCCGCTGGGCGAGCGGCTGACGCGCGTCGTCCGGATGGCGCTTCAGGACACCAGCTTCAGCCAGTTGCTGGACAAGGCGGTATCGACCCTGCGCCGGCTGGTGGTGGACGATCTGGAAGGGCCGGACAGCCGCATCCGCGGCGTGGTCGAGGCGGCCGTCGCCTCGCTCGCCAGCCAGCTCGACGATGCCGAGCTGCGCGGCCGCGTCAACCGCTCGGTGGAGGATGCCTTCGTCGCCGCCATCCCGCGCTGGCGCGAGCGCATCCGCGACTTCATCTCCGAAACCCTGCGCGGTCAGGACCTGGACGAGTTCACCCGCCGGATGGAGGTGCGGGTCGGCAAGGATCTCCAGTACATCCGGATCAACGGCACCATCCTGGGCGCCATGATCGGCGGGCTGCTGTACGTGCTGAACGGGCTGCTGGCCTGACGCGCCCGCCCCCGTCTCCCCCGCGGCCCTCTCAGCCGGCGCGGCGGAGCCGCTCGGCCTCGTAGGCGCGCAGGTGCAGCAGGGCCAGCGACATCAGCGTCATGGAGAGGCCGTGGCGTTCGCCGCGGCGGACCATGTCGCCGATGATGTGCTCCCCTTCCACCCGGTGGCCGCGGACCACGTCGCGCATCATGGAGGCGGTCAGCGCGCTGTCCTTGTCGGTGAGCTGGTCCAGGCTGTCCGTCACCGAGGCGGGCGAGGGCGGATGCCCTTCCGCCAGGGCGGTGGCCTGCGCCTCCGCGAATAGGGCGCGCAGGAAACCCTCCCCGCCGGGCTGGGAGACGATGGCGCGGACCGGCGCGCGCATCAGGCAGGTGGCGCCCGCCAGCGTCGCCAGGAAGACGAACTTCTCCCACAGGTCCTGCATGATGGCATCGCTGCGCCGCCAGTCCACCGGGGTCGGGCGGAACGCCTCGGCCAGCCGCCCGACCATGGCCTCCTGCCCGGGCGAGCGGGCGCCGAAGGCCAGCCGGTGGACCGGCGACAGATGGCGGATGGTGCCGTCCGGCTCCAGCGTGATCGGGATGTGGCACATGCCGCCCAGCACTCGCTCCCGGCCGAAGGCGGCATCCAGCAGGTCGATGTGGTTCAGCCCGTTGAGCAGCGGCATCACCAGCGTGTGCGGCTCCATCGCGGGCCGGATCGCCTCGATGGCGCCGTCCAGGTCGTAGGCCTTGGAGGTCAGCACGACGAGGTCGTAGCCGGGCCGGGCCTTGCTGATGGTCTGCGCCGGCAGGCGGATGTTGCCGGCCGGGCTCTCCACCACCAGCCCGTTCTCGCGGAGCTGCGCCAGCCGCCGGGGCCGCACCAGGAAGGTGACGTCGGCCCCCGCCTCCATCAGGCGTCCGCCGAAATAGCCGCCGGTCGCCCCGGCGCCGAGGAACAGGATGCGCATGGCCTCTCCCCTCACGCGCCCGCCACCGCCGGGCGCCATCCCGACTGCCGAGGCTACAGCACTTCCTTGGGCAGGCGCAGCAGCTCCTTGCGGATTTCCGCCAGACGGGGACGCCGCTCCGGGGCGAAGGGCAGCGGCCGGCAGAGATGCATGGCCGTGAGACCGATGCGCGCCGTCAGCAGGCCGTTGATGACGCCCTGGCCGATGCGGGCGGACAGGGCCGCCGCCACCGTGCCGCCCAGCGCGTCCACGGCGATGCTGTCGCCGGACTCGGCCACGCCGGCGATGGCGATGTTCTCCGCCATCCGGCGCAGCAGCCGGGCGGAGCCGAACAGGCCGGGCCGGGCGCCGTAGAGGCTGGCGACCTCGCGCACCAGTCTGGCGTTGCGCCAGATCACCAGGGCGGCGTCGAGCAGGGCGGCGGGGCTGAGCGCCGTGCCCAGCGCCACGTCGCGCGATGCGCGCACGACCAGCCGGTAGGCGGTCTGGTCGATCGGCGTGAGCAGCGTGCGCTCGGCCAGGTCCAGCACCTCGCGGTCGTCGTGAGCGTCGGTGACGGAGGTGCGGTAGGCCTCCCGCGCGCGTTCCAGCTCGGGCCGGCCGACATAGAGGGCGAGCACCTGCCGCGCCACCGGCTGCGCCTTGCCGTGGCCGGCCTTGGCGCGCAGCGCCGCCGCCCGCTGGCGCAGCCCGTCCACCTTGGCAAGGCGGGAGAAGGCCCGCCATTCGCGGCCGGCCATCATGCCCAGCGCACCGGCCGCCACCGCCACCAGCCCGCACAGCACCCCGCCCATCCAGGGCGAGACGGCGAAGGCGCGGATCACCAGGTCCGCCGTGTCGATGCCGATGGCGGCGACGACCAGGCCGGCCAGCGAGAAGACCAGGGCGCGGGCGGCGAAGCGCCGCGGGTTCGGCGTCGGCGGCGGCAGCAGCTCTCCCGCCAGCGGCGTCGGCGCGTCGCGCTGGTCGAGCGGCGCCGGCATCGCCCGCGCGGGGTCGAACTCCATGGGCGGAACCCAGGGCGTCCGCGTTGTCTCGTCTGTCCGCAAAGTCATGCGAGGCGATCCCCCACGAGGAACTGGAGTGCCTGATCGATCCGGATGTTGGGCAGGCCGCGGCCGTCGCGGCCCAGCCCCTGCGGCGGCAGGAAGGGCAGGAAGTTGAAGCGCCCCTCCCCCGTCGGTCCGACATCGTGGTGGCTGGCCGGGATCTCCCCGGGGAAGATCACCGCCTGTTCGGTGCGGCCGGCCGGCACCCCCTGCACGCAGGCGAGCGGCCGTCCACGGTACTCGGTCAGCACGGTCTCGGTACACTTCACCGAGGCGATGGCCATGGTGTCCACCGCGGCGCCTGTATAGCGCACGGAATTGAGCGAGCCGGACAGGAAACTCTCCAGCAGCGAACGCAGGTTGCCGTGCTGGCTGGCGGCGACATGGTCGGCCTTGGTGGCGGCGAACAGCACCTTCTCGATGCGCGAGCCGCCCAGCCAGTTCAGCCAGCCGGTGCGGCCGTGGCGGAAGCTCTCCAGCGTCGCCGCGAGCGACTGGTGCAGGTCCTCCAGCCCCGGCGCCCCGGCATTGAGAGCGGAAAGCACGTCCACCAGCACGATCTGCCGGTCCAGCCGGCCGAAATGATCGCGGAAGAAGCGGCGGACCACCTTCTCCTTGTAGCCCTCGAACCGCTCGGCCATCAGGGCGTAGAGGGAGTCCGGGGGCGCGGCCTCCTGCGGCGGCAGGGGGCAGAAGGTCAGCACCGGGGCCCCCTCCATCTCCCCCGGCTCGACGAAGCGGCCGGGCTGCACGAGGCTGAGGCCGACGCTGCTGGCCCGGCAGGCCTTCAGATAGTCGGTGTAGAGCGCGGCCAGCCGGCGGGCGACCGCCTCGTCCGCGTCGGCCGTGGCATCGACGCCGCGCAGATACTCACGCCAGCGCCGGGACAGTTCGTCGCGGGGCGGCCGCAGCGACAGGTCCAGCGTCTGCCGCGACCACTCGGCGAAGCCCTGGCCCAGCATCGGCAGGTCCAGCAGCCATTCGCCGGGATAGTCCACGATGTCCAGGTTCAGCGTGGCGATGCCGCCCAGGTTGCGCCGCATCAGCCCGACCGGGCGGAACCGCAGGGCGATACGGATCTCGCTGACGGCCTTGGTGTTCTCCGGCCAGCGCGGCAGTTCGGCCGTCAGCTCGGCCAGACGGCCCTCGAAATCGAATCGGGGCACGGCGGGATCGGGCTGCGGCTGGAGGCGGGAGGCGATGAAGCGGCCCTGGGACATCACGTCCAGGAAGGGCAGCCGCCCGGCCGTCAGCAGGTTGTGCAGCAGGGAGGTGACGAAGACGGTCTTGCCCGACCGGCGCAGGCCGGTCACGCCCAACCGGAGGTCGCCGCCCGACAGGCGCGCGAAGACCTGCGCCAGCCCGTCGGCCGCGCGCTGGCCCGCCCCCTCGATCTCGCCCAGGATACCTCGTGCCAAACCACTCCTCCGCTCAGCTCTTCCGCTCTCCTAGCAAACGGCCGCGCGGTGCGCGACGGTTACCTGCGCCGTCCCCCTGCGCCGGCGCGTCGCCCTGCTCCGCTCGAACCGGTTAACACGATTGTCATGTCCAAACCGACGATGGCAGTCTAGTCTTCAGGACGCACACGGGGGACAGGTCACAGCACGGTGCGGGCATCGGACGCTTCTTTTCCTGCGGGAAGGCAGGACGGCGGTAATCCGCCGTCGCCGGGGGAGGAGTGTGTCGGCCCGGGCGCAGGGGAGCCGCAGCCGGCGCCCCCCATGCCGCCGGCGCCCCCCATGATGAAGATCCCGCTGCGCAAGCGCCTGTCCTACAAGCAGGCCCGCAACACCCTGGTCTTCACCCTGGTGCTGGGCCTGTTCCTCAGTTCGGTGCAGATCGCGCTGGACCTGCTGGACATGGAGAAACAGACGGACCAGCTCGTGAAGCAGGTCCTGTCCACGCTGGAAGAACCGGCGGCCGAGGCTGCCTATTCCTTCGACCAGGCGCTGGCGGAGCGGGTCATCACCGGGCTGTTCGCCTACCGGCCGGTCTACCGCGCCGCGATCCACGAGGATCTGGGCAATGTCCTGGCCTCCAAGGAGCGGTTGCCCACCGAGGGCCGGCTGAAATGGCTGGCGGAGCTGCTGCTGCCGCACGAGAAGACCTTCGCCATCCCGCTGGTCGTCCGCCGGGCCGAGGAGCTGCGGGTGGGCGAGCTGCGGGTCAGCATCGACCGCTACGTCATCGCCGCCGACTTCTTCCGCCGGGCGGAGCTGGTGCTGGCCACCAGCGCGCTGTGGATGCTGGGGCTGGCGACGGCGCTGGCGGTGATGCTCTATCTCAGCATCACCAAGCCCTTCCTGCGGCTGGCGGGCGCCATCGCCGAGGTCGATCCGGCCCAGCCCGCCGGCCGGCCGCTGACGGTGCCGCCGCACCATGCCGACGACGAGCTGGGCCTGCTGGCCGGCATCACCAACGACCTGCTGACCCAGTTCGACCGCTCGCTGGTCGAACGCCGGCGGGCGGAGGCCGCCCTGCGCGAGCGTGAGACGCGGCTGTCCGGGATCATGGACAACGTCGCCGACGGCATCATCACGCTGGACGAGGATCTGCGGATCGAGACGATGAACCGGGCGGCGCTGGAGCTGTTCGGCTATGCCGCGGACGATGTGGTGGGCAAGCCTTTCGTCACCCTGATCGACGAGGCCGACTGGACCCGCGTGGCGATGGCGCTGATGGCCTGCCTGCGCCAGAGCGGGGAGGGTCGGCGGCGCGAGACCTGGTCGGAGATCCAGGGCCGCACCAGCCGGAACGTCGTCTTCAGCATGGCCTTCGGCGTCAGCCAGATGTGGCTGGGCGACCGTCGCACGGCCATCTGCGTGGTGCAGGACATCACCCAGCGCAAACAGGCCGAGCAGGCCCTGCGCGACAGCGAGGAGCGGCTGAAGCTGGCCGTGCGCGCCACCCGCTCGGGCGTGTTCGACGTGGACTATGCCCACGGCATCTTCTGGTGGAGCCCGGAATTCATCGAGATGCTGGGCTATGAGGGCAGCCCGCCGGGGCAGGCAGATCTGCTGTTCCGGGAGATCCTGCACCCCGAGGACCGGCCCGCGGCCCTGGCGCAGATCGAGCGCTACCTGTCCGGGGAGTCCGGCGACTACCATGCCTTCTACCGGCTGCGCCACCGCGACGGCTCCCTGATCTGGATCGAGGCGCGCGGACAGGCGATCCGGGACGACCGGGGCCGCCCCGTGCGGATCACCGGAACCATGACGGACGTCACGGACCGCAAGCGGTTCGAAGAGCAGCTCATGTATGTCAGCACCCACGACCCGCTGACCGGGCTGCCGAACCGCACCCTGTTGCAGGACAGGCTCCAGCATGCCGCGGACCAGGCTGAACGCAAGGGCAACTCGGTCGCGGTGCTGCTGCTGGACCTGGACCGCTTCAAGCTGGTCAACGACAGCCTGGGCCATCAGGTCGGGGACAAGCTGCTGCGCGCCATCTCGCAGCGGCTGGCCAGCTCGGTCCGCCCGGCCGACACCATCGGCCGGCTGGGGGCGGACGAGTTCCTGATCATCGCCGAGGACCTGCCCGATCCACAGATGGCCGCCCGCGTGGCCGAGACGGTGCTGGCCGGCCTGTCACAGCCCTTCGGGCTGGACGGGCAGCAGCTCTTCATCACCTGCTCCATCGGCATCACGCTGTTCCCCGGCGATGCCACCGACATCAGTGCCCTGCTGCGCGACGCCGATACCGCCATGCACACCGCCAAGTCCTCCGGCGGCAACGGCTACCGCTTCTTCACGCCGGAGATGAACGAGGCGGCCGTGGCGCGGCTGTCGCTGGAGCACGCCCTGCGTGAGGCGATCGAACAGGGCCAGTTCGAACTGTACTACCAGCCCAAAGCCAGCCTGGAGACGATGGAGACGGTGGGCGTGGAGGCGCTGCTGCGCTGGCGCCATCCGGAGATGGGCATGATCCCCCCCTCCACCTTCATCCCGGTGGCGGAGGAGACGGGCATGATCCTGGCCGTCGGCGACTGGGTGCTGCGTGCCGCGCTGGAGCAGATCAAGCGCTGGGAGCGCGCCGGACTGGAGCCGCTGCCCGTCGCCGTCAACGTCTCCGTCCGCCAGATCACCTCCAGCCACTTCGCCGAGCGCATCCAGTCCCTGCTGGACGAGTACGGCGTGCGGCCCGACCTGCTGGAGCTGGAGATCACCGAGACGGCCATGATGTCCAACATGGCCTTCATCGCCGACGGCCTGTCGGAGCTGCGCGGTCGCGGCATCCGCATCGCCGTGGACGATTTCGGCACGGGCTACTCTTCGCTGTCCTACCTCCGCCGGCTGCCGATCACGACCCTGAAGGTGGACCGCTCCTTCGTCAGCGAGGCGCCCAGCAACGCCGACACCGCGGCCATCGCCGCCACCATCATCGCCATGGGCCGGCAGCTCGGCCTGACCGTGGTGGCGGAGGGGATAGAGACGCAGGCGCAGCTCGACTTCCTGCGCCGGCACCGCTGCCACGAGGCGCAGGGCTTCCTCATCGGCTTTCCCGTCCCGGCGGCCGAACTGGAGGCCCGCTGCCTGCGGCCAGCGCGCAACAAGGCCGCGGGCTGACCCCCTGCCGCCGACGGGGCAGCGCGCGCCCCGCCGCCTCTCCCCGACTCGGCCCCGGTTGCGGCCCGGTTGCCGGCGGATCGCCGGGCCGGGTCTCCGGCTGACCCGGTCCCTTTATGCAACGGAGCCTTGAATCAAGGACTTACGGGGCAGCCGGCTGGCATCCACAGTGCGGACAGACTTTTCAAGGACGCTCCGGAACCCTGTTCGGCAGGGTCGGAGCCCTGCATTCCGGGCATAGAGACCTTGACGCAGGCGCACGCCAGCCTTTACTGCTACAGCCTTGAAATTCCCGCAAATCGGGCTGCCTCCGTTCCGGCGCCCCCAATAAACGCGGGCGAAAAAGAGAAACGTGGAGCGAGGAGGAAACGCCATGGCACGCACGATCACGCCCGAAATCCGTCCACATCGTCGCAGGCTCAACCGCCGCATGCTGGCCGGCGCCAGTGCCGCGGCCCTGCTGGCCCCGCTGCTGGCGGCGGGCAGCGCGCAGGCGGTGCAGTTCAACCGCGGCGAGCTGACCGGCAGCTTCGACACGACCCTGACCCTGGGCGCGCTGTTCCGCGTGCAGGACCGCGACGAAAGCATCATCGCGCGGGTCAACGGCGGCACCTTCAACTCGCACAATGGCGACAACGGCAACCTGAACTACGACAAGGGCCTTGTCTCGCTGACCGGCCGTGCCCTGCACGAGCTGAAGCTGAACTACCGGAATCTGGGCGCCTTCGTGCGCGCCACCTACTTCTACGACGTCGTCAACGCCGACAAGGACAGCACGGACTTCGCCCGCACCGGCCGCTTCCCGCTGGACGGCGAGGCGGTGGAGCGCGTCGGGCGCGACTTCAAGCTGCTGGATGCGCTGGTCTACGGCAATTTCAGCCTGGGCGACGATGCCGGCCTTGACGTCCGCCTGGGCAACCAGGTGCTGAGCTGGGGCGAGAGCACCTTCATCGCCAACGGCATCAACACGATCAACCCGATCGACGTCTCCGCCCTGCGCATCCCGGGCTCGGAGCTGAAGGAGTCCTTCCTGCCGGTGCCGATCGCCGACGTCTCCGTCAGCCTCGGCCAGAACTTCAGCCTGGAAGCCTTCTACCAGTTCAAGTGGGACCAGACGGAGCCGGAAGCCGCCAACAGCTTCTTCAGCACCACCGACTCCGGCTCGCCGGGCGCGCGCTACCTGCTGCTGGGCTTCGGCAATCCGCTGATCCCGGACATCGACCGCTCGGTCGTGAACGCGGCGGCCTCCGTCGGCTCGCGCGTGCCGCGGCTGGAGGACGACCAGCCGAGCGACAGTGGCCAGTTCGGTTTCGCCGCGCGCTACTTCTCGCCGGATCTGGGCAACACCGAGTTCGGCGCCTACTACATCAACTACCATTCCCGCCTGCCGGTGCTGGAGACGATCGTCGGCACCCAGTCCGACTTCTACCGTTTCGCCGCCAACCCGCAGGGCGCGCCCTTCTCCGAGGCCAGCGGCTACCGGCTGGTCTATCCGGAGGACATCCAGCTCTTCGGCCTGAGCCTGAACACGACCCTGCCCGCCGGCATCTCCTTCCAGGCGGAATACTCGTTCCGCAAGGACCAGCCGCTGGCGTTGGACGATGTCGAGCTGTTGCAGTCCACCTTCGCCGCGCCCGCGGTGCTGGGCGGTGCCTCCTCCGGGCAGGCGGCCGGGCAGGCCGCGGCGCAGACGCAGTATCAGGCGGCGGTGAACCGGGTGCTGGCGGTGGCGGCCCCGTCGCTCGTCGGCACCTCCTTCACCAGCCTGCCGGGCGCGGTGCAGGGTCAGGTCCAGGCGGCCATCGCCGCGCAGGGCGGCCCCGCCACCTACGCCGCGGCCTTGCAGGCCGGGGCCCAGGCGGGGGCGCTGGCCGGTGCGCGGCAGGCGGCCGCCCTGTTCAACCAGTATCCGCTGATCCAGCGGCTGGGCGGCATCGACCTGAACGACCCCGTGGCCAGCGCCAGCCGTTTCTTCGGCAGCACGCTGAAGGGCTACGAGTTCTTCGACATCTCGCAGTTCCAGTTCACGGCGACCAAGGCGTTCAGCCCCATGGTCGGCGCCGACCAGTGGGTGCTGCTGGGTGAGTTCGGCTTCAACTATGTCCATGGCTTCCCGGGGGCGGACGAGTACCGCCTGGACGGGCCGGGCACCGACCGTTCCTACATCCCGGCCTTCGCGGAGTCCGGTGCGGGCGGCGCCGCCCCCGGCCCGGCGGTGGAGGATGGCTTCGCCACCCGGTTCTCCTGGGGCTACCGGATGACGGCGCGCTTCGACTACCTGAACGCGTTCTCGGGCGTGAACCTGTCGCCCTCCATCTCCTGGCAGCACGACGTCAACGGCGTGACGCCGGGCCCGATCGGCAACTTCGTCGAAGGGCGCAAGGCGCTGAGCTTCGGCCTGCGCGCGCTCTATCTGGAGAAGTGGACCGCGGACATCAGCTACTCGACCTTCTTCGGTGCCGGGCAGCGCAACCTGATCCGTGACCGTGACTTCGTTTCGATGAGTATCAAGTACTCCTTCTAAAGGCCGGCAAAGAGCCAGGAAGGATCGACTAAAAGGAGGAAACCTCATGAATCGCGTTAAGGCCGCGCTGCTCGGCGGTGCGCTGGCCATCACCCTGGCCCTGCCGGCACAGGCGCAGACCGCATCGGACCTCGGCAAGACGCTCACCCCCATGGGGGCGATCAAGGCCGGCAATGCCGACGGCAGCATCCCGGAATGGACGGGCGGCATCACCGCCCCGCCCCCGGGCTATGACCCCGGCAGGCAGCACATCGACCCGTTCGCGGACGACAAGCCCCTGTTCACCATCACCTCGGCGAACATGGACAAGTATGCGGACAAGCTGCCCGAGGGCCTGAAGGTCCTGCTCAAGACCTATCCGGACACCTACAAGCTGCCGGTCTACCCGACGCGCCGCAGCGCCTCGGCGCCGCAGTTCATCTATGACGCCACCGCGAAGAACGCCGAGACGGCGAAGCTGGCCCCCGGTGGGAACGGCGTGCTGGAGGCGAAGACCGGCATTCCCTTCCCGATCCCGAAGGAAGGCGTCGAGGCGGTCTGGAACCACCTGCTGCGCTGGCGCGGCCTGAACGTGTTCCGCCAGTACGGCCAGGCGAATCCGCAGGCCAACGGCGCCTTCAACATGATCACCCTGACGGAGAAGGTGAAGTACCTGTACTCCCGTCCGGAGGGGGCGGACGGCAACCTGGCCCTGTTCTTCCTCCAGGAAGTGGTGGCGCCGGCGCGGCTGGCAGGCGAAATCCTGCTGGTCCACGACACCATCAACCAGGTGGAGGAACCGCGCTCGGCCTGGACCTACAATCCCGGCCAGCGCCGCGTCCGCCGCGCCCCGAACGTTGCCTACGACAACCCGGGCACGGCGTCGGACGGTCTGCGCACCAACGACCAGCTCGACGTCTTCAACGGGTCGCCCGACCGCTACGACTGGACGCTGGTCGGCCGGAAGGAGATGTACGTGCCGTACAACTCCTACAAGCTGCACAGCGGCGATCTGCGCTACGACCAGATCATCAAGCCGCGCCACATCGACCAGGATCTGACCCGCTATGAGCTGCACCGGGTCTGGATCGTCGAGGGCACGGTGCGGCCCGGCACCAGCCATGTCTATGCCAAGCGTCGCTTCTACATCGACGAGGACAGCTGGCTGATCCTGGCGGCCGACAATTACGACAGCCGCGACCAGATCTGGCGCGTGAGCGAAAGCCACGGCATCAACTACTACAATCTGCCGGGCTACAACACGACGCTGGAATGCACCTACGACCTGCCGTCGGGGCGCTACACCTGCAACGGCTTCGACAATCAGGAGCCGCCCTACCGCTTCGACCAGGACTACACGGCGGCGGACTTCGCCCCGGACTCCCTCCGGCGGGCGGGAGTGCGCTGATCCGCGCTGCCGACGGGCCGGCCGGGCAACTGGCCGGCCCTTTTCCTTCGTAGGAAGAACCGGGTGCCATGACCCCATTCCGCGCCCCGGCGGCCCTGGCCGCCGCAGCCTTCGCCCTGGCCATCGCCATGCCCTCCCTGGCCAGGCAGGACCCCTCTGCCGCTGCCCCGCCGCTCCAGACCGACGGCATCAAGCCCGCGACGCTGGCCCCGCTGGCCGTCCGGTCGCTGCTGCTGGACGCCGCGCGCGCCGGCGACCGGCTGGTCGCCGTCGGCCAGCGCGGGCACATCCTGTTGTCCGACGATAACGGCAGGACCTGGCGGCAGGTGCCGGTCCCGGCTGATTCCACCCTGACCGGCGTCTTCTTCGCGGATGCCCGCAACGGCTGGGCCGTCGGGCATGACAGCGTGATCCTGCACACCGCCGACGGCGGCGAGAGCTGGACCCTCCAGCATGCCGCCCCGGACTGGGAGCAGCCGCTGATGGACGTGCTGTTCGACGACCCGGCGCACGGCATCGCCGTAGGCGCCTACGGCCTGTTCCTGGAAACCGACGACGGGGGCCGCACCTGGACCCGGCGCCGGATCGAGGAGGATGACTACCACCTGAACGCCATCATCGCCCCCACGCCCGACCTGCGGCTGATCGCGGGGGAGTTCGGCCTGGCCCATGTCAGCCGTGACCGCGGCCGGACCTGGGAGACCGTGCAGACACCCTACGAGGGATCCTACTTCGGCGCGCTGGCGCTGGGGCCGGAGACGGTGCTCGTCTACGGCTTGCAGGGCAACATCTACCGCAGCACGGATGCCGGCGCGACCTGGACCGCGGTGGAGAACCGCTCCACCGCCGGGCTGCTGGGCGGCGCGCGGCTGTCGGACGGGCGCGTGGTGCTGGTGGGGATGCAGGGCATCGTGCTGACCAGCACCGACCAGGGCCGCAGCTTCGTCCTGGAGCAGCGGCCCGACCGCATCGCCCTGGCCGAAGCCATCGAGGCGCCGGACGGGAGCCTGATCCTGTTCGGGCAGGACGGCGTGCTGATGACCGGCCCGCCCGCGGCGGCCCACTGATGCCGCGCCGCCCGCCGCCCCCCTGACGCCCGGTTCCCGGAAAGACGCCTCGCCATGTCCACACCGTTCCTCCAGAACCTCGAAGGGCTCGTGTTCCGGAACCGGGCACTGCTCCTGGTCCTGTTCGCGCTGGCCACCCTCTTCATGGGCTGGAACGCCGCCAAGCTCCGGGTCGATGCCGGCTTCGAGAAGATGCTGCCGATCGACCACCCCTACATGGACACCTTCCTCACCTACCAGCAGGAGTTCGGCGGCGCGAACCGCATCGTCGTCGCCCTGTCGGTGGACGAGGGCGACATCTACACCCCCGACTTCATGGAGCGGCTGAAGAAGGTCACCGACGAGGTGTTCTTCATCCCCGGCGTGGACCGGGCCAGCGTGACCAGCATCTTCACGCCCAACGTGCGCTTCGTGGAGATCACGTCGGAGGGCTTTTCCGGCGGCAACGTCATCCCGGCGGAGTTCCAGCCGACCGAGGAGTGGATGCCCGTCGTGCGGGAGAACGTGCTGAAGTCGGGCACGGTCGGCCGGCTGGTGGGGGAGAAGTTCGACGCCGCCCTGGTCAGCGCGCAGTTGATCGAGCGCGACCCGCGCACGGGCGAGAAGCTGGACTACCAGGCCGTGGCCGACAAGCTGGAGTCCATCCGCAGCCGCTACACCGACGCCAAGATCGACATCCACATCATCGGCTTCGCCAAGTCGATCGGCGACATCGCCGACGGCGCCTCCAGCGTCGTCACCTTCTTCGTCATCGCCTTCATCATCACGGCCCTGCTGGTCTACGGCTACGGCCGGTCGTTCATGATGATGGCGGTGATGCTGCTGGTGTCGCTGACCACGGTGATCTGGCAGTTCGGCATGCTGGTGCTGCTGGGCTTCGGCATCGACCCGCTGTCCATCCTGGTGCCGTTCCTGGTCTTCGCCATCGCCGTCAGTCACGGCGTCCAGAACATCGGCACCATCAGCCAGGAGATGGGCCGCGGGGCGGACGCCTACACGGCCGCCCGCATCAGCTTCGAGCGCCTGCTGATCCCCGGTTCCTCGGCGCTGGTGACGGACGCGCTGGGCTTCCTCACCATCGCCATCATCCAGATCCGTATGATCCAGGAGCTGGCCGTCTCCGCCTCGGTGGGCATGGTCATCATCATCCTGACCCATCTGTTCATCCTGCCGGTGCTGCTGAGTTACCTGCCGCTGGACGAGCGCTATCGCGCCCGCGTCGCCGGGCAGGTGGACCGTTTCGACCCGCTGTGGCGGCGCATCGCCGTGCTGGCGACGCCCAAGGGGGCGGTGCCCATGGTGCTGGCGGCGCTGCTGGTGCTGGGCGGCTCCTTCTACATCCAGAAGGACATGACCATCGGCGATACCGAGGCGGGCGTGCCGGAACTGTGGCCGGACTCCCGCTACAACCAGGACGCCGCCCTGATCGTAGACCGCTTCAGCATCGGCACCGACGTGATCCAGGTGATCGCGGAGGCGCCGGCGAACGGCTGCATCGACCATGGCGTGATCCGGCAGATCGACGATTTCACCTGGCACATGAGCAACGTGCCGGGGGTGCAGTCCGCCTTCTCCCTGTCCACGGTGATGAAGGGGGTCAACACCGGCTGGAACGAGGGGAACCTGAACTGGCAGGTGCTGCCCCGCAACAGCCAGGTGCTGGTGCGGACCGTCACCCCGATCGAGACCTCGACCGGGCTGCTGAATGCCGACTGCTCGGTCATGCCGGTCGTGATCTACACCGTGGATCACCGGGCGGAGACGATCGACCGCATCGTCCAGGCGGTGGAAGGCTATGTGACGGCGAACCCGTCGGACGAGGTGAGATTCCGGCTGGCGACGGGCAATGTCGGCGTCATGGCCGCCACCAACGAGGCCGTGCGCGAGGCGGAGAAGCCCATGCTGGGGCTGGTCTACGCCACGGTGGTGCTGTTCTGCCTGATCACCTTCCGCTCGCTGGTCGGCTCGCTGGCGACGGTGCTGCCGCTGATCGTGGTGTCGATCCTGTGCAACGCGCTGATGACGGTGCTGGGGATCGGGCTGAAGATCTCCACCCTGCCGGCGGCGGCGCTGGGCGTGGGCATCGGCGTGGATTACGGGCTCTACATCTTCAACCGGCTCCAGGCCTACCTGAAGCACGGGCTGAGCTTTGCGGATGCCTATTTCCGCACCTTGCAGGAGACCGGCAGCTCGGTGCTGTTCACCGGCATCACCCTGGCCGTGGGCACCGCCACCTGGGCCTTCTCCGACCTGAAGTTCCAGGCGGACATGGGCGTGCTGCTGACCTTCATCTTCCTGGCCAACATGGTGGGGGCGGTGATCCTGCTGCCGGCCGTGGCCTCGCTGCTCTACAGCCGCTTCCCGCGGCTGTTCGAGAAGGAGGTGGAGCGCGCCTCCAGGCGGACCTTCGCCCAGCACTGACGCGGCGGCGTCTGCGGGCGGTCAGGCCCGGATGCGGAACGGCCGCGGAGGGGGGTGCCCTCTGCGGCCGTCGGCAGTTCCGGGGTCACGCGCCGCGCGCAGCGTCAGCGCCGCAGGATGCCGTAGAGCTGGGTCCGGATCAGGGCCTCCACCAGCTCCTCCTTGTGCGCCCGGAAGCGGGGGGAGTTGCCGATCATCAGCGAGACGAGGCCGTGCCCGCTCATCCAGATGACCTCGGTCGCCAGATCCACGTCCTGGCCGTCCGCCCCGGCCTCTGCGATCAGGTCGGCCATGGCGTCGCGCAGCCGGGCATAGGCCTGCGGCCCGCTGTAGCCCGGCTGACCAGGCTGGCGGGCGCCGGGATCGCGGTGGTCCACCGACATCCGGCCCAGCGCCTTGACCATGAAGGTCAGGCGGTATTCGTCGGGATGCTCCAGCCCGAAGTCAATGTAGGCGCGCATGATCCGGCGCACCTTGTCCAGGGCACCGCCGCCCCCGGCCAGGATGGCGTCCATCCGCTGCACCAGCTTGGCGAAGGCCTGCTCGCACAGCTCTTCCAGGATCGTCTGCTTGTCCGGAAAATAGAGGTAGAGGGCGGTCGGTGAGATGCCGGCCCGCGCGGCGATCTTGCGGATCGTCGCCTGCTCGAAACCGTCCTCGATGAAGATGCGCTGGGCCGCGGTCAGGATCTCGTCCCGCCGGACATGGCCTTCGCCCTTGCGCTTGCGGTAGGGGCGGCTTCCGGCCGCAGCCCCGGCCGCGTCGCCGGGACCGGCCCCGGCCGGATCCGCCACGGTTTCCACGACGGTTTCAGCGATGCCGCCCGGACCGTCCTCGTGCTTCACATGCGCTCTTGCGACCACCTGTCGCTTCCCCCTTGACGCTCATATGAACGATGATAAGTTTTGCGTCCGGTAAGTTATCAGCGTTCAAGTTACTGTACCCAGCGTACCAGAGCGGTGCGGGCCCGGGCAACGGGCGCTGCCCGCGCGTACCCCGACCCGCACCTTGATACCGCAGTCTCCGCCCGTGCGACCGGGCGGCGTAAGCCGGAGGGCAGAATGTCCGTTCCCGCCGTCGCGTCCAACGCTTTTGCGCAGCCCTGCCTGCGGCCCCCGCGGCGCGTGGCCGGTGCCGGCCTTCTGCTGGCCGGCGCGCTGCTGCTGGCGTCCACCGCCCTTGTCCCGGCGGCACGGGCCGAGCTTCGGCCCGACGGAACCGCCGTGGTGCAGCCCCTCGCCGCAGGGGAAGGGGCGGTCGCCTTCCGCGTTCCCGGCACGGTTGCCGGGCGGCATGTGTCCGTCGGCGACCAGGTGGGCAAGGGCCAGCTTCTGCTCGAACTCGACTCGGTCGCCTATTACCAGTCCGTCCGCGCCGCCGAGGATGCGCTGGCCGCAGCCGCGGCGGACTGCGACCGTGCCGCCCGTGCGGTGCGCCTGACAGCGGCGCTGCTGCGCGACGGCCGGGCCGACGCCGACACGCTGGAGGCCCGCCGGGCGGAGGCCGCCCTGGCCCGGCAGCGCCTGCGCGACGCGCATGCCGCGCTGGACCAGGCCCGCGCCCTGATGGACCGGACCATGCTGACGGCGGAAACCGATGGCACGGTCACCGCCGTGCTGGTCGGGGTGGGGGACCGGGTGCGCGACGGCGTGCCCGTGCTGCGCCTGAAGCCCACCCTGACCCAGACGGCGGAGCGGACGGAGCGCTGAGGCCCGGTCCGCTCCGCGCCGGGGTGCCTGCGGATCAGAAGCCGATCCGCACCCGGCCGACGACCGCGTGGTCCTCGCGGTCGCTGCCGCCGAACGGCTCGCCCCTGTACCCGGCGGAGAGCAGCAGGCCGCCCGCCGTCTCCACCGTCACACCGGCATCCAGCACGATCCGGCCGCGGTCGCCGGCTCCGACCTCGGTCATCCCGACCTCCCCGTTCGCCAGCCGCGCCGTGAGGCTGCGGCCGTCGCCCAGGAATTCGTGCTCGTAGGCGAGGCCGAGGGCGGGCACGACCGCCAGCCCGTCATCGCCGAAACGGCCGGATGCCTGCACGCCCAGGGAGCCGATCAGGGATTCCGCCCGGCTGCGCTCCACGGTCAGGGCGAGCGGCCCGGCATCCTCCTCGGTGAAGCCCTCGACTTCGGTGTTCAGGTACCGCAGGCCGACCTCCGGCCCGATGCCGAAGCCCCCGGCCTGGATCACGTAGCCCGCCCGGCCCGACAGGCCGTAGGTGCTGCCGTCCGTGTCCGCCTCGGCCTTGGGGAAGGGCGCGAAGCGGGTGGACCGCTCCAGGGTGCCGTAATCCTCGTAGCTGTAGCCCATGCTGCCGTCGGCGTACCACGGCCCCCAGGCGGCCGTGCCGTAGATCTGGACGCTGTAGGACTTCGCGTCGGCCGAACCGGCACCGCCCTCCAGGTCCAGCGAGCCGTCGGCATAACCCAGCGCGATGCCGGCCAGCAGGTGATCGTCCACCTGGTAGTCGAGGCCGGCGCCCACGTTCCAGCCATCGTAGTCGTAGCCGAACTGGCCGGGGATGCGGTCGCGCTCGCCGTCCACATAGCCGCCGAAGGCATAGAGGCCATAGCGCCCGTCCGCCCCCGCCTGGGCCGAGCCGAGCAGGCCGACATCGCCGCGGCCGGTGCGGGCCGCGGCCATGCGCGACTGCACCCCCTGGGCCGCCAGCTCGAACAGGCGCAGGCCGAGCTGACTGGTGGCGACATAGGCCGCCGGCGCATCATAGAGCGCGGCGAAGGTGCCGTTGACATACTGGGCGATGCCCTGGTGTCCGGTCACGGTCGGGTGGATCGGGTCGAAGAACAGCGTCGCCGCCGCCGCGTCCGCCGTGGCGCAGGCGCCGGTCGGGCCGCTGGTCCCCAGGCAGGGCACCCGCACGTTGGACAGGCCGTAGGCCGCCGGGTCCGCCACCACGGACCGGATCAGCGCCCCGATGTCCACATAGGTGATGCTGGCGCCGGTGCCGGCGCGCAGGGAGCGCACGGCCTGTTGCAGATTGGCGTTGTGGACATCCGTGATCTGGCTGGCCTGCGCCGCCGCGGCGGGGCCGTTCGCGGCCACGCCGGGCGTCGATCCCAGGTCGGGCAGGCCCAGCACGATCAGGTTCCGCGCCCCGGCCTGGATCAGCCGGGTGGCCCCGGCCACCGTGTTGCCCACCGTGGTGCCGACCACCTGGAACGGGTCGCCCACGGGGTTGGACGCATAGGCCAGATAGTCGTTGCCGCCGATCCAGACGGCGTAGAGCGCATCCCCGCTGAGCTGGGGCCGCGCCGCGAGATACTGGTCGAGCTGGACCTGGAGGTCGATGGGCTGCACCCGGCCGGAGCGGGCGCCGCCCAGGGCCACGCTCTGCACCGGCGTGCCGCGCAGGGTGCCGAGCTGCTCGGCCCAGACGGGTCCGTTGGAGAAGCGGCCGCCGACATAGGGCGCGCCGGGCCGCAGCGGGGCCGGCAGGTTGCCCGTGTCGCTGAGGCTGTCGCCGAAGACGACGATCGAGGAATAGCTGCGCTGCTGCGCCATGGCCGGGGCGGCCACCGACGCCATCACCACGGCAAGGGCCGTGGTCGCCAGAAGACGGGTCATCCTTGGGCTTCCTCCACTGTCACGGCCGTTAGCCGGCCGCAGGTTTCAGCCCAGGCTAGCCAATGTTACCGTTCTGCGAAAGCCCCGCGGAAGTTCCCGCCCTGGGCGTGTCGTCTGCGCGCACCGGAAGGGCCGCACCCCGGCCGATCCCAGCTCAGCCGCAGTGGCCCGGACCGTCCCAGCCGATCGGCCGGCAGCCGGCGGTGTCGCCCCCGCCGCGGGGGTCGGGATGCCAGGCATTGCGCATCAGCCCGAGCAGCACCCCTTCCAGCAGGGCGCCGAGGGCGCCGGCCGGGGCCGCAGCTCCCGAGAGCAGGCCGGCGCCCGTCTCGGCGGTCGCCCAGTCCGCCTGGGTCGCGCAGGTCCGCTTATGCATGATCGCCTCACCACTCGACAGGAATACCCGGTGCCAGTGCTGGCCGGGAGGCCGAAGCCGGCCCTTGATGCTAGTTTCGCAGGGCCGGCCGATGGACGACAAACGAGAAATCCGGATAGAATGCAAAAGCTGATTTTATGCATACGCCCGCGCCGGGCGCTCCCGGAGATTCCGCCATGACCCGCCGCCTGCCCCCGCTGAACGCGCTCCGCGCCTTCGAGGCCGCGGCGCGGCACCTGTCCTTCACCCGCGCCGCGGCGGAGCTGGGCGTCACCCAGGCGGCCGTCAGCTACCAGATCCGGCTGCTGGAGGAGCATGTGCGCCAGCCCCTGTTCCGCCGCCTGACCCGGCGGCTGGAGCTGACCGACGCCGGCCACGATCTGGCCGAAGCCGTGGCCGACGGCTTCCAGCGCATCGGCGGGGCGGTGGAGCGGCTGACGGAGCGGCGGGCGGGCACGGTGCTGTCCATCAGCACCTTGCAGACCTTCGCCAGCCAGTGGCTGGTGCCGCGGCTGGGGCATTTCCAGGTGCTGCACCCGGAGATCGCCGTGCGCCTGGATGCCAGCGCGCGCATCGTGGACCTGGAGCGGGAGTTCGACGTGGCCATCCGCAACGGCCGCGGCGACTGGCCGGGGCTGGCGGCGGACAAGGTGATCGACCTGTCGGTGGCGCCGGTGCTGAGCCCGGCCCTGCTGCACCGCGCCGGCGGGCTGGCGGGACCGGCGGACCTGCTGCGGCTGCCGCTGCTGGACACGGTGGACCCCGACGACCGCCGGCTCTGGCTGGGCTGGTTCCGGCAGGCCGGCGTGCCGGTGGACGCGGCCGACCTGCCGGCCAGCATCCAGTTCGACACGCAGCAGTTCAGCGGGCAGGCAGCGATGATGGGCCAGGGGGTGGCCATGGTCTGCCCCGCCTTCTTCGGACCGGAGATCGCCGCCGGCCGGCTGGTCCCCCCCTTCCCCGGCCTTCTGTTCGATACCGGCGACGCCTTCTGGGTCGTCAGCAGCCGCCGGCGGGCGCAGGAGCCGGACATCCGCGCCTTCCGCGCCTGGGTGCTGTCGGAGGTGACGGCCTGCGCCGGGGCGGCCTGAGCGTCCCGTCAGGCCCGGCCGCGGCGGGCCAGCAGCCGGGCGGCTCCCGCCCCTGCCGCAGCACCGGCCAGCGCCGGCACCGCTGCCACGGCGGCCGAGATCAGCCCGCGCTCCAGCGGCGCCAGTTGCGCGCCCGGCGGCGGCGGCGAGACGAGATGCGCCAGCAGCACCCCGGCCGCCACCGCCAGCGCCAGCAACGGCGCCCGCCGCGGCGGGGCCGCGGCCGCCAGCAGGGCGGCGGAGACGGCGAGGATCGCCAGCGTTTCGTGCAGCGCGGCCGCGGTCAGGTCCCAGAGGCCGGCGCAGGCCCCGCAGGCGAGCGCCAGCAGCAGCAGCGGTGCTGTTCGCGTGGAGACAAGGAACATGGTGCGACCCCGGGCGCGCCGATCACCGCCGGGGCGCACGCCCATCCACCCCAGGCTTCATCCAACACCCGGATTGCGGCCAAAGGCTGTCCCGCTCCCGGCGGCGTCTGGGCATTCCCACCCGCCGTCCGGCGCGGACGGGGGGTCATATCTCGTCGAGATTGCCTTCGTAGAGACTGACGGGACCGACAACGAACCCCCGCTCCGGCGGGTGGCGCTGGTTGGCCTTGGCCTGGGCCAGCTTGTCCACCGCGGCGAACATCAGGTAGCGCCGCCCGGCCTGCCAGGACTCGACCACCTCCGCCGGGGCATTGCGCGAGACGCGGCGGAAATCGGGGTGGCTGACCACCACGGTGAAGGGCTTGTCGCCGGGATTGCAGCGGTCATCGAAGATGTAGAGCCACGCCTCCTGGCTGGTCTCCCGCGCCACCGTGTCGTCGCCGTATTCGATCTGCGCCTGCAACTCCGCCAGCTCTCGGCTCATGGCGCGCTCCTCCCGCTTCAGGTCCAGGCTGATGCGGGCCTTGTCGCGGAGCTGCCGGGTCGCCTCGCGGAGCTGGCGCAGCCGCCCCTCCTGCATCTGGTGCATCCGCTGGAGCCGCTTCTGCACCGTGCTGGCGACCTGGGCGGCGGCGCCGACCCCGGCGATGACGCCCAGCCAGACGGCGACGTCCTGGGCGCTCATCGCCCCGCCGCCCGGAAACCGGCCGCCGGCGGTTCGGACTCCGGTTGAAGGTTGGCGGCCGGATCGGCGAGCGCGGCCTCCCCGTCGGGTTCGGAGATGTCGATCACGGCGAACCCGGCCGAGGGCGGATAGACCCGCTCGATCAGGACCTTGGCGTCGCCGATGGAGCTGGCCCAGGCATGCACCTGCTGCGCCCGCCCCCAGGAGGGGGCGAGGAAGGGATGCGCCTTCTGCTCCAGGTGGGCACGCTGGACATGGCGGTTGATGACATGGGCGATGAAGCGCCGGGCCGGCCGCTCGGCCCGGGCGAACGCCTCCTCCTCCCCCAGCACGCGCAGCAGGCGGGAGCGGCTGACCGCCAGGTCGGCGAGGCGCTTGTTCACCATGTAATGGCGGCGGCGGGCGGACTTCACCTGGTCGTCCAGGCGGACCAGCATGGGCAGCATCTGGTCCCGCCGGTGCTGGAAGCGGGAGATCAGCTTCAGCACGCGCTGGATGCGCTCCTCCACCCCTTCCGCCTTCAGCCGGCGCAGGGTCAGGCGTTCGACGCAGTAGGCTACGGCGAGGCCCGCCAGATAGGCGATGCCCGCGATGGAAAAGAGGACGGCCCCCGCCTTGGCAAGCTGTTCAAGCATCCGTTCCCGCCGTCGGACGGCACGTCCACACCGGGCGCGCCCGTCACTATCGGAGCATGGGCCTGAACGTCCCGTTAAGACGCCGGCTCCGACCCGGCACCGCCCCGCAGGGCGGCCCGGAGCAGGGAGTATGGCACCGCATCATGACCGGACAAGGTAAGCCGAAAGAGTAGACGCCCCGTATCAGGCGGCCGGCTCCTCGCCCACCTGCACCACCAGCTTGCCGGTGTTGCCGCCGCTGAACAGCTTGCGCAGGGAACGGGGGGCGGTCTCCAGGCCGTGGTCCACGTCCACCTTCCACTTCAGCCGCCCGTCGGCCAGCCACGGCCCGACCTCGCGCAGCATCTCTCCCGCGCGGTCCATGTAGTCCAGGACGATGAAGCCCTCCATCCGGCAACGCCGGACCAGCAGGATGTCCATGTTGCGGGGCCCCGGCTGCGGTTCGGCGGCGTTGTACTGGCTGATCAGGCCGCAGAGCGGGATGCGGGCGCGCAGGTTGAGGAAACCGTAGGCGACCTCCGAGATCCAGCCGCCGACATTCTCGAAATAGACGTCGATGCCGGACGGGCAGGCCGCCTTCAGGCCGCGGCGCAGCTCGGCCGGGCCGCCGCGGTAGTTCAGCGCGGCGTCGAAGCCCAGCTCCTCCACCAGCCAGCGCGCCTTCTCGTCGGAGCCGCAGATGCCCACCGCCCGGCAGCCGCGCAGCTTGGCGAACTGCCCGACCATGGAGCCGACGGCGCCGGCCGCGGCGGTGACGACCACCGTCTCCCCCGGCTGCGGGCGGCCGATGTCGTAGAGCCCGAAATAGGCGGTCAGGCCCGTCGGCCCCAGCACCCCGGTGAAGGCCTGGAGCGGCAGGCCGGGAATGCGCGGCACCGGCCCCAGCCCCTTGCCGTCGCTCAGGCAGTAGTCGGCCCAGGCGCCCATGCCGGTGACCAGATCGCCCGGCCGGAAGCGGGGATTGCGGCTCTCCACCACCTCGCCCAGGATCACGCCCCACATCGGTTCGCCCAGCGGTACCGCGGGGATGTAGCTGGCCTGCTGCATCCAGATCCGGTTGGACGGGTCCATGGACAGGTAGATGGTGCGGACCAGCACCTGGTCCGGGCCCGGCTCCGGCACCGGCTGTTCCCGCCATGCCAGACAGTCCTCGAAGGCGTCGCCCTGCGGCCGCGCGGTGAGAATCCACTGGCGGTTCGTCCTGGCGGTCATATCCCCTCCCTCTTCTCTTCCTTGCGGTTCCCGACGGATTCCGTCCGCCGTCGCCCGAGCCGCCGGTCGCGGCCGGCGCGGAGTGTAGCAAGGCTGCAACGACGCGCAGAAGTCGGCATGGGTGCGGCCGTCCGCACGTCGGCGGCGGCGGAACTCTCTGGTAGATACCCTCGAAATAGGTATGATGCACACATTGGCAGGAGCCCGCCGGCACCGGCCCATGGTCGCAACGGCGGCGGGGGGTCCGGGAAGGCGGATGGTCGGATCGTTTCATACTTTCGACGGGCCCACGGAGACACGCTTCGAGGCGTGGCGCTGCGACCGGCTGCGCGACCTGCTGCCGACACCGATCGTCATCGGTGCCCTGGCGTTGGTCGGGTTCACCCTGTGGGACTGGGTGCTGCACCCGGCATCGCTGCCGTGGGCGCTGGCGATCCGGCTGACCGCGGCAGTGGCCATGCTGTGGAGCGCCTGGCGCATCGCCGCCGATGCGGAGGCGCCGCTGCGGCCGCTGACGATCCTGGCGCTGACCACGGGCGTCGGCGCCGTGGCGCTGACCCAGGCGCTGGCACCCGGCGGCTTCGACTACGGCACCGCAGGCCTGGTGCTGTTCCCCACCGTGTCCGCCGTGGCCGCACCGCGGGCGCGCGACGTGCCGGTGCTGAATCTGGCACCGGCGGTCGTCGTGCTGACCGTGCTGCTGGCCAGCGGCGCCGGCGGCTTCACCCTGGGCAACGTGCTGGCGCATTTCAGCACCGGTCTGTTCACCGCCTATGTCGTGGCGCTGGCCCTGGAACGCGCGGCGCGGCAGAGCTTCGCCCTGGAGCTGCGGCTGGAGGAGGAGGCCCGGATCGACCCCCTGACCGGCCTGGCCAACCGCCGCCGGCTGGAGGAGCTGGCCGCCCAGGAGGTGGAGCGCGCCCGCCGGTTCGGCCGGCCGCTGTCGGTGCTGATGCTGGACCTGGACCATTTCAAGCGCGTCAACGACGAGCACGGCCACGCCCGGGGCGATGCGGTCATGTCGGCACTGGCGGCGCGGTGCCGGCGGGCGCTGCGGCAGACCGATCTGTTCGCCCGCGCCGGCGGCGACGAGTTCGTGGCGCTGCTGCCGGAGACAGCACTGGATGACGCCACCGCCCTGGCCGGGCGGCTGCGCGCCCTGGTCGAGGCGGAACCACTGCTGCGCGATCCGCCGCCGGTCCGCGCGACGGTCAGCATCGGCGTCGCCACCTATGCCGTGCACGGCCGGTCGTGGACCGCCATGTTGCAGGCGGCGGACGACGCGCTCTACCGCGCCAAGGAGGCAGGCCGCAACCGGGTGGAAACGGCTCCGGAGGCCGGGACCGGCTGGAGCCGGACCGGGGAATCGTCCTGCTGCCGGGGCGGCACGGGTCTGGCCGCCTGCTGAACCGGCCCCCGCCGGACCGCGCTGCGGCACGCCGCCGTTCCCCGCCCGCCCGTCCACCCGGTCGCTTGGCCCGGCCGCGCCCTTCGTATAGGATTCCGCCATGGCCCCGCTCGACATCCGTCTGATCCCGGCCCTGGCCGACAATTATGTCTACCTGCTGCGCGACCCGGAGACGGGCGCTGTCGCGGTGGTGGACCCGGCCGACCCGTTCCCGGTGGAGGCCGAGCTGAACCGCCTGGGCTGGCGGCTGACGCACATCCTGAACACGCACCACCACGCCGACCACACGGCCGGCAACGGCGAGCTGAAGCGGCTCTTCCGGGCGCCGGTGATCGGCCCGGCAGCCGACCGCGCCCGCATCCCGGAAATCGACGAGGCCTATGGCGACGGCGACCGCTTCCTGCTGGGCGCCCGCCCGGTGGAGGTGATCGACGTGCCCGGCCACACCCGCGGGCACATCGCCTTCTGGTTCAGCGATGCCGGCGCGCTGTTCAGCGGCGACAGCCTGTTCGCGCTGGGCTGCGGCCGGCTGTTCGAGGGCACGCCGGCGCAGATGTGGCAGTCGCTGCTGAAGCTGCGCCGCCTGCCGGAGGAGACAGCCGTCTACTGCGGCCACGAATACACCCTGTCGAACGCCCGCTTCGCCGTCACGGTGGACCCCGGCAACGACGCCCTGCGCGCCCGCGTGGCGGAGGTGGAGCGGCTGCGCGCCCAGGGCCAGCCGACGCTGCCCAGCAGCATCGGGCTGGAGCGGGCGACCAACCCCTTCCTGCGGGCCGACGACCCCGCCGTGGCGGCGGCGGTCGGGCTGGCCGGCGCCGACCCGGTGACGGTCTTCGCCGAGATCCGCCGACGCAAGGACGGCTTCCACTGACCCCTTCGTCCGACCGCTTTCCCGATCCGGCGGCACCCGCCGGTCAACCCCTGCCGAGCCTGCCAAGATGAAGCTGCACTACAGCCAGACCTCCCCCTTCGTGCGCAAGGTGATGATGGCCGCGCACGAGACCGGCCTCGCCGGCCGCATCGAGATCGACCCGGTGGATGTCTGGGTGCCGGACAGCCCCATCGTGCGCGACAATCCGCTGTCCAAGATCCCCACCCTGGTGACGGAGGACGGGCTGGTGCTGTTCGACAGCCCGGTCATCTGCGAGTACCTGGACAGCCTGCATACCGGCCCGTCGCTGTTCCCGCCGCCGGGCCGCGCCCGCTGGGTGGCGCTGCGCCAGCAGGCCATCGCGGACGGCATCTGCGATGCCGCCGTGCTGCGCCGGCTGGAGACGCTGCGGCCGGAGAGCCAGCGTTCCGCCGACTGGACGGAGCGGCAGCGCCGCGCCATGGCCCGCTCGCTGGACCGGCTGGAGGAGGAGGCGGGCGACCTGCCGCCGCCGGACCGGCCGACCATCGGCGGCCTCGCCATCCTGGCCGCGCTCGGCTACCTCGATTTCCGCTTCGCGCACGAGGGTTGGCGGGCCGGCCGCTCGGCCCTGTCGCGCTGGTTCGCCGCCGCGTCCGAGCGGGAGAGCTTCCGCCGCACCGCCCCGCCGAGCGAGTGAGCCCGATGCCCTGGCAGGACCTGACCCCGGCGCAGATCATCGAACTGCTGGGGATGCGGCCGCACCCGGAGGGCGGCCACTATGTCGAGACCTACCGGCACGCGCCGGCGGACGGCGGCCGCGGCGCCTCCACCGCCATCTACTTCCTGCTCCAGGCGGGGGAGGTGTCGGCCTGGCACCGGGTGCTGGACGCGGACGAGGTCTGGCACTGGCACGCCGGGTCCCCCCTCTCCCTGGGCCTGAGCCCCGACGGGACTACGGTCCGCACCCATGAACTGGGCCCGGCCCTGCATCGGGGCCAGCGGCCGCAGGTGGTGGTGCCGGCGGGCCACTGGCAGACGGCGCGCAGCCTGGGTGCCTGGACCCTGGTCGGCTGCACCGTCGCCCCGGCCTTCGAGTTCGCCGCCTTCGAGCTGGCCCCGCCGGGCTGGGAGCCGGGCAGCGGGCACCCCGGGGGTCGGTAGGGGCAGGCGGAATCCCCCCGTGTTTGGGGTGGGCAAGGCCGGGCTGGTTGTTTAAACTCGTTCCAGACTGGCCACCACCAGACGGCCTACCACCAGACTGCTCACCCCCAGACTGCCCACCAGACGACGGGAACCATCATATGCAGGGCGATCCGCAGGTCCTCCGGCACCTGAACACGATCCTCACCAACGAACTGACCAGCATCAACCAGTACTTCCTGCATGCGCGCATGCTGAAGAACTGGGGCCTGATGCGGCTGGCGAAGAAGGTCTATGAGGAATCCATCGGCGAGATGAAGCATGCCGACATGCTGATGGAACGCATCCTGTTCCTGGAGGGGCTGCCGAACCTTCAGGATCTGCACAAGCTGAAGATCGGGGAGGAAGTCCCCGAGATGATGACCTTCGACCTGGAGGCGGAGACCAAGAACCGCACCGACCTGCTGGAGGCGCTGCACTACTGCGAGGCCGTGCGCGACTACCAGAGCAAGGAGATCTTCCGGCGCATCCTGGAGGATACCGAGGAGCATATCGACTATCTGGAGACCCAGCTCGGCCTGATCGCCCGGCTGGGCATCCAGAACTACCTCCAGGAACAGATGGGCAGCGGCGACCCGACCAGCGGGGACTGACCGCCCGCCGCCCTGCGCTCCTCCCTTCCCGCCCTTCGCCCCCCCGGCGCCGGTCCGTCCGGCGCCGGTCCGCGTTTTACGCCCCCGTTTCCCGGTCCCCGTTTTCCGGCCCCGCATGCCGCAAGGCCGGCAGCCGGTCCCCGGGCGGCAGTCCCCGGAATGTCACCGCCCCGGCGCCGGCTGCTTGCGCCCCGTCAACGAAGGGGACGGCCGGGCCGGGGCATCCTGTACGCAGCGGGAGGGCCGCAGCGACGACAGGCGGGGGAATGTCCCCGGACGCTGCCCGAAAGTGCGTTGCGGCTGCGATTGATTTGCATTACCTTCCGCATGCAACCAGTCGGGAGCCGGGCGGGATCATGTATGTCTGCGTCTGCAATGCCATCAACTGCCGGACCGTGAAGCGCTGCGTGGATGACGGCGCGGCCTCCATCGGGGGGGTCTTCAAGGCCACCGGCAAGACGCCGCAGTGCGGCAAGTGCTTCTCCACCATGCGCGAGATGATCGCCGAGCGGATCGCACCGGCCCCGGACGCCCTGGCCGTCGCCGCCGAGTGAGCGCCCGGCGGCAGGACCAGGCCGCCCCGCACACCGCGACTCGGGGCGGACCGGGCGGCGACGCGGGTCCCCGTTCCGCCCTGCGCGTTTGCATTCCGGGCCGCGATCCCCCATAACCTGCGCGGCCTTCCAACCAGACCGGCGCACCACCCATGGGTTTCAACTGCGGCATCGTCGGGCTGCCCAATGTGGGCAAGTCCACCCTGTTCAATGCGCTGACCAGCACGGCGGCGGCCGAGGCGGCGAACTATCCCTTCTGCACCATCGAGCCGAATGTCGGCCGCGTCGGCGTGCCCGACCCGCGGCTGGACCGGCTGGCCGTCATCGCGAAATCGGCGAAGACGGTCCCGACGCAGCTTGAGTTCGTGGACATCGCCGGTCTGGTCCGCGGCGCCAGCCGGGGCGAAGGGCTGGGCAACCAGTTCCTGGCGAACATCCGGGAGGTGGACGCCATCGTCCACGTCCTGCGCTGCTTCGAGGATGGCGACATCACCCATGTCGAAGGCTCGGTCGATCCCGTCCGCGATGCGGAGACGGTGGAGACGGAGCTGATGCTGGCCGACCTGGACAGCCTGGAGAAGCGCCTGCCGCCGCTCCAGAAGAAGGCCAAGGGCGGCGACAAGGAGGCCAAGGCCACGGCCGACCTGATGGAGCGGGCGCTGGCGGTGCTGCGCGACGGCAAGCCGGCCCGCACGGTCGAGCTGTCGGCCGAGGAGGTGTCCGGCTTCCGCCAGATGCAGCTCCTGACCGGCAAGCCGGTGCTCTATGTCTGCAACGTGGAGGAGGCCAGCGCCGCCGCCGGCAACGTCTTCTCCGCGCGGGTCGAGGCGATGGCGAAGGCGCAGGGCGCTGCCAGCGTCGTCATCTCCGCCGCCATCGAGGCGGAGGTCTCGCAGCTCCCGCCCGAGGACAAGGCCGAGTATCTGGCCAGCATGGGGCTGGAGGAACCGGGCCTGAACCGGCTGATCCGGGCCGGCTACGGGCTGCTGAACCTGCTGACCTTCTTCACCGTCGGCCCGAAGGAGGCCCGCGCCTGGACCGTCCGCCGCGGCGCCAAGGCGCCGGAGGCCGCCGGCGTCATCCACACCGATTTCGAGCGCGGCTTCATCAAGGCCGAGACGATCGACTTCGAGACCTACGTCACGCTCGGCGGCGAAGGTCCGGCCAAGGAAGCCGGCAAGATGCGGATGGAAGGCAAGGAATACGTCGTCCAGGACGGCGACATCTTCCACTTCCGCTTCAACGTCTGATCCCCGGCCCCCGGCGCTCCCCCGACCGCCCCCGCGGGCGGGGCGTCCGGCCGGGGGATGGGCCGGGGGATGGTCGGGGTGACCTGACCGCTCAGAAGCCGCTGTCCGGCATGGCGAGCCAGGCCGCCTCCGCTGCCGTCGTCTCCCGCCCCAGGGCGGCGTTGCGGTGCGGGAAGCGGCCGTAGCGGTGGATCACCGCCAGATGCCGGCAGGCATAGTCCAGCCAGAGCGGGTCCACGGTGCGCCCGGCGAACAGGCGGACGGCCGTGCGCTGGTCCTCCAGCGACTCGGAATGCTCGAAGGGCAGGTAGAGGAAGACCCGCTGTTCCTCCCGCATGCCCTGGTCGAAGCCCCGCTCCAGCGCGGCGCGGGCCACCTCCAGCGCCCGGGCATCGGTGGCGAAGGCGCGGGCGGTGCCGCGGAAGATGTTGCGCGGCACCTGGTCCAGCAGGATGCAGAGCGCGAGGCTGCCCTCCGGCGTGCCGGCCCAGGCGTCGTGCGCGCCGGCCGCCGCCTGCCCGTGCAAGTCCGCCAGCCGCTCGCGACAGAGCGCATCGAACCCCGGCCCGCCCTTGAACCACGCCTCCCGCCCCGCTTCCTCGAACCAGAAGCGCAGGGTGCGCACGATCTCCGCATAATGTCCGGCCATGATCCCCCCTCCGGCGGTGCGGGCGCGCCCGCCCTTGCGACCGGCTGGGTATGGGGTGCGGCGCGCGTCCTGGCAAGGGGGCGCAGTGGGGGGCGCAGTGGGGGGCGCCGAGCGGGGGATCGGCCCGGCGCAACGGAAAAGGGGCGCCCCCGCGCGGGGACGCCCCTTCAGCCTTGTCACCTGAAACCTTCCCAGGGTCCCTTGCCGGGAGGACCGCCGACCGGAGAACCGGCCGGCGGAACCGCGGCACGGAGATCAGTGGGCGGTCTCCCAGATCCGGCGCTTGGTCATGTAGAGCAGGCCGGCGAAGACCATCAGGAACAGGATCACCTTCACACCCATGGAGCGACGCGCCTCCATGTGCGGCTCGGCCGCCCAGGCGAGGAACTGCGTCACGTCGCGGGCCTGCTGCACGGCCGTGGCCGGCGTGCCGTCCTCATAGGTGACGCCGTCGTCGAACAGCATCGGCGGCATGGCGATCAGGTGGCCCGGATAGTACTGGTTGTAATAGGCGCCATCCGGAACCGTCACGCCCTCCGGCGGATCGACGAAGCCGGTGAGCAGGTGGAAGACGTAGTCCTCGTGATGCTCGCGGGCCTTGACGATCAGCGACAGGTCGGGCGGGGCCTTGCCGTTGTTGGCCGCGGCCGCCGCCTTCGCGTTCGGGAACGGCGAGCGGAAGCGGTCGGACGCCAGGGCCGGGCGGGTGAACATCTCGCCCTGGTCGTTCGGGCCGTCCGTCACCTCGTACTCGGCGGCAATCGCCTTGATCTCCTCCTCCGAGTAACCCAGGGCCTCCAGGTTACGGTAGGAGAGCAGGTGCATGGCGTGGCAGGCCGAGCAGACCTGCTTGTAGACCTGGAAGCCCCGCTGCAACGCGGCGCGGTCGAAGGTCTTGAAGCTGAAGCTGTTCACGCCGCCGTGCGGCCATTCCTCTTCCGGCGGAACCGTGCTGCCGGCCGCAGCCGCCGGGGAGGTCGCCGCCGCCAGGGAGAGGAGCCCGGCGAAGACGGCGCCGGCCAGGGTGGTCTTCAGATCGAAACGCGGCATCACGCCTTCTCCATCGGCTTGGCGGTCGCACCGTCGGCAGCCGTATCCGAACCCAGGACCGCCTCGGCGATGCTGGAGGGCAGCGGCAGCGGCTTCTCATGCCGGGTGATGTACGGCAGGCCCAGGAACCACGCGAAGTACGCCACGGTCCCGATCTGGCCGATCTGGACATAGGGCGCCTCGGCCGGCTTGCCGCCCGCATACATCAGCATGAAGAAGCTGATCGGGAGCATCCAGATCCACTGGCTGTAGATCGGCCGGAAGCGGTAGCTGCGCACCGGCGACTTGTCGAGCCAGGGCATGGCGAACCAGATCAGGATCGACGCGAACATGGCGATCACGCCGCCCAGCTTCGCCGGGATCAGCACGATGTCCGTGAACGGGATGCCGATGGAGAACGTGATCGAGCGCAGGATGCCGTAGAAGGGCAGGAAGTACCATTCCGGCACGATGTGCGGCGGGGTCACCAGCGGGTCGGCCGGGATGTAGTTGTCCGGGTGGCCAAGGTAGTTCGGAGCGAAGAAGACGAACGCCGCGAAGATGATCAGGAAGATCGCCAGACCGAAGCTGTCCTTGCTCGTGTAGTACGGGTGGAACGGCAGCGTGTCCTGCGGACCCTTCGGCTCGATGCCCAGCGGGTTGTTCGAGCCCGTGATGTGCAGCGCCGCGACGTGCAGGAACACCACCGCGAAGATCACGAACGGCAGCAGGAAGTGCAGCGCGAAGAAGCGGTTCAGCGTCGGGTTGTCGACCGAGAAGCCGCCCCAGAGCAGGGTGACGATGTCACCGCCGACCAGCGGCACGGCTGAGAACAGGTTGGTGATGACGGTGGCGCCCCAGAAGCTCATCTGGCCCCAGGGGAGCACGTAGCCCATGAAGGCGGTGGCCATCATCAGCAGGAAGATGACGACGCCGATGATCCACAGCAGTTCGCGCGGCTGCTTGTAGGAGCCGTAGAGGAAGCCGCGGAAGATGTGGATGTACACCGCGATGAAGAACATCGAGGCGCCGTTGGCGTGCAGGTAGCGCAGCAGCCAGCCATAGTTCACGTCGCGCATGATGCGCTCGACGCTGTCGAAGGCGAGGCTGGTGTGCGGCGTGTAGTGCATCGCCAGCACGAGGCCGGTGGCGATCATCACCACCAGAACCACCATGGCGATGGCGCCGAAATTCCAGAAATAGTTGAAGTTCCGGGGCGTCGGGAAGACCCCGTATTCCTTCTGGATCATCGTGAACAGCGGCAGCCGCTGATCGATCCAGTTCACCACCGGGTTCTTGAAGTCAGAAGTCTGGGCGTGAGCCATTGCGCTCTCCCTGTCCGGCCTGGGCTCAGGCTCAGCCGATGCGGATGCGGGTGTCGTCCAGGAACACGTATTCCGGGATCGCGAGGTTCAGCGGCGCGGGGCCCTTGCGGATGCGGGCGGCCGTGTCGTAGTGCGAACCGTGGCAGGGGCAGAACCACCCGCCGTAGTCGCCGCGCGGATCGGTGGACTTCTGCCCCAGCGGCACGCAGCCCAGATGGGTGCAGATGCCGACCGCGATCAGCCACTGCTCATGGCCTTCCTTCACGCGGACGCTGTCCGGCTGCGGGTCGATCAGCGAGCCGAGGTCCGTCTTCTGGGCAGAGGCGATCTCTGCCGCCGTGCGGTGGCGGACGAAGACCGGCTTGCCGCGCCAGGTCACGGTGATCGCCTGACCTTCCGCGATCGGGCTCAGATCGACCTCGGTCGAAGCCAGCGCCAGGGTGTCGGCTGCCGGGTTCAGGCTGTCGATGAACGGCCAGACGGCCGAGACCGCACCGACGGCACCGACGGCCACGGTGCTCAGAATGAGGATGTCACGGCGGGAAGGGTCCCCGCCCTCATGCGCGGCACCTGGGGGAGCCGGCTGCGTCGTATCCGCCATTACGTCTCATCTCCTCGGCAGCGGGGGAGTACGGTCGCTGCACCGCTGCGCCCCGGCCATTCTTGCTGAGTTTCCGCAGGACCCCCGCCCGGCCGGCGACCACGGCGAGAGCCGGCCGGACACATGCCTGGGGTAGCGCCCGGACAGCAGGCCCGGTCGCGGACTGTGGATATACATCCCGGCATGGCCGATGGAAAGCGCGACCGCTCGATTAACCATCTCCCCCGCCCGATCAGGGACACTCTGTCGCGGGGGGTGCGACCCCGGGGACTGTATCGGTTCCACTGCGGGGTTGACGCCGGCGCGGCCGGCAGGCCAGAGAGTCCCGCCATGCGCCTCGCCCTCTTCCAGCCGGACATACCACAGAATGCAGGCACCCTGATCCGCACCGGGGCCTGCCTGGGCGTTCCCGTGGACATCGTGGAACCCTGCGGCTTCATCCTGGACGACACCCGTCTGCGCCGGAGCCTGATGGACTACGGTGAACTGGCGGCGGTCTCCCGCCACGTCAACTGGGCGGCCTTCGCGGCCAGTCGTCCCGGCCGCATCGTGCTGGTGGAGACGGATCATGGCGTGCCCTACACCGGCTTCGCCTTCCACCCCGAGGACACCCTGCTGCTGGGACGGGAGAGTGCCGGCACGCCGCCGGAGGTGGCCGCCGCCTGCCATGCCGCGGTCCATATCCCGATGCACCCCGGCGCGCGCAGCCTGAACGTGGCGATCGCGGCGGCCATGGTGCTGGGCGAGGCGCTGCGCCAGACGGGGCCCCGGGCGAAGAACCCGACGAGGTAGCCCGGAACCGCCAATTCCGCAATATTTGTAAGGACATAGCCCTATGGCCCGGCGGCGCCGGGCGCGCTACACCATCGGGAAAAACCCGGAGGCGTTCAGAGACATGTCCAGCCCATCCCCCGTCCCCACCCCGCTTCCCCCCGCCGACGTGCTGGCCGACCGCAAGGCACGGGTGGAAACCTGGTTCCAGGGCCTGCGCGACCGCATCTGCGCCGCCTTCGAGGCGCTGGAGGACGACCTGGCCGACGGCCCGCACACCGGGCTGCCGCCGGGCCGGTTCGAGCGCACCGCCTGGGACCGCCCCGGCCAGGGCGGCGGGTCCGGCGGCGGCGGCGTCATGTCGGTGATGAAGGGCCGGGTGTTCGAGAAGGTGGGGGTCAACGTCTCCACCGTCTTCGGCACCTTCTCCGATGAGTTCCGCGGCTCCATCCCCGGCGCGGCGGAGTCCGGCGGCTTCTGGGCCAGCGGCATCAGCCTGGTGGCGCACATGCGCAGCCCGCTGGTGCCCGCCGTCCATATGAACACGCGCCATCTGGTCACCAGCTACGCCTGGTTCGGCGGCGGTGCCGACCTGACGCCCATGTTCCTGGACACGGCGGAGACGGCGGAGGACAAGGCCGACTTCCACGCCGCGCTGAAGGCGGCCTGCGACGCGCACGGCCCGGACTTCTACGCCCGCTTCTCCGACTGGTGCGACCGCTACTTCTTCCTGCCGCACCGGAACGAACCGCGCGGCGTGGGCGGCATCTTCTACGACGGCCACGACACCGGCGACTGGGAGGCGGACTTCGCCTTCACCCGCGCCGTGGGCGAGGCGTTCCTGGAGGTCTATCCGCGCCTCGTGCGCCGCCGCATGCACCTGCCCTGGACGGAGGCGCAGCGCGAGCACCAGCTCCACCGACGCGGCCGCTATGCCGAGTTCAACCTGATCCACGACCGCGGCACACTGTTCGGGCTGAAGACCGGCGGCAACATCGACGCCATCATGATGAGCCTGCCGCCCGAGGTGAAGTGGTCCTGAGGGCGGTCCGGCCGGGCGGAATCAGGGGGACGGGCCGGGGGAGAACGGATCGGGGGAGGATGGATCGGGGGGAGCGGCCAGCCGCCGCTCCAGTTCGGCCAGACACTCCTCCCGCCCGGGCCGGTAGTCGCGCCCGGCCCACCAGCCCTCCACCGCCTCCAGCAGGCGGCCGACCGCCGGTCCCTGCGGCACGCCGCGGTCCACCGCGTCCTGCCCCTTCAGCGGGAAGGGGATGACGCGCCAGGCCGCGGCCTCGGCCAGCGACTCCAGGATCTCGAAGGCGGGGATGCCGCGCATGGCCGTGTCCAGCAGCAGCAGGTCGCGGAACAGCTCCGGCCCCACCGTCTGCAAGGCGCGGCGGCGGGCGCGCACGTCCAGCCCGGCATCCACCGCCAGCGGCGGGGCGCAGAGGACCAGCAGCCGGTCGCGCTGGGCGTTCGAGAGGCGCATCCGGTCGGCCACGGCCAGGGCGGCGGCCCGCCCCTCCTCCCCGCCGCGGGGCAGCAGGGCGGCAAGGTGGGCCAGCGGCCCCGCCTCCCCGACCATCCATTCCAGCCGGTCCAGGGCGGCCAGCGTCTCGATCCGCGTGGCCTGGGGCAGCAGGTGCTGGATGATCCCACGCTCCAGCATCAGCCGCCAGGTCTCCACCGCTCGGTCGGTGGCGAACAGGCGCAGCAGCTCCTCCCGCACCCGCTCGCCCGAGAGGGTGGGCAGCAGGCACGCCTGCGCGGCGCAGGCAGCGATGGCCTCCTCCTCCACCCCGCCCTTGCCGAAGCGGGCATGGAAACGGAAGTAGCGCAGGATGCGCAGCACGTCCTCGCGGATGCGCGCCTCGGCATCGCCGACGAAGCGGACACGCCCGGCGGAGAGGTCCGCCAGCCCGCCGAACGGGTCGTAGAGATCGCCCTCGCTGGACAGCGAGAGCGCGTTGAAGGTGAAGTCGCGCCGGCGCGCATCCTCCAGCCAGTCGTCGGTGAACTCGACCCGGGCATGGCGGCCATAGGTCTCCACGTCGCGGCGGAGCGTGGTGATCTCGAAGGCAAGACCGTCGCGGATGGCGGTGACGGTGCCGTGGCGGATGCCGGTCGGCACCACCCGGATGCCGTCCTGCTTCAGCCGGCGCATCACCTCGTCGGGCGGCAGCGGCGTGGCGATGTCCACATCGTCCGCCTCCTGCCCCAGCACGGCGTCGCGCACGCAGCCGCCGACGAAGCGCGCCTCCTGCCCCGTGCGCATCAGCGCCTGGAGGACGAGACGGGCCTGGACGGTGGCCATCAGGCCGACGGGTTCTAGGGTGCCGACCGGTTTCATCGGAAAGGGGGGCGGAAGCGGCGGGGCGCCGGGCGGGATCGACCGGGTCTCCGTTCTACCCGCCCCGGCGGCCGGATTGCCAGCCGAATGCGCCGCCGGCCCGGGCAACGGGACGCGGCGACTCAGCGGCCGGATGCGTCAGGCGCCGGCGCATCGGCCGGCGGGGCCTCGCCGGGAGCATAGGTGCGGGCGGGAACGGTGCGGCCGTCCGGCCCGACATGCGCCGGCACGTAGACGCCGTGCGGCCCGCCGGCGCCGCGGGTGGAGAGCGTGCCCAGCGCCACCAGGGCAAGGGCGAGGCCCCCGGCCAGCAGCCAGGGCCAGGGCGCGCGGGCGTGCCAGGGGTCCGGCGCATGGCCCGCGGCCCGCAGCCGCCGCGCCTCCCACAGGCTGTAGGCGACGAAGACCAGCGTCGGCAGCAGCAGCGGCAGCAGAACGGTGAGCACCGGCCTCAGCATCGCAGCTTCCTTTCCTTTGCCCTTGCCTGCCCTGACCTGCCTTCCCTGCCTGCCTGCCCGCCCGGTCAGGCCGGCTGCGCTGCGGGATCGGCGCCTTCGCCGCTCAGCACTTCGCAGAGATTGACCAGCATGCCCGCGGTGGCGCCCCAGATGAAGCGGTCCCGGTAGGGCACCACCCAGAAATGGCGCAGGGCGCCGCGGAACTCGGCACTGCGCCGCTCCCGCCCGCCGGGCCCCAGGATGAAGGCCAGCGGCACCTCGAACACGTCCGCCACCTCGTAGGGATCGGCGCTCAGGGTGAAGGGCGGGCGGATGATGCCGACGACGGGCGTGACGCGGAAGCCGGTGCGGGTCACATAGGTGTCCAGCCGGCCGATCAGGTCCACCTTGGTGCGCGGCAGCCCGACCTCCTCCTCCGTCTCGCGCAGGGCCGTGTCCTCCGGCCCGTTGTCGGCCGGTTCCACCCCGCCGCCGGGGAAGGAGATCTGGCCGGCATGGGCGGCCAGATGGGCCGTGCGCTGGGTCAGCAGCACGGTCACCCCGGCGTCGCGGTCGATCAGGGGCACCAGCACGGCCGCCTCGCGCAGTTCCGCCGGCACCCCCAGGCCGGGATTGCCCTCATGGTCGCCGCGCACGCCGATGATCCGGCCGGGCTGGCCGGTGCGGCGCAGGAAGCGCGCGCGGATGTCTGCCTCGGTGATCAGTCCGTCAGGCTGCCCAGGGGAAAGAAGGTCCCGTCGCTCCATAGTCCGAATTCTGTCCCGCCGGACCCGGGTCCGTCGGGCCTCCGCCTGCTTTCGCCGCGCTCCACCAGCTCGTAGAAGACGGGCCGGTTGATGCGGGCCTCCAGATTGTCCCGGACCAGGATATAGGGGCGGGGCTCCCCCGTCCTAGCGTCCGTTCGGACATGGATGGGATGCCCGGGGCCGGCAGTCACCCACTCGTCCAGGCTGGTGCGGAAGCGCACGGTCTGGTCCGGGCCGGTCCCCTCGAACGCCGCCTCGACGACCATGAAGGGCACGTCGTCCACCCGGATGCGGCCGCGCTCGGCCGGCGTCACCAGCCAGTAGTCGCCGGCCTCGTCCCGCCGCAGCACGCTGGCGAACAGCTTGACGAGCGGCAGCCGGCCGATCGGGCTCTCATGGTAGTACCAGGTGCCGTCGATGCCGATGCGGATGTCGTAGGATTCGTCCTCGGCCGTCGGTCCGAGGGCCCCCGGATGATCGGAGGCGTCACGTCCAGGCAGGGGACGTCCGGGCAGGGGCAGGCGGCCGTCGGCGAGATTTTCGCCGCCTGCCGCAAGTCTCTTGCTTTCCTCCATGGCGCTGCCGACCATCTGTTATCGTGCCGTTCTGTTATCGTGCGGTTGCCGTGCCGTCCGTCCGGGCGCACCCGCCCGGGACCGTGAGTTGCGATGACTGCCTTTCCCGGAAGGGCGGCCACAGAGTTAACATAATGGGCCCGTCTTCGTTCGGACACCCCCGCCGCCACCCTGGAGAGCCATCGTGAGTGCCCTCGACCTGTCCCGCTCCACTGCCGACGCCCAGGCCCTCGTGCGCGAGGTGGACGCGCTGGGCCAGCGCCTCGCCACCGTGCGGGAGATGATCGGCCGGGTCATCTACGGCCAGCAGACGGTGGTCGACCTGTCGCTGGTGACGCTGCTGGCCGGCGGCCACCTGCTGCTGATCGGCGTGCCGGGGCTGGCGAAGACGCGGCTGGTGGAGACGCTGGGCACCGTGCTGGGCCTGGACGAGCGTCGCATCCAGTGTACCCCCGACCTGATGCCGGCGGACATCCTGGGTTCGGAGGTGCTGGAGGAGGACGAGGGCGGCCGCCGCGGCTTCCGCTTCATCCCCGGCCCGGTGTTCAGCCAGCTCCTGATGGCGGACGAGATCAACCGCGCCTCCCCGCGCACCCAGTCGGCGCTGTTGCAGGCGATGCAGGAGGGGCGGGTCTCCGTCGCCGGGCACTACCACCCGCTGCCGCGGCCCTTCCATGTGCTGGCGACGCAGAACCCGCTGGAGCAGGAGGGGACCTATCCCCTGCCGGAGGCGCAGCTCGACCGCTTCCTGATGCAGGTGGACGTGGCCTATCCCGACCGCGAGGCCGAGCGGCGCATGATGATCGCCACCACCGGGGCGGAGGCCGCCGCCGCCAGCCCCGTGCTGGGGCCGGAGGACCTGATGGCGGCGCAGCGGCTGGTCCGCCGCGTGCCGGTGGGCGACAGCGTCGTCGACGGCATCCTGGATCTGGTGCGGAGCGCCCGGCCGGAGGAGAGCGACCTGCCGGAGGTGCGCCGCAACGTCGCCTGGGGTCCCGGCCCGCGCGCCAGCCAGGCGCTGATGCTGGCGGCGCGCGCCCGCGCCCTGCTGGACGGGCGGCTGGCCCCCTCGCTGGACGACGTTCTGGCCCTGGCGAAGCCGGTGCTGAAGCATAGGATGGCGCTGAACTTCGCCGCCCGTGCCGACGGCGTGACCCTGGACGACGTGATCGACCGGCTGTGCGCGCCCCTGGCCTGACAGCGCGGATGCGCCGCCGCCCCCGCTTCCGCGTGACAGGTCCCGGACCCGAATGAGCCGATCCACCGCCCCCGCCGCCGCCCTGCGCGCCCAGCACCGGGCCGAGACCCTGGCCCTGCGCCTGCCGCCGCTGCTGGTCGCGGCCGAGCGGGTCGCGGCCACGGTGGCGCAGGGCGTCCACGGCCGCCGCCGCGTCGGCACCGGGGAGAGCTTCTGGCAGTTCCGCCGCTACCAGCCCGGCGACAGCGCCCAGATGATCGACTGGCGCCAGTCGGCGAAGAACCGCCATGTCTTCGTGCGCGAGAACGAGTGGGAGGCGGCGCAGAGCGTCTGGATCTGGCGCGACGGCTCCGCCTCCATGGACTGGCGCTCTGACCGCGTCCTGCCGACCAAGCGGGAGCGGGCCGACCTGCTGGCGCTGGCGCTGGCCGTCCTGCTGGTGCGCGGCGGCGAGCGGGTGGCGCTGCTGGGCAGCGGCGTCGCCCCGTCGGCCGCGCGCAGCATCCTGCCGCGGCTGGCGCTGCACCTGACCGGCCCCGCGGCGGCGACAGCCGGCGGGAGCGCAGGCGACGGCGTGCCGCCGGTGGAGGCGCTGCCGCGCCATGCCCGGATCGTGCTGATGGGCGACCTGCTGGGACCGCTGGAGCGGGTGCAGGCCGCCGTCGCCGCCTATGCCAACCGCGGCCTGCGCGGCCATCTGGTGCAGGTCCTGGACCCGGCGGAGGAGACCCTGCCCTTCGGCGGGCGGGTCGAGTTCACCGGGCTGGAGGGCGAGGAGGAGCTGCTGGTGCCGCGCGTCGAAGGCATCCGGGACGCCTATCTGGAACGGCTGGCAGCCCAGAAGGCCGGCCTGTCCGATCTGGCCCGCACCGCCGGCTGGAGCTACAGCGTCCACCGCACCGACCGGCCGGCCCAGGTGCCGCTGCTGTCCCTCTGGGGGGCGCTGGCCCGGGAGGCCGTGTGATGCTGAGCCTGGGCTCCCTTGCCTTCGCCGCCCCCTGGGCCCTGCTCGCGCTGGCCGTGCTGCCGGCGCTGTGGTGGCTGCTGCGGGTGACGCCGCCCGCCCCCCGCACCGTCGCCTTCCCCGCCATCCGGCTGCTGCGCGATCTGGTCAGCCGGGAGGAGACGCCGCAGCGCACGCCGCCCTGGCTGCTGCTGCTGCGCATCGTGCTGGCCGGGCTGGTGATCCTGGCGCTGGCGCGGCCGCTGCTGAACCCCGACGCCGCCCTGCCCGGCAGCGGGCCGCTGCTGCTGGTCGTGGACAATGGCTGGGCCGCGGGCCGCGACTGGCCGGCCCGGCAGGAGATGCTGGGGCGGCTGATCGACCAGGCCGACCGCGTCGGGCGCGAGGTGGCGATCCTGCCCACCGCCCCGGCGGCCGCGGCCGGGGCGCCCCGGCTGATCGGCCCGATGGTCGCCGCCGACGCCCGGCGGGAGGCGCAGGCGCTGCAACCGCAGCCCTGGCCCGGCGACCGCCGGGCGGCACTGGCGGCCCTGGACGATCTGCGCCCGCGCGGCAGCATGCACGCCATCTGGCTGTCAGACGGGCTGGGAGCCGACGGCGATGCGGAACTGGCCGCGCGGCTGGTCCGGCTGGGCGGAGTGGAGGTGGTGGAGGACGGCCCCGACCGGCCGGCCCTGCTGCTGCGCCCCCCGGTGGCGGACGGGCTGTCGCTGCTGGTGCCGGTGGAGCGCGCCCGGAGCGGGCTGCCGCAGCCGGTGGCGGTGCGCGCCAGCGGCGCCGACGGCCGCCTGCTGGCCGCGGGCAGCGGCGCCTTCGCTCCCGACGCGCGGCGGACGGAGGTGCGGCTGGACCTGCCGACGGAACTGCGCAACGAGGTGACGGAGGTGCGCCTGGACGGGCAGTCCACCGCCGGCGCCACCGTGCTGCTGGACGAACGCTGGCGCCGCCGCCCGGTGGGGCTGGTCTCCGGCCGGACGGAGTCCGAGGCGCAGCCGCTGCTGTCCGACCTCTATTATCTGGAGCGCGCCCTCTCCCCCTTCGCGGAGGTGCGGCGCGGCACCATCGCCGACCTGCTGGCACGGGACCTCGCCGTGCTGGTGCTGGCCGATGTCGGCTCGCTCTCCGTCCCGGAGGCGGAGCGGCTGGAAAGCTGGGTCCGGGGGGGTGGCATGCTGGTGCGCTTCGCCGGGCCGCGGCTGGCGCAGAACGCCGACGCGCTGGTGCCGGTGCGGCTGCGCGCGGGCGACCGCGCCCTGGGCGGGGCGCTGTCCTGGTCGGTGCCGGCGCGGCTGGCCCCCTTCGCCGCCGACGGCCCGTTCGGCGGGGTCGCGGTGCCGGCCGACGTGACGGTGGCCCGGCAGGTGCTGGCCGAACCGTCCGTGGACCTCGGCGAGAAGACCTGGGCGCGGCTGGAGGACGGCACGCCCCTGGTGACGGCCGAGCGGCGCGGCACCGGCCATGTCGTGCTGGTCCACACCACCGCCAGCCCGGAATGGTCGAACCTGTCGCTCTCCGGCCTGTTCGTGCAGATGCTGCAACGGCTGGTGGCGCTGTCGGCCGGCGTCGCCGGCGAGGCGGAGGCGGGCGGCGCGCTGCCGCCGCTGGAACTGCTGGACGGGTTGGGCCGGCTGGTGCCGCCGCCGGCCACCGCCTTTCCGCTGGCCTCCGAACGGCTGGCGGAGACGCCGCCCGGCGACCTGATCGGCCCGCGGCACCCGCCCGGCTTCTACGGCACCAGCGAGGCCCGGCGGGCCCTGAACCTGTCCGCCGCCGTGGCGGAGCTGCGCCCGCTGGCGGGGCTGCCGCCCAACGTGGCGCGCGGGCTCTACGGCAGCCGCGGCGAGCTGGACCTGAAGCCGGCCCTGCTGACGGCGGCGCTGGCCCTGGCGGTCCTGGACCTGTTCATCGGGCTGGCCCTGCGCGGCCTGCTGCCCCTGCCCCGCCTGCGGTCCCGGCGCGGCGGCATGGCGGCCGGGCTGGCGCTGCTGCTGGCGGCCGGCCTTACAACCGGCATCACGGCGGACGGGGCGCGGGCGGCGCAGCCGGTGACCGGCGGCCCCGATGCCCGCGCCGTGCAGGCGAGCACGCAGAACTGGCTGGCCTATGTCGAGACCGGCGACCGCGGCGTGGACGCGACCAGCCGCGCCGGCCTGCAAGGGCTGGCGGAGCAGCTCAACCGCCGCACGGCGGTGGAGGCGGCCGGGGCCATGGCGGTGGACCTGGAGACGGACGAGCTGGCCTTCTTCCCGCTGATCTACTGGCCGATGACGGAGACGCAGCCCGCCATCTCGGAAGCGGCCCGGCAGCGGCTGAACGAGTATCTGCGCCAGGGCGGGCTGATCCTGATCGACACCCGCGACCGCGGCTTCTCCATGGGCGGCGGCTCCCGCCTGGAGGAGCTGCTGCGCGGGCTGGACATCCCGCCGCTGGCGCCGGTGCCGCCCGACCATGTGCTGACCAAGGCCTTCTATCTCTTGCAGGATTTCCCCGGTCGCTATGTCGGCGGGGCGGTCTGGGTGGAGGCGGAGGAGGGCCGGGCCAATGACGGTGTCTCCGGGGTCGTCGTCGGCGGCAACGACTGGGCCGGCGCCTGGGCCGTGGACGCACAGGGCCGCGCCCTGAACGCCGTCGTGCCCGGGGCCGAGCGCCAGCGCGAGATGGCTTACCGCTTCGGCGTCAACCTCGTGATGTACGCCCTGACCGGCAACTACAAGGCCGACCAGGTGCATGTCCCCGCCATCCTGGAGCGGCTCGGCCAATGACCGGCACCTCGATCGCCTTTTCGCCCCTGGTGCCCTGGGCGGTGCTGCTGATCCTGGCGCTGCCGGCCCTGGCCGGGCTGGGTTTCGGCCTGATCCGCCGGGCGCGCGGCACGCTGCTGCGCGCCCTGGCCCTGGCCGTGCTGTTCCTGGCCCTGCTGAACCCCGCCCTGGTGCAGGAGGAGCGCGAGCCGATCAAGGACGTGGCCGTCATCGTCGTGGACCAGTCGCCCAGCCAGAACGTGGGCGAGCGGCGGGCCCGGGCGGAACGGGCCCTGGAGGACCTGCAACGGAAGCTGGCCCGCTACGACGATCTGGAGGTGCGCGTCGTCCGCACCGCCGACGCCGCCGGGGCCGAGGGGGCGGGCATCGAGCAGACCCGGCTGCTGGAGGCGATGAACCGCGCCGTCGCGGACGTGCCGCGCCGCCGCCTCGCCGGGGCCGTGCTGCTGACCGACGGGCAGGTCCATGACGTGGCCGAGGCGCTGCCGACGCTGGAGGGGTTCGGCCCCGTCCACGCCCTGCTGACCGGCGAGCGCGACGAGGGCGACCGCCGGCTGGCGGTGGTGCAGGCGCCGTCCTTCGGCATTGTGGACCGGCCGGTGACGGTGACCGTGCGGGTGGACGACCTGCCCGGCGGGACCGGCGGCATGGCGACCCTGGTGGTGACGCAGGACGGCGGGACCGGCCGGCCCTACCGCGTGCCGGTGGGGGAGGAGATCCCCCTCACCTTCACCCTGACGCACGGCGGCCAGAACGTCGTGGAGCTGGAGGTGGAGCGCGGGCCGGAGGAGCTGACGCTGGCGAACAACCGCGCCGCCATCGTCGTCAACGGCGTGCGCGACCGGCTGCGGGTGCTGCTGGTGTCGGGCGAGCCGCATGCCGGCGAGCGGACCTGGCGCAACCTGCTGAAAGCGGACCCGTCCGTCGATCTGGTTCACTTCACCATCCTGCGCCCGCCGGAGAAGAACGACGGCACGCCGATCCGGGAACTGTCGCTGATCGCGTTCCCGATCCGCGAGCTGTTCGAGATGAAGCTCGACGAGTTCGACCTCATCATCTTCGACCGCTACCGCCGCCGCGGCGTGCTGCCGAACATGTATCTGGCGAACATCGCCGACTATGTGGAGAAGGGCGGCGCCTTCCTGGAGGCCAGCGGCCCGACCTTCGCCACGCCGCTGTCGCTGTTCCGCACGCCGCTGGGGACCGTGCTGCCGGCGGAGCCGACCGGGGAGGTGCTGGAGCAGCCCTTCACCCCGACGGTGACGGAGGTCGGCCGCCGCCATCCGGTGACCGCCGGGCTGGCGGGGCCGGACGGCCGCGGCGACTGGGGCCGCTGGTTCCGCCAGATCGCCACCACGCCCAGTCGTGGCACCGTGGTGATGGACGGGCTGGACGGGCGGCCGCTGCTGATCCTGGACCGGGTCGGCCAGGGCCGGGTGGCGCAGCTCACCTCGGACCAGATCTGGCTGTGGAGCCGCGGCTTCGAGGGCGGCGGCCCGCAGGCGGAGCTGCTGCGCCGGCTGGCGCACTGGCTGATGAAGGAACCGGCGCTGGAGGAGAACGACCTGCGCGCCCGGGTGGACGGCAACCGTATCACCGTCGAGCGCCGCGCGCTGGAGCCGGACCCGCGGACGGTCCAGGTCGCCTCCCCCTCCGACGTGGCGCGGGACCTCACCCTGGAGGAACAGGCCGACGGGCTGGAGACGGCGACTCTGCTGGCGACCGAGCCGGGCATCTGGCGCGTCAGCGACGGCGAGCGGACGGCGCTGGCCGTGGTCGGCGCCGTGAACCCGCCGGAACTGGCCGACATGCGCACCTCGGCGGACCCGCTGGAGCCGGTGCTGCGGCGGACGGGCGGCGGCGCCTTCTGGCTGGCCGACCGGGACGGCGCCGCCCCGGACACCCGCCGCGTGCGCCCCGGACGCGACGCCGCCGGGCGCGGCTGGCTGGGACTGCGCGCCAACGGCGACCATGTCGTCACGGGCGTGGATCAGGTGCCGCTGCTGCCCTGGATCGCCGTGCTGACGCTGGCGCTGGGGCTGCTGCTGGCGGCGTGGCGGCGGGAGGGCCGCTGAGGAGAAGGCGAGGAAAAGGCGGCGGGGCGGCTCAGCCGCCGCGCTGCCAGACCTTGCTGATGAGGAAGTTCTGCGCCAGGAACTGGTAGAAGCGCTTGAGCAGCGCCTCCGTCTCCGGCGTCTTCTCCATCTCCTGGTCGGTCCAGGCCTCGATCTGGTCGTCCCAGACCATCAGCGCGGTGTGCAGCTCGTCGCGGATGCGGCGGATGAAGGCGACCTGGGCGTCATAGGTCTTCAGCACCGCCATGATCTCGCCGGTCTGGCCGTCGAGCTGCTGGAAGATGTCCTCGAAATGGGCATAGGGCGCCTTCACCAGCGTCTGCATCCGGGCGATGTCCGACAGGAGCTGCTGGTCGCCGCGGAACACCCGCTTGGCCTGCCCGAGCTTGAAGACGATCTTCTGCACCAGCCCGAAACGGTCGCGCAGCGCCTCGATGTAGGACAGCTCGCGGGCCAGGGAATCCACCCGGTCCACGACCTCCTGCTTGCGCTCCTCCGGGATGCCCATGCGCTGGGCCAGGAGCGCGAAGGCCTCCTGCGTGCGCTGCTTGGTCTGCGGGTCCTCGACGATCTGTTCGAGCTGGTAGCGCTCGGTGATCACCGTCTCCTTCCCGGTGATCCAGGAGACGAGCTGGAGCGCCAGCCGGCCCCGGGCGATGTTCAGGTGCCGCTCGTCCACCCGCCAGGAGGCGGAGCCGTCCAGCAGCTCCCGCGGGATGCTGTCGCCGGGCCGGATCTCCTTGACGTATTTCAGGCCGCGCTCGACCACCTGGAGCAGGCGGCCGTCGTCGCTGCGCTCGTCGATGTCGAAGGTCTGGCGCAGGGTGCGGAAGGGCAGCTTGCCCCAGACGTCGCCCAGATGGACGTTGTAGACCGCCTCTCCGGTGTCGCGGGTCAGGCTGAAATACCCGCCGGCCAGGGTGAAGACCTTGTTCCTGAAGACGAAATGGGTGCTCGGGTCGCTCCCCTCCGGCGCCGGAGCCGGCTCCTGGGGCGGGGGCGCGGCGGGCGCCTGGGCCTGCGGTTCCGCCCCGGCGGGTCGGGCGCCGTCGCCATCTGCGGGGGAAGAGGTGCCGGGGGCGGTGGACATGGCCGTCGATGGATGCCTGTGGCTGGCGGATGGTCGCGCGGACGGCGACTCAGCTCCTGTTACGACAGGATGGCCCCGCCGTTAAGCACCCCCTCCGCATAGGAGGCCGGCTTCCCGGAGGTTTCAGGGAGGCGGCGGGCCGCGGCACCGGCCATCGCTTCAGTCATCGCTCATGACCTTGGCGGTCTTGATGGCATCGTGGATCAGCACGCCCTTGCGCAGGATGTTGTCCACGACGCGGCCCTGCACGAGGCCGATCCCGGCCCGTTCCGCGAACATCAGGCCGCTGACCGTGCCGCAGCGGGCCAGGACGAAGCGGCAGTTGTGCTGGGCCCGGATCTTCTCGGAGAAGGTCTGGTACTCGTCCTCCGACATCAGGTCCATGTCGTCGGACCAGATGATCTTGGCGTAGTCGCAGGCCATGTATTCCAGGTCCATGTGCGTGACCCAGAACTCGTTCAGCCCGTCGATGCAGATCCGGTAGCCGCGGGTGGCGGCGAAATCCACCACCTCCTTGTAGAGGGAGATGTTCTCGACCAGGTCGGCCTTGTTGATCTCCAGCACCACGTTGCCGCGGAGGTCGGTGGTCAGCCGCTCATCGAACTTGATGAAGGAGGCCGACAGGATGGTGGAGAGGTTCAGGTTCAGCCCCAGCCGCCGGCCGCGCAGGAAATCCACCCCGTAGTTCAGCGCCTTCAGCACCGACTGGTCCAGGTTGGCGGTGAAGTAGCTGAACAGCCACTTGTTGGCCGTGATGTCGAACTGCGGCGACAGCCGCTCCTCCAGCGCCTTCACGGCGATGTACAGCTCGAAATACTCGAACTCGTTCTGCTCGGCGTTGTGGATGTTGATGACCGGCTGGTTCAGCATGAAGGGGGACAGGTCGAACATCTGCACGGCGCGTTCGATCTTGCCCAGTTCCTCCAGCGTGATCGGCGGCTTGGTCTGCTGCACCGCCTGCTCGCCGCCCACGTCCTTCTGCAAGCCCTCCACGAAGCGCAGGACGTTCACGAAATTGAGCGACAGCTCCATGATCGAATAGAGGCTGTCCTCCCCGTAGGGATTGCGCTTGACCATGATGGTCCGCGCCAGCATCAGCTTCTCGATCTTCTGGCAGACGTCGGAGATGAGGGAGAACTTGATCCCCTTGTAAAGGACGATGACGTCGTCGTTGGAGAGGTTGAAGACCTGGAGATAGGCGGACTGGTCCGCCGTCTCCTGCATGGCGCGGCGGATGGACATGATGTCCAGGTGCGTCTTGTCCTTCAGCAGCGACATGTGCAGATGGATCAGGCGCAGGCCCTGCACCTCCCGCTTGGCGGATTGCAGGAGCGTCAGGAGCTTCTGGTCGTCGTGCTCCGGCTTCTCCGCAATCGGCGCCGCCCGCTCGCCGGGCTTGACCCGGACCCAGTCGCGCTTGGGTGCATTCGGACGATTCATCTCCGTTCCTGGCCCGCCGTGATCCGCCCTGGTCCTTACAGCGCCCCCCGCCCGACCTGTTCCGCCGGCCGGGGTTCACGCATCCTACATGCGTCGTCCCCACGATGCACCGTCCCGTCGGCAGGACTAGCCCCGGGATGCATCAAACTATACGAAATTGTCGGAAAGTGTAACCCGTTCCTCCGGCTCCACGAAGACCTCGACGGCTGTCGCAGGATGTCTGCCGGCTGAAAACGCTGGTGCAGGAAATCCGGGAACATTGCGTTGCATGCGGGACAACGCCGGCTGGCGTTGATCTCGGCCGGATCAGGACCGCACGATCAGCGCCGGATGCCCCGCCGCGAGCCGGACAGGTCACTGGCTGCGACACCGGGCAGAGGCGGATGACGTGCCCGCGGAACCGTCCACCGTGTCGGCTGCATCCGGCGGACGATCGGTGTAGGGTGCGCCCTTCCCGCTACCGGATATGCCGCGTGCCATGAAGATCGACCCCGAAACCCTTCCTTACCGCCCCTGCGTCGGCGTCATGCTGCTGAACCGGGAGGGCCGGGTCTTCGTCGGCCGCCGGCTGGACACGCGCGACGCCTGGCAGATGCCCCAGGGCGGCATCGACCCGGGCGAAACCCCGCGCGAGGCCGCGCTGCGCGAGCTTGAGGAGGAGATCGGCACGGCGAAGGCCGAGTTCCTGGCGGAAAGCCGCGACTGGCACCGCTACGATCTGCCGCCGCACCTGCTGGGCAGGGTCTGGGGCGGCCGTTTCCGCGGGCAGGAGCAGAAGTGGCTGCTGTTCCGCTTCACCGGCACCGATGCGGAGATCGACCTTGCCACCGCGCATCCGGAGTTCGACGCCTGGCGCTGGGTGCCCATGGACGATCTGATCCGCCTGATCGTGCCCTTCAAGCGGGAGATCTACACCAAGGTGGTGGCGGAGTTCCGCGATCTGGTAACCGGCGGCTGAGGCCAGTCCCCCAGTAAGTGGACGGGGGTAGAGGCTTGCGGCATCAGGGACCCGGGTCCGGCAGGTCTGTCCGGCCGGGTCGTGCGGACTGATGACAAGCGACCAATGGAGTCCGGCCGCATAGAGGCTTGGACCTGCCGCATCAGCCCCCCTAGTTTCGTTCAAGCTACCACTCCCTCCCTTCAGGATCACTCCCCTGCCACAGTCCGGAGTCTTCTGTGCCGAGTAACGCCCCCCAGAACGCCACCGCCGGGGAGGTGACGGTCTTCGTGCTGGGCCTCTGCCTGGTGTCGATCATCGTCTTCTACGTCCAGACCGCGCTGTGGTCGCCGCCCTCCTTCGATGGCGGGCTGAACCTGAACGTCGCCCGCTCGCTGCTGGAGGGAACGGGTTACGGAAGCTATTACAACGGCTTCCACCTGTTCCCGATCGAGACGCAGACGAACGCGCCCTATGTCGTTCCTGCTGCGCTGGCCTACGGCGTGCTGGGCGTGGGCGTGTTCAGCAGCCAGGTGGTGAACCTGGGCTATGTCGTGCTGTTCGCGCTGGCGCTCTATGTCGCCGTGCGCCGGCGCGAGCGGCCGGCCGTGGCCCTGCTGGCGGTCGTGCTGGCCGTGCAGGCGCCGGGCATGGCCGAGTACGCGATGAACGGCTATGGCGAAGTGCCGGCGCTGGCCTTCCTGTTCGCCGCCCTGGCGCCGCTGGCCCGCGCGCTGGAGCGTGGCACCGGGCGGCGCGCCGCGGCGCTGGCGCTGCTGGGCGGTATGGCGCTTTCGCTGTCCTTCCTGACCAAGACGGTGGCGCTGATCTGGGTACTGCCGGTCTCCGGCCTGTTCGCGCTGCTGGCCCTGGGCCGCCCCGCCCGCTGGCGGCTGCTGGCGGCGCTGGCCCTGGGGCTGGCCGGGCCGGTCCTGGTCTGGGAGGCGTACCGCCTGCTGTCGCTGGGCGGGCTCGACGCCTATGTCGGCTGGTGGATGCCGCAGATCGGGGAGATCCTGTCGCAGTCCGGCGTGGAGTCGAAGCTACAGGACACGCCGGGTATCCTGGCCAAGGGCTGGACCCACCTGGGACTGCTGGCGGCGCAGACCGGCACGCCCTGGCCGCTGCTGCTGCTGTTCTGGGTGCTGCCGGCGCCGGTGGTGCTGGCGATGCTGCGGGCCGATCTGCGCGCCGGCCGCGTCGGCCGGCTGCTGGTGCTGGGCAGCATCGCCGGCGTGGCAGCGGCCTATGCCCTGTGGTGGCTGTTCGTGACGCCGACCGAGCAGGCCTGGCTGCGCCGGATCATGAACGGGCTGGTGTTGCAGGAGGTGACGATCCTGCTGGTCGCCACCGCCTGCGCCCGTGCCGCCTGGACCGGGGCCGCCTGGACCGGGGCCGCCCTGCCCCGGCGGGTGCCGCGGATGCTGCCCCTGCTGCTGGTGCCGCTGCTGGCGCTGCCGCTGGCGGCGCTGGGCTTCAACGGCCAGCTCATCTTCCGCTCTGCCGAGCCGCCGCCTGCCGTCGCCGCCGAGGTGGACGTGGCGGAAGCGGTCGCGGTCCTGCCGGCGGACGCCCGCCTGTTCGGCAAGGGCTGGTGGCAGGCGCCGGTGGTGGCGCTGCTGTCCGGACGCCGCATCGACGATATCGAGACCTGGTCGCCAGAGGCGGTCCGCACCGGACCGGAGAGCTATCTGGTATGGGACCGCTATGCCCTTGCGTTGAGCGCCGGTGGGCTGGAGGAACTGCGCCGCCTCTACGCGCTGGAGCCGGTGTTCCGCAGCGATGGCGGGGTCGTGTTCCGCATCCTGCCCGTGCCGCCAGAGGTCCTGCCCTCGGACCGGCTGCGGCGGGCCGTGGACCTGGGCACGGAGGACTATCCCCATGTCACCGGCGTCCATCCGCGCGAAGCCGGCTACCGCTGGGCCACGCCGGAGGTGACGGTCACCCTGGAACGGTTGGCGGAGACGAGGGTCGCGGCCCGCGTCACGCTGGTGGAGGGCGTCATCGGTCTGGACGGCGGCAGCGCCCCGGACGGCGGACCGGTGATGCTGCGCCTCTCCATCCCGGGCTGCGCCGGGGCGGAGCTGCCGGTGCCGGCGCCGGGAACCTACCGGATCGAGGCGCCGATCACCTGCCCGGCCACGCCGGAGCCCGGGCCGGTCACGGTCCGGCTGACCCTGAACAGCCGCATTGATCCGGCGCGCGCGGCCCCGGACCGGCGCGCGCTGGGCTTCCTGGTGCAGGATGTCGGGGTCTGGCCCTGACGGGCAGAGGCGGGCGCAGGCGGACGCCGCCGCCGGGGATCAGTCCTCCCCGGCGGCGTCCTCGCCCTGCTTGATGCGGAACGGGTGCGCCGGATAGACGCCCAGGATCGTCACCTCACGGGCGAAGAAGGCCAGTTCCTCCAGCGCCAGCCGCAGGGGCCGGTCCTCCGGGTGGGCTTCCACCTCGACATAGAACTGCGCCGCGGTGAAGCGGCCGTCCACCAGATAGCTTTCCAGCTTGGTCAGGTTGACGCCGTTGGTGGCGAAGCCGCCCAGCGCCTTGTAGAGCGCGGCCGGCACGCTGCGCACGCGGAAGACGAAGCTGGTGACGCACGGGCCGGAGCCGCGCGGCGGCACCACCGGCTCGCGCGCCATCAGGACGAAGCGGGTGGTATTGTGCCGGGCGTCCTCGATCCCCTCGGCCAGCACGTCCAGCCCGTAGATCTCCGCCGCCAGCCGGCTGGCGATGGCGCCCTGGGCCGGGTCGTTCCAGCGCGCCACGTCCGCCGCCGCCCCGGCCGTGTCGGCGTGCGTCATCGGGGCCAGCCCCCGCTCGCGCAGCCAGCCGCGGCACTGGCCCAGCGCCTGGACATGGCTGTGGACCTGCCGCAGCCCCGCCAGCGTGGCGCCCTTCGGCGCCAGCAGGCAGTGGACGACGCGCTGGTAGTGCTCGCCGATGATGTGCAGCCCGCCCTTGGGCAGCAGGTGGTGGATGTCGGCCACGCGGCCGGCGACCGAGTTCTCCACCGGGATCATCGCCAGCCGCGCCCGGCCCTCGCGCACGGCGGCGAAGGCGTCCTCGAAGGCGGCGCAGGCCAGCGGCTGCATCTCCGGGAAGACGCTGCGGCAGGCGAGGTCCGAATTGGCCCCGGGGGCGCCCTGGTAGGCGATGATGTCGGCGGGCTGGCTCACGGTCGGGTCCTCAGGGCAGGGCCGGCCGCGCGCCGGTCCGGGGGTCGAGCAGGGCGCGGGCGCGCTCCAGGTCGTCGGCCGTGTCCACGCCCAGCGGCACGGTGTCCACGACGGCGACGGCGATCGTCATGCCGGCCGCCAGCGCCCGGAGCTGTTCCAGCTTCTCGCGCCGCTCCAGCGCGGCCGGGGGCAGGCCGACGAACCGGGCCAGCGCCTCGCGCCGGTAGGCGTAGAGGCCGATATGGTGGAACAGCGGCCCCTCACCCCAGGGCGCGGTGGCGCGGGTGAAGTAGAGCGCGCGGCCGTCGCGGGCGCCGGGCGCCAGCTCCACCACCGCCTTCACGACGTTGGGATTGCTCCGCTCCTCCGCCCGCACGATCTCGGCCGCCAGGGTGGCGATGTCGGTCCCCGGCCGGGCCAGCGGCCCGAACACGGCGCGGACCGCCGCCGGGTCGATGGTCGGCAGGTCGCCCTGCACGTTGACGACAGCGTCGTGCCGGCCGTCGGGATCGACGCGGCAGACCGCCTCCCAGACCCGGTCGGAGCCCGACGGGTGGTCCGGGTCGGTCAGCACGGCCCGGCCGCCGGCGGCGGTCACCGCATCGGCGATGGCGGCATCGGCGCAGGCGACGACGACGGGACCGATGTCGGCCTCACGCGCGCGGTCGAGCACGTGCGCGATCATCGGGCGGCCGTGGATGTCGGCCAGCGGCTTGTCGGGCAGCCGCGAGGCGGCGAGACGGGCCGGGATGACGATCAGGGGGTTGCGCGGAGCGGCAGTCATGGTCCCCGCTGCCTGCGGCATTCCGCCCCGCCGGTCAAGCCCCAATCACGGCCTGCGGCCGCGTGTCCGCCGCAGGTCCGACACGGTTCCGCCGCAGGGCACAGGCCTGATGGCTTGCCCGGAAAGGGCTGGCCCGGGACTGTCCGGGGCCGTGGACGGTTCGGGATGGGAACGGTATTGTCGCCAGCGCAAAGCGAACCGGACCAGACCGGCAGACAGGGAAACGGGAGTGATGGCAGGAAGCGACCTCAACAGGATTCTCATGGCGGTGCTCGGAGCGATCCTGCTCGCCATGATGTGCGGCTTCATCGCCGACCAGATCGTGAAGCCCAGACAGCTTGCGGAGAACGCCTACAAGGTGACGCTGCCCGAGACGGCGGCGGCCCCGGCGGAAAGCGCCCCCGGCACGCCGGCCGACACCGGCGCCCCCGCCGGCGCAGCCGGGCAGGAGGAAGGCGGGCCCGAACCGATCGCGCCGCTGCTGGCGGCGGCCGATCCGCAGGCCGGCCAGAAGGCGAGCCGGCCCTGCCTGGCCTGTCATACCTTCGAGCAGGGCGGCCCCACCCGGGTCGGGCCGAACCTCTGGAACATCGTCAACGCCCCGCACGCCCACATGGAAGGCTTCGCCTATTCCGACGCCATGAAGGCGCTGCACGACAAGCCGTGGGACTATGAGGCGCTGAACCGCTTCCTGGCCGACCCGCGGGGCACCGTGCCGGGCACGAAGATGATCTTCGCGGGGATCAAGAACCAGAAGGACCGCGCCGACCTGATCGCCTGGCTGCGCACGCTGTCGGACAACCCGGCACCGCTGCCCTGAAGAACCGCCCCGCGGCCCCGGCCCGGCGCCTCCGGTGCGATGCGATCCCGCGATGCGATCCGGCGGCTTGATCCGTCGCAATCGCAGGGTCCGGATTCCGGTTAACATGGCGGCGGCCAAACAGGGGGGCGGCCCGCGGGCCGCCCCCTTTCCGTTCACCCCCGGCGCGGAGACCGTCATGACCGGCGCACCCCTTCAGAATGACCCGGCCGCTGGCCCCACCGTCCCCCCCTGCCCGCCGGCGCTGATCGCCCTGGGCCAGCGGCTGGCCGAGGCCAGCGGCGCCGTGATCCGGCACTACTGGCGCACCCGCGTGCCCGTGGACATCAAGCCGGACGAGACGCCGGTCACCATCGCCGACCGCAAGGCGGAAGAGGAGATCCGCGCCATCCTGGCCGAGGAGCGGCCGGACGACGGCATCCTGGGCGAGGAGCAGGGCTCGGCCGGGCTGGACAGTGAGTATGTCTGGTGCATCGACCCGATCGACGGGACCAAGTCCTTCATGACCGGCCGGCCGCTGTTCGGCACGCTGATCGGGCTGTTCCGCGGCGGCGTGCCGATCCTGGGCATCCTGGACCAGCCGGTGCTGGAGGAACGCTGGGTCGGCGCCGCCGGCCACCCCACCCTGTTCGAGGGCGGCGAGGCCAGGGTGCGCCCCTGCCCTGTGGTGGCGCAGGCGGTGCTGACGGCGACGACGCCCGACATGTTCGGCCCCGGCGAGCGCGACGCCTTCGCGCGCCTCTCGAAGGCGTCGCGCTACACGGTCTATGGCAGCGACTGCTACGGCTACGGGCTGCTGGCCGGCGGCTTCATCGACCTTGTGGTGGAGGCGGGGCTGAACACCTGGGACTGGGCCGCCCTGGTCCCGGTGGTGGAGGGAGCCGGCGGCCGCATGACCGACTGGCAGGGCCGGCCGCTGCGGCTGGGCTCCTCCGGACAGGTGATCGCCGCGGGAGACGCCCGCACCCACCGCGAGGCGCTGGCGCTTCTGGCGGGCTGAACCGTCCCCCGCCGCCCCGGGGCCGGGCCGTTCCGTGTCGGCCCCTCCCGTGCCGGGCCGCCCGTCAGGCGCGGGCGGCCTCCGGCAGATAGACCCGGCCGCGCGGCAGGGTGACGGTCACGGTGGTGCCCACGCCGGGATCGCTGGCGATGGCGAAGTGGCCGCCATGCGCCTCGACATAGCCCCGGACCAGCGGCAGGCCCAGTCCGGTGGAGCGGCGGCCGAGGTCCTCCGCCTCCCCGGCGGTCGGGCTCTCGCCGAACGGACGCAGCGCGGCACGCAGTTCCTGCTCGGTCATGCCGACGCCCTGATCGACCACCTGCAAGGTGAAGACGCCGCCTTCCCCCGAGACCCGGACCTGGACATGGCTGCCGCGCTCGCTGTGGCGGACCGCGTTGTCGAGCAGGTTCGCCAGGATCTGCCGCAGCCGTGCCTCGTCCGCCAGGACGCGCAGGCCCGGCGGCTGCACATCGGCGCCCAGGGAAACGCCCTGGTCGGCCGCCCGCTTCGCCCCCAGGCGCAGGCAGCGGTCGAGCAGCCCCTGCACGTCCGCCCAGGATTCGCGCAGGTCGAGCTGCCCCGCCTCGATCCGGGCCAGATCGACGAGATCGTTGGTCAGCCGCAGCAGATGCAGCCCGCCCTCGTGGATGTCCTGGGCGTAGTCGCGGTAGCGGTTGTTGCCCAGGCTGCCCAGCAGTTCGTCCCGCAGGATCTCGGAGAAGCCGATGATGGCGTTCAGCGGCGTGCGCAGCTCGTGCCCGACGGCGGAGAGGAAGCGGCTCCTGGCCTGGCCGGCGCGCCCGGCCGCGGCTTCGACCTCCCGCAGCCGCTCGCGCAGGCCGGCAAGGTCGGAGAGATCGCGCGCCAGGGCCAGCAGCAGTGGCCCGTTGCCGTCCGGGACCGACAGCAGCGCCAGATCGACCGGCACCTCCGCCCCGTCGGTCCGGAGCAGGGTCGTGCTGCACCAGACGGGCCGGTTCTCCTGGGCGGCCTGCACGGCCATCATGCGGAAGCCGGCGCGCCCGGCCTCCGGCAGCAGATCGGTGAAGGGGCGGTCCAGCACCTCTTCCGGATCGCGCAGGCCCAGGATGGCGCTGCCGCCCGGATTCATCAGCATGATGCGGCCGTCGCGCAGCAGCACGACCATGTCCGGCAATGCCTGCAACAGCAGCCGGTAGCGCTCCTCGCTCTGACGCAGGGCGCCGGCCATCTCCTGCCGCTCTGCCTGGGAGGCATGGGCACGGGCCAGGAACAGGGCCGTCAGCCCGACCATGGCAGCGATGACGCCGAACAGGAACCAGCCGGTGCGGCCGAGGAAATCCCGCGCCGGGGCCGGCGGAGTCCAGGTCAGCAGGCCGGCGGGACGGCCATCCGTGGTGGTCAGCGCCAGACCGGCGGGGGCAGCCGTATCGCCCGTCCCCCCGCCCGTCCCCCCACCCGTCCCCCCACCCGTCGATGACAGCCCCGCTGGCGCCAGCCCCAGCGGCCCCAGCATGAGCGGCGCCGCCAGCCGCTCCAGCACGGCGCCCTCCAGGGGCTGGACCATGACCAGCACGCCCCCCGGACCAGGGCGCTCCTCCCACCGTTCCCAGCGGATGTCCGCCGCCGCGGCCAGGGCGGGCCGGCCATGGTGGAGCACGATGCCGGTGACGGGCCCGTCCTCCCGCTTCGACATGGCCCGGGCGCGGGTCGCCAGGGCGGCCAGGGCCGGATCGGCCGGCGTGCCGGGCGGGTCCGGCACGACAGTCCCCTTCTCCATCAGCAGCATGATCCGCCCGGCATCATCCACCACCGCCGTGGCAGCGATGCCGAAGGTGCTGTCCAGGCTGGCCCCGAGATGACGCCGGGCCCACCCGGGATCGGGCGCGACCAGCAGATTGATCACCGCGTCGTCCCACAGGGCGTAGTCGCGGACATTGTTGCCCAGGGCCCGCTCGGCCTGGACCAGGGCGACCTCCACCATGCGGCGGGACTGGGCGGCCATGGCGCGGTCCTGCTCGCGCGCGCCCAGGATCAGGATGCCGGCGACCGCGGCGACCGCGACCAGAAGCAGCAGGATGACGGGGACGAGAAGCGGTAGCTGCCCGCTGCCGCCGGGGTCCGCCGCCGCGGCGACAGCGGGCGGAATGCCGGGGGGACACGCGCCGGCAGCCGGCCCGTCGGGGGACGTCCTGCCCCTGCCGGCCACGATCCCGGTATCGGCGTCTTCCCCCTCGCCCGTCGGCCCGCCCATGGTCCCCGCGCCCGAATTCCCCGCAGCAGTCCCCTGCCCGCCACCATTGCTTGGTCGCGGCCCGTTCTCAACCTTTTTGTGCAGGCCCTTTCCCCGTCCGCGCGGATGGCGCCGGGGCATTCTCGACCGGAAGGGGTACGCCGTCCCCCGCGCAAAAGGATGTGTGGCGTGACAGGCACAGTGGCGCTGCGCCGTCAGGTTGAAACAAAATGGAAATATTAGTTCATTCGAGGTGTCATACAGCTTTGGTAGGGCTTCGGCGGCCTGGAACACCATTTCCGATCGGGGGCCCGGATCGCGTTCGGGAATCCGTGGGTGTTGCGGGCACCACGGCGTCAGAATCCCGAACGGAGCACAACAATGACGTTCAAGACCACCTTGCTCGCCGGCACCGTCCTCGGTGTGGCGACGCTGGCGTCGGGCACCGCCCTCGCCCAGACCCCGGCCGGCCAGACCGCCTCGCAGCAGGCTCAGATCGAAGCGCTGAACCGTCAGATCCAGGCGCTTCAGAGCCAGATGACGTCCCTCAAGGAGTCGCTGCAAAAGGACATCTCGGCCGTCGGCAAGAAGGTGTCCGACGCCCCGACCGTCTCGGTGGACGGCGGCCGCCCGCGGTTCCGCACCGCCGACAAGGCGTTCGACATGGCGATCCGCATGCGCGTCCATGCCGACTACGGCGCCTGGTTCCCCGAGGAGGACCAGGGCATCCCCGACCTGACCGACGGCTTCAACATCCGCCGCGCCTTCTTCGGCATCAACGGCACCGTGTACAACGACTGGGCCGTCGAGCTGACCTTCAACGCGGCCCCGAACCGCGGCAACGGCATCGAGCTTCAGGCCGCCAACGTGTCCTACCGGGGCATCAAGGGCTGGACCTTCGACTTCGGCGTGATGCAGCCCAAGTTCACCCTGGATGACAGCACCTCCTCCAACGACATTCCGTTCATGGAGCGGGCGCCGGCCGCCAACTACATCGTGAACATCGGCGCGTCCGACGGCCGTACCGCCATCGGCGTGACCAACCGGGGTGACAGGCACATCGTTGCCGCCTACGTGACCGGCAACCGCATCGGCACCGGCACCGGCGACGACCAGGTGAACATCCTGGGCCGCGCCGCCTACCGCGTCATCGATACCAACATGGGCGGCATGGGCATCGGCGCTTCGGGCGTCTATCAGGTCCAGCCCGAGGCCGGCACGACCAGCGCCGGCGGCACCGCGATCCGCTTCGACGACCGGCCGGGTGCGCGCATCGGCTCCAGCACGCAGCGCCTGACCCGTTCGGCCAACATCACCAACATCGACTCGGCCTACGGCTACGGCGTCGATGTCGGCGGCAACTACCGCAACCTCTGGGCGGCGGGCGAATACACCGTGTTCGGCGCCAACACCAAGGAGCGCGTCCCGGGCACCAACGCCGTCAACCCGTTCAACGACCCCGAGTTCGACGCCTTCTACGTGTCCGCCGGCTACGTGCTGACCGGCGAGCGCCGCAACTACACGGTCGGCGAGTTCGCCGGCGTGAAGCCGGCCTGGCCGTTCACCCCGACCGGCGGCATCGGCGCCTGGGAAGTGGCCGTGCGCTACAGCCAGGCCGACCTCGTGGACGCCTCGGCCGGGGCGGGCAGCAGCGGTTCCGCCTTCGACCGCCCGGGCAAGGAGACGCTGTGGACCTTCGGCCTGAACTGGTATCCGAACGCCGCGATCCGCTTCATGCTGAACTACATCATGGCGGAGAGCGACAAGCCGACCGGCAAGGACGTCGAGGCCGACATCCTGGCCGCCCGGTTGCAGTTCCAGTTCTGATCCGGCTCTGATCGGCCGCTCCGATCAGGCAGCCTCGAACCCCGCCGGCCCGACCGGCGGGGTTCTTTTTCGTGGCGGCGGCAACGGCGGCCCCGGTGCGGGCCGAGGCGCAACCTGGAAAACAGCGCCGTATCCGCCCGGATAGGACCCCGGCTGACCCCGGCCGGCAGGGGTTTCACGTTCCGCCCCTCTGTGGGATAAGCGGTGACGTATTCCTCCGCTAACGGCTTGCTGCCATGACGCTTCTGTTCGTTTCCACGCATGAGGACCCCGCCGCCTGGACGGCGGAACTGCGCGCCCGGCTCACCGAGGTGCCGCTGCGGGTGTGGCCGGAACTGCCCGACCCCGACGCCGTCGAATACGCCCTGGTCTGGGCGCCGCCGCCCGGCCTGCTGGCCACCCTGCCGAATCTGAAGGTGGTGTTCTCCGTCGGTGCCGGCGTCGATGCGCTGCTGGCCGATCCTGACCTGCCGCGCGTGCCGCTGGTCCGGATGGTGGAGCCCGGCCTGACCGAAGGCATGACCGACTATGTCTGCCAGCAGGTGCTGGCCTGGCACCGCCGCGGTCCCCTGTTCGCGCGCCAGCAGCGCGAGGCGGTGTGGCGCCCCGTGCTGCACCAGAAGCTGGCGCGCGAGCGCAAGGTCGGCATCCTGGGCATGGGGGCGCTGGGCGCGGACGCCGCCCGGACCCTGGCCGCGCTGCGCTTCGACGTCGCCGGCTGGAGCCGCACCCCGAAGTCCCTGCCCGGCGTGCAGAGCTTCCACGGGCCGGAGGGGCTGGCCCCGTTCCTGGCCCGCACGGAGATCCTGGTCTGCCTGCTGCCGCTGACGCCGGAGACGGACGGCATCCTGGACCGCCGGCTGTTCGCCGCCCTGCCGCGCGGGGCCGTCGTCATCAACGCCGCCCGCGGCCGTCACCTGGTCGAGCAGGACCTGCTGGCGGCGCTGGATTCCGGCCAGCTCGCCGGCGCCACCCTGGACGTCTTCCGGGAGGAGCCGCTGCCGCACACGCACCCGTTCTGGAGCCATCCGAAGATCGTGGTGACCCCGCACATCGCCGCCATCACCCAGCCGCGCACGGCCGTGGCGCAGGTGGTGGAGGGCATCCGCCGCCACCGCGCCGGCCAGCCGCTGGAGCATCTGGTGGACCGCGACCGCGGCTACTGACGCCGGGCGGGCGGTCGCCTCCGGGGCGGCCGCCCCTCGGGACCATGCCCGGAACCGCGTGCGCCTTGACAGGTAATGAATTCCCATTACCCTGAACCCCCTCGGGACAGGGAGGATGTCATGGCGCCTGCGGCACGGATCGAGAAGATCTGCACGGTGACCAGCAAAGGGCAGACGACGCTTCCGCTGGCGATACGGCAGTTGCTCGGCGTCCCTGACGGCGGGCGCATCCGCGTCCGGACGGAGGAGCGCCGGATCGTTCTGGAGGCGGTGGAGGAGGAGCATACCGACCCCGCCATCGGCGCCTTCCTTGCCATGATGGCCGCGGACATCGCCGCAGGCCGGGTGGAGCGGCTCCCGGACGATCTGGCCGGTGCGCTGCGACAGGCCCTGGACGACGTCGAGGTCGATCTCGACGCCCCCATCGAGGGCGACGTGTGCCTCTGACCGCGGGCGGCTGGACGCTGCTCTTCCACGGCATGATGATCGACCAGATGCGCTCCCTGAGCGAGGCCTGCGCGCGGGCGCGGGCCTCGGACCCGGACGGCTTCCGGACGAACGCCAACGTCCGGGTGCTGGCCGCTGTGGCCAGACTGGTCCTGGAGGTCATTCCGGCCGATCCCGGGAAGCCGGACTACCGCATCGGCAATACGATGGGAGAGGCATACCGGCACTGGTCGCGCGCGAAATTCGGCCAGCGGTTCCGACTCTTCTTCCGCTACGACAGCCGGGCCCGGATCATCGTCTTCGCCTGGGTGAACGACGAGACCACCCTGCGCGCCCGCGGCAGCCGGACCGCCCCCTATGCGGTGTTCAGGGCCATGCTCGGGCGCGGCACCCCGCCCGACGACTGGCCCCACCTGCTGAAGGCGGCGGAGGACCTTTCCGATGACCTGCTGGGGGCGTTACGGGACACGGGTCCCTGACCCGCGCCCGTCCGCCGCCGTCAGGCGACGGCGCGGCGGGCGGCCAGCGCGGTTTCCGACGGCATGAACAGGGTGACGCTGCCGACCGTGAAGCCGCCGGCGGCGGGGAAGCGGGCCGACAGTTCCTCGCGGAAGGCGGCCTCGTCCGGGGCCGGGCCGGCATAGATCCGGCTGTCCGCGCGGCCGCCCGGCTCGGACTCGAAGCCGGTAGCGGCATCCACCGGGGCCATGTAGAGGGGCCAGGACGGTTCCACCTTGCGCGACAGCAGATGGATGCGGACAGGCTTGCGCGCCTTCGCCTCCTCCAGCTCGGCCCGGGCGGTTTCGAGCTGGGCGGTGAGCTGCGCCACCTGCTCGCCGGTGGTGCGCAGCAGGGACTCGTTGCGCTGGCGGATCGCCTCGCGGTCCGTCCGTTCGGCGCGGGCGTCCACGAGGTCGAGGTCGAGCCGGCGCAGCCGCGCGCGCCCCTCGGCCAGGGCGACGAAGGCACGGATGCCGAAATAGGTGGCCCCGCAGACCAGCAGCAGGGCGAACAGGCCGAGTCCGATGTCAGCGTCCAAAGGCGCGCTCCTCCAGCAGCGAGGACCGGCGGAAGCCGGACCGGGCATCGAACGTCAGTTCGACGAGGCGGGCCGCCGTGCGGGCGTCCTCCGACCAGACTTCGGCATAGCTGCGGTGCAGCCAGAACCGCGGATCGGCCAGCGGTCGCTGCCCCGGCGCCTGCCGCGCGGCCGGTCCGTCGGTCCGCAGCAGTTCGAAGACGAAGCAGCGCCGCTCCGGCGCGGGGCGACCCAGCGGCTGCACGATGGTGTAGCGGTTGCGCGCCAGATCGGCGACCTGACGCTTGATGATGCCGGTCTCCCGGCGCAGGGCGTCCGCCTTCTGGCGCTGCTCCCGGTAGGCCAGATCCAGTTCCGCCGCCTGCCGCACGATGCCCTTCGTCTCCGTCACCAGCCGCTCCAGCTCGCGGGTCCGTTGCAGGCCGCGCATCTCGAACAGCAGACCGACGCCGTAGCGCCAGCCGGCCGCGCCGATGAACAGCAGCAGCGAGAGCAGCAGAAGCGGTTCGATGAGACTGGACGGCACGGGCGACGGGCCCCAAGAAGTGGTCGCGGCCGGGCGAAGCTCGGCCTTTTTTTATTTATTTAAAGTCCGAGAGAGATGTCAACAAGCGCCCGGGTCTATTTGACGCCGGGCAGACATCAACTCGGCGCCGCACGTTAACGCATAAACATGAACCAAGCACTTGCGGGCAACGACTGCATACCCTGGGCACGAAAGCTGTGCCGTTACCATCCCGGGGGCTCCCGCCCTGTCAGCCGGTCCCGTCCTGCACCGACGGCTCGTCGCCGAGTGCGCGCACCATCGCGGCGACGCGCTCCGTCGCCGCCTCCAGCCGGGCCGGATCGGTCCCGCGCAGGACCAGACTGGTGCTGACGCGGCCCTGCCGGAAGGCGGGATAGCTGCCGATGTCCACGTCGGCGAAATCCGCCTGGATGGCGCGCAGCGCATCGGCCAGCGTGCCTTCCGGAACACTACAGACGACCGCCTTCGACAGCACCGGCGGGCCGCCGACCAGCCGCGGCGCCAGCCCCGCCAGCATGGCCTGCATGATGACCGGCACCCCGGCCATGACGAAGACGTTGCCGATCTGGAAGCCCGGCGCAGCGCTGACCGGGTTGTCGATCAGGCTGGCGCCCTCGGGCGTGTCGGCCATGCGCAGCCGGGCCTCGTTCAGCATGCCCGTGCCCGCATAGTGCCGCTCCAGCCGGGCCTGCGCCTCCGGGTGCCGGACCAGGGGCACGCCGAAGGCCGTGGCGATGCTCGCCGCGGTGATGTCGTCGTGCGTCGGCCCGATGCCGCCCGTGGTGAAGACGTAGGAATAGCGGGCGCGCAGGGCGTTCACCGCCGCCACGATCTCCGCCTCCAGGTCCGGCACCACCCGCACCTCGCGCAGGGGGATGCCCAGCCCGCCCAGCGTCCGGGCGATGTGGGCCAGGTTGGCGTCCTGCGTGCGGCCGGACAGGATCTCGTTGCCGATGATCAGCAGGGCGGCGGTGGGAGAGGATGCCGGATCGGCGGCGGCGGGGGCTTGGCTCTCGGTCGTCATGGTCCGGCTCCGGGGGGCGGCCGTCGCGGCGCGGTTACAGGGAGGGCGGGACTACAAGGATATAGACCGCCGGCCGGTTTGCGGACATTGCTGTCTGCCCGCCCCGGACATGCTCCGACCACAGCCCGGCCCGCCATGCGCTTCCCGACCCCGCTGATCCCCGCCACCCTGGTGCGGCGCTACAAGCGCTTCCTGGCCGACGTGCTGCTGCCCGACGGCACGGCGGCGACGGCGCATGTGGCGAATTCCGGGACCATGCTGGGGATCGACGCGCCCGGCAGCCCGGTCTGGCTGTCGCGCAGCCCGAACCCGGCACGCAAGCTGCCCTATACGCTGGAGCTGGTGGAGGCGGACGGCACCCTGGTCGGCTGCAACACGGCGCACCCCAACCGCATCGTCGCCGAGGCCATCGTCGCCGGCACGGTGCCGGCGCTGGCCGGCTATGCCACGCTGCGCCGGGAGGTGAAGTACGGCCGCAACAGCCGCATCGACATCCTGCTGGAGGACCCGGTGCGCGGCAGCGCCTATGTCGAGGTCAAGAACGTCCATCTGCGCCGCCAGGACCGGCTGGCGGAGTTCCCCGACTGCGTCACCAGCCGCGGCGCGAAGCACCTGGAGGAACTGGCGGCGATGGTGGCCGCCGGGCACCGGGCGGTGATGGTCTATCTGGTGCAGCGGGCCGACTGCGACACGTTCCGCATCGCCGCCGACATCGACCCGGCCTATGCCGCCGGCCTGCGCGTCGCGCTCGACCGCGGGGTGGAGGCGCTGGTGCTGGGCTGCGCCCTGACGCCGGACGGCATCGCGATCGACCGGACGCTACGCCTGTTGGCCTGAGGGGCGCCGGCGGCCGGACGTCTTCCGGACAGGCGGATCGTTGCCGCGGGCGGGACGCTGCGTCCCGGGCCGGCCGGCTGCCACCGGCCGCCGCAACGCCCATCTGGGAAGGGCCATCTGGACGGGGATGGAGCGCAACCGAGCGGGAGAGCACCATGGGACTGCTGGTGGACGGCGTCTGGCATGACGAATGGTACGACACGACGAAGACCGGGGGCCGCTTCGTCCGCTCGGAAAGCCGGTTCCGCGACCGGGTGACGGCCGACGGCAGTTCCGGCTTCCCGGCCGCGGCCGGGCGCTACCACCTGTTCGTCTCGCTGGCCTGCCCCTGGGCGCACCGCACCCTGGTCTACCGCGCCCTGAAGGGGCTGGAGGAGGCGATCACGGTCAGCGTGGTCGATCCCCTGATGCTGGAGCATGGCTGGGCCTTCGGCCCGCCCGGCAGCGACGCGCGCGATCCGCTGACGGGCGCGCGCTACCTGTACGAGGTCTATCTGGCCGCCTGCCCCGGCCTTTCCGGCCGGGTGACGGTGCCCGTGCTGTGGGACAAGGAGCGCCGGACCATCGTGAACAACGAATCCGGCGAGATCATCCGCATGCTGAACCGGGAGTTCGACGCCGTCGCCACCCGCAGCGTGCCCGACCTCTACCCGGCGGAACTGGCGGCGGAGATCGACGCGCTGAACGCCCGCATCTACGACACCGTGAACAACGGGGTCTACAAGGCCGGCTTCGCCACTGCCCAGGATGCCTACGAGGAGGCGGCGGAGGCGCTGTTCGGCACGCTGGACTGGCTGGAGCAGCGCCTGGAGACCCGCCGCTACCTGCTGGGCGACCGGCCGACGGAGGCGGACTGGCGGCTGTTCACGACGCTGGTGCGGTTCGACGCCGTCTATTATTCACATTTCAAGTGCAATCGCCGTCAGCTCCGGGACTATCCGGCGCTCTGGGGCTATGTGCGCGACCTGTACCAGACCCGCGGCGTGGCCGGGACCGTGAACCTGGACCACATCAAGCGGCACTACTATGTCAGTCAGCGGACGATCAACCCGTCGCAGGTGGTGCCGATCGGTCCCGGGATCGACTTCGGCACGCCGCACGGCCGGGAACGGCTGGCGGGCGATTAGCCGTTGCGGCGGGGGAGCGGCCGTGTAGGGTACTCCCCGGCGCGGCCCCGGCCCGCCGCCCGTTCCCTTCAGTGCCTTCGCAGTTGGACCCGAGACGATGACCAGAGCCGCAGAGGCCGAGCCGCAGACCGACGACCGCCAGATCCCCCTGCACCCGCCCGAGGATTTCGAGGGCATGCGCCGCGCCGGGCGGCTGGCCGCGGCAACGCTGGACTTCATCACGCCCCATGTCGTGCCCGGTGCGGTGACGGAGGAGCTGGACCGGCTCTGCGAGCAGTTCATCCGCGACCACGGCGCCGTGCCCGCGCCGCTGGGCTACAAGGGCTATCCCAAGGCCACCTGCATCTCCATCAACCATGTCGTCTGCCACGGCATTCCGGGGCCGAAGCGGGTGCAGGACGGCGACATCCTGAACATCGACATCACCGTCATCCTGGACGGCTGGTACGGCGACAGCAGCCGCATGTACATCGCCGGCAATGCCAGCGTGAAGGCGCGGCGGCTGGTGGATGTGACCTACGAGGCGATGATGCGCGGCATCGCCGTGGTGCGCCCCGGCGCCACGCTGGGCGACATCGGCCACGCCATCCAGAGCTATGCGGAGGCGCAGCGCTTCTCCATCGTGCGCGACTTCTGCGGCCACGGGCTGGGCCGGGTCTTCCATGACGCGCCCAGCATCCTGCATTTCGGCCAGCCCGGCGAGGGGACCGTGTTGCAGGAGGGCATGTTCTTCACCATCGAGCCGATGATCAACGCCGGCCGCTTCGATGTGAAGGTGCTGTCCGACGGCTGGACCGCCGTGACGCGGGACAAGAGCCTGTCGGCCCAGTTCGAGCATTCCGTCGGCGTGACGGCCGACGGGGTGGAGATCTTCACCCTCTCCCCCGCCGGGCTGCACAGGCCGCCCTACGACACCGGTTCGACCGGCGCCGCCACAGCGTCCGGCAGTTCCGCCGGAGCGTAGCGCCGACGCACCTGCGCGGTGGCAGCCAGCGTCTCCGTCAGCATCTCCGTGACCAGGGCGGCGGCATCCCCGGCCGCCGGCCGCTCGATCAGCAGGCGGCAGCAGCGGGCCAGCCGCTGCCCGCCGATCTCCAGCGCCGCGCCTTCCAGCAGGAAGGCGCGGCGGCACGCCTCCGGCCCGCCGCCGGCCTCCAGCGCCCGCACCAGCCCGCGCCCCTCCTCCACGACCAGCACCTCGAACCGGGCCAGGGCCTCCTGCACCACGGCCGGACCGCGGTCGCGCGCCAGACTGTCCAGCCGGGCGGGCGACAGGGCGGACAGGTGGGACAGGAGCAGACGCTCGCGGCACGGGATCATCATCGGTCCTGGAATGCGGGTCCCCTGCGGCGGGGACCGGGCCATCCGCCGGTTCCTGCAAGCGCCGTGCCCGGTCCGACCCCGCGGAATCCCGGGGGCGGCCGCGCCGCCGCTCGCAGGCTGCGACGGAATTCCGGAAAGCACGCCGGCCAGAGGGGGCGACGCCGCCCTCCCGGCGCCCCGACTGGAAGGGGCGGTGCCCTGCTGCTAGACTTCCCCTGAAGTGCAGCCAGCCCGGAGTATTCCCCGCATGGGAGGCAGTCGCAGGCGCCCGTCGCGCGTGGAGGAGCAGGACCCACCCCCGCCGGCAACTGCCGGTTCCGACGGGGCCGCAGGCAGCGGGGCGGCCGGGGAAGACACGCCGCACTATCACGGCCACCGCGAGCGCCTGCGCGCCCGTTTCCTGGAGCAAGGCGCCGAAGCGCTCCAGGACTACGAACTGCTGGAACTGCTGCTGTTCCAGATCCCCCGGCGCGATGTGAAGCCGCTGGCCAAGGCCCTGCTGAAGGCGCACGGCTCGCTCTGGGGCGTCGTCAGCGCCCCGGCCGACGCCCTGCGCCGGCAGCGGGAGATGACGGAGGGCGCCGTGGCCGCGCTGAAGGTGGCCGGGGCCATCGGGCTGCGCATGGCGCGGCAGGAGGTGCTGGGCAAGCCGGTCCTGTCCTCCTGGCAGAAGCTGCTGGACTACTGCGCCGGAGCGATGGCGAACGAGCCGGTGGAGCAGTTCCGCATCCTGTTCCTGGACCGCAAGAACACCCTGATCGCCGACGAGGTGCAGCAGCGCGGCACCGTGGACCACACCCCCGTCTATCCGCGGGAGGTGGTGAAGCGGGCGCTGGAGCTGAACGCCAGCGCGCTGATCCTGGTCCACAACCACCCCTCGGGCGATCCCACGCCCAGCCGCGCCGACATCGAGATGACGAAGCAGATCACCCAGGCCGCCACGGCGCTGGGCGTGGTGGTCCACGACCATGTCATCATCGGCAAGGGCCGGCATGTCAGCTTCAAGAGCACCGGCCTGATGTAGGCGCCGGTCGCCCGTGCCGCACGGGTAACCGGTATAAAACCGATTGAGCTGATCCCAATGCGCAGGGATAGTCGAGGTCCCATTTCCACCCCCGGACCGGATCATGGCCTTCGAGACTGGCAGCGAGGTTGACGACAGCGCCCTTTCCTCCTGGCCGCAGGACCCGGCCGATCCGCCGGCCTGGGAGGCCGGGAGCCTGCTGATGCAGGCGCTGGCCAGGACCACCGGGGACGAGGGGCTGGCCTGCGGCTGTCCGGGCTGCGTCGCGGGGGCCGAGCGCCAGGCGAAGGGCGGGCTCGCCACCATCCCCGCCACGGGACAGATCGGCATCGACGCGCTGGTGGCAGCGATCGACGATTCGCCGACGGCGCGCTGGAACCTGCTGAACGCCGTCGGCCAGCCGCTCACCCCGACGGTGGCGCTGGGCACCGCCGTCACCGTGCCCTACGCCTTCCTGACCGCGGTGCCGGCGGACTACGACACACTCCAGGACCCAGACAAGCCGACGGCCGCGACCTTCGTGGCGCTGACGGACGCGCAGCGGGCGGCGACCCGGCTGGCGCTGGCGCAGTACGAAGAGGTCTCCCTGATCCGCTTCACCGAGGTGACGGACGAGGACGCCGCCCTGCTGCGCTTCGGCAGCCATCAGATGGACGGCTCGCTGGCCGGCTATGCCTATTACCCGGCCTTCGCCGTCCGGACCTCCGACGATATCATCACCGCGATGACGCCCAGCGGGATCTCGGGCGATTCCTGGCTGGCGGCAACAGCGTCGAACGCCGCGCCCACACCGGGCACGGACGCCTTCAACACGGTGATCCACGAGCTGGGCCACGCGCTGGGCCTGAAGCACCCGTTCGAGGGCGTGCCCTCCGTCTCCGCGGCGGAAGACAGCGTCCGTTACACGGTGATGTCCTACACCTATCCGGACAATTCGGAGATCTGGGAGGAGCAGGAGGGGGGCTGGCAGTCGGCGCAGGTATCGCCGCGCACGCTGATGCTCTACGACATCCTGGCGGTCCAGTATCTCTACGGCGTCAACACCGCCACGCGCGCGGGCGACACGGTCTATTCCTGGCAGCAGAACGAACGCTTCTTCGAGACGATCTGGGACGGCGGCGGGACGGACACGCTCGACGCCTCCGCCCAGACGCTGGACTGCGTCATCGACCTGCGTGACGGGCATTTCAGCTCCATCGCCATCCGGGCGACGGAGGCGCAGAAGCGCATGGATCTGCCGGCGGATGCCGGCCATGTGCCCACCCCCGGCTATGACGGCCGCGACAACCTCGCCATCGCCTACGGCGTCGTCATCGAGAACGCCCGCGGCGGGGCGGGCAACGACCGGCTGATCGGCAACGCCGTGGCGAACGTGCTGGAGGGCGGCGCCGGCAACGACACGCTGACCGGCGGGGCGGGCGATGACCGTCTCTCCGGCGGGGCGGGGAACGACACGATCGACGGCGGCTCGGGGGTGGACGTGGTCCGCATCGAGGCCGCGCGCTCGGTGGTGACGCTGGAGGCGACGGGTCCCTGGGGCGTGCGGCTGGACGGGGCGGCGACGGGCACGGACACGGCCATCGACGTGGAGCTGATCCGCTTCGACGACCAGGTCGTCTATGTCACCCTGCCGGCGCGCTTCGAGGCGGTGCAGCCGGGCGGCGGGGCGTTCGACGAGGCCTTCTACCTCGCCCGGTGGGCCGATGTGCGGGCCGCGATCGAAGCCGGGCAGGTCAAGAGCGGCCTGGAGCACTATCTGGCGTTCGGTCAGGCCGAGGGGCGCGACCCGACCCCGCTGTTCGACGAGCAGGCCTATCTGGCCCGCTGGGCCGACGTGCGCGCCGCGGTCGAGGCCGGCACGTTCCGCTCGGGCTACGAGCACTACCTCGACTCCGGCTGGCGCGAGGACCGCGACCCGTCCGCCTGGTTCGACCTCTCCGCCTATCTGGAGCGCAACCCCGATGTCGCCGCCGCCGGCATCGACCCCCTGCGCCACTGGCTCGTCTGGGGCATCGGCGAAAACCGCACCGCCACCGCCGCCGACACGGGACTCTGGCTCGCCTAGGCGGAAAGAGCGAGGGCGCCGCCGCCGCCGAGAAGGCGCCCCTGCGTCGGGTGCGCTTCCCAAAGCGGCGGCTTGCCCCTATGGTCGCGCCGTTCCGTGCCGACCCGAGCGAAGAGTCCGCCCATGATCCCGCGCTATTCCCGCCCCGAGATGACCCGCATCTGGGAGCCGGAGAACCGCTTCCGCATCTGGTTCGAGATCGAGGCCCATGCCATGGACGCCATGGCGGCGCTGGGCGTGGTGCCGAAGGATGCAGCCGAAGCCGTCTGGCAGCGCGGCAAGTGGGAGATCGCCCGGATCGACGAGATCGAGCGCGAGACCAAGCACGACGTCATCGCCTTCCTGACCAACCTGGCCGAGCATGTCGGGCCGGAGGCGCGCTTCGTCCACCAGGGCATGACCAGCTCCGACGTGCTGGATACCTGTCTTGCGGTGCAGCTCAAACAGGCCGCCGACCTGCTGCTGAACGATCTGGACGCGCTGCTGGCCGCCCTGCGCCGCCGCGCCTACGAGCACCGCCACACCCCCACCATCGGCCGCAGCCACGGCATCCATGCCGAGCCGACCACCTTCGGCGTCAAGCTGGCCGGGCACTACGCCGCCTTCGCGCGCAACCGCGCCCGGCTGGAGGCGGCGCGGGCGGAGATCGCCACCTGCGCCATCTCCGGCGCGGTCGGCACCTTCGCCAACATCGACCCGCGGGTGGAGGAGCATGTCGCGGCGAAGCTGGGCCTGACGGTGGAGCCGCATTCCACCCAGGTCATCCCGCGCGACCGCCACGCCATGTTCTTTGCCACGCTGGGCGTCATCGCCGCGTCGGTCGAGAATCTGGCGACGGAGATCCGCCATCTCCAGCGCAGCGAGGTGCGCGAGGCCGAGGAGTATTTCAGCCCCGGCCAGAAGGGCAGCAGCGCCATGCCCCACAAGCGCAACCCGGTGCTGACGGAGAACCTGACGGGCCTGTCGCGCATGGTGCGCGCCTACGTCACCCCGGCGCTGGAGAACGTCACCCTCTGGCATGAGCGCGACATCAGCCATTCCAGCGTGGAGCGGATGATCGGCCCGGATGCCACCGTGACCCTGGACTTCGCGCTCGTGCGGCTGACCGGCGTGGTGGACAAGCTGGTGGTCTATCCGGAGAACCTGAAGGCCAACCTGGACAAGCTGGGCGGGCTGCACAATTCCCAGCGCGTGCTGCTGGCCCTGACCCAGGCGGGCATGAGCCGCGAGGACGCCTACCGCGCCGTGCAGCGCAACGCCATGCCGGTCTGGCTGGAGGGCAAGGACTTCCGCTCCCTGCTGAAGGCCGACGCCGAGGTGATGCGCCACCTGACGGCCGAGCGGATCGACCATCTGTTCGATCTCGCCTACCACACCAAGCATGTGGACACGATCTTCCGCCGCGTCTTCGGTGAATGACGCGGCCCCGCCGCGTCTGCGGGGAATGACGCGGCTCCGCCACGTCTGCGGGGAATGACGCGGCTCCGCCACGTCTGCGGGGAATGACGCGGCTCCGCCGCGGGGGACTGCGATGACGGACATGAGCAGCGTCGATCTGGACGCCTATCTGGAGCGGATCGCCTTCGCCGGTCCGCTGCGCGCCGACGCCGACACGCTCGACGCGCTGCACGTCGCCCAGGTCGGCGCCATCCCGTTCGAGGCGCTGGACGTGGCGGCCGACCCGCCGCGGCCGGTGCGGATCGACCCCGCCGGCATCGCCGCCAAGCTGGTGGCGGGCCGCCGCGGCGGCTACTGCTTCGAGCAGAACGGCCTGCTGCGCGCGGTGCTGACGGCGCTGGGCCTGCCCTGCCGGCCGGTGATGGCGCGGGTGAGCTGGAAGACCGGCGTGCCGGGCGGGCGCACCCACATGCTGCTGCTGGTGGAGGCCGGGGGCCGCTCCTGGCTGGCCGACGCCGGCTTCGGCCGCCACGGGCTGATCAGCCCCCTGCCCCTGGAGCCCGGCGTGGAGACGGTGCGGCACGGGGAGAGCTGGCGGCTGCTGCCGGTGACGGCGCGCGACCTGGAACTCCAGGTCCGGCTGGGCGGGGTGTGGGCGCCGCTCTACCGCTTCGACCCGGACGAGCCGGCCCTGGACGCGGACATCGCCATCGCCAACCACTACATGTCCAGCCACCCGGACTCGCGCTTCATGCACAGCCGGGTGGTGGCGCGCGCCACGCCGGGCTGCCGCCGCTCGCTGCACGATGGCGAGCTGAAGATCGCCCGCGACGGGGTGACAAGCGTGCGCGCCGTCACGGACGGGGAAGAATACCGCCGTATCCTGGCGGAGGAATTCCAGCTTGTGCTGCCCGAAGAGATGAGGCTGAAGCCATGGCCCGCCGAACCCGCCTGAAGGTCTGCTGCATCGCCTCGGTCGAGGAGGCGCGGATCGCCGTCGCCGCCGGCGCCGACGCGCTGGGGCTGGTGGCCGCCATGCCGTCCGGTCCCGGCCCGATCCCCGACGAGACGATCGCAGAGATCGCGGCCACGGTGCCGCCGCCCGTCGCCACCTTCCTGCTGACCTGCCGCACCGATCCCGACGGCGTGGTCGAGCATGTCCGGCGCTGCGGCACCAACACGGTGCAGCTCGTGGACGCGGTGGCGCCGGAGACCTATGCCGCCCTGCGCCGGCACTGCCCCGCCGTCCGCATCGTGCAGGTCCTGCATGTGGAGGACGAGGCGGCGCTGGAGGAGGCCCGGCGGGTGGCGCCCCGGGTCGATGCCCTGCTGCTGGACAGCGGCCGGCCGTCGCTGGCGGTGAAGGAGCTGGGCGGCACCGGCCGAGTCCACGACTGGGCGGTCAGCGCCCGCATCGTGGCGGAGAGCCCGGTGCCGGTGTTCCTGGCCGGCGGGCTGAAGGCCGGCAACGTGGCCGACGCGGTCCGGGCGGTGCGGCCCTTCGGCATCGACCTCTGCTCCGGCGTGCGCACGGACGGACGGCTGGACCCGACCCGGCTGGAGGCGCTGGTCGCCGCCCTGGGGGCGGTCTGACTCAGGCTCCCGGGACGGGGCCGCCGCGCCGGCCGGTCAGCCGTGCCGAGGCCCAGGCCAGCGGGCGGCCGTCGATGGCGGCCAGGCCGAGGAAGATCAGCCCCATGCCGGCGAAGGCGTTCGGCCCCAGCCTCTCCCCCATCACCACCGCGCCCATCAGGATGGCGCTGACCGGGACCAGAAAGGTGACCAGCGAGGCGTTGCTGGGACCCGCCGTGCGCAGGATGCGGTAATAGATCAGATAGGCCAGCCCCGTGCTGAACAGGCCCAACATGGCCACGGCCCCCACCGTCACCCAGGAGGGGGCGAGCGTCCACGGCCGGTCCACCGCCAGCGACAGCGGCACGGTCAGCACCGCCGCCGCGGCCAGCACCCCGGTGGAGGAGACGATCGGCGGCTGTCCGGCGAAGCGGCGGCTCCAGACCCCGGCAAGGCCGTAGCAGAAGCTGGCCGTCAGCACGGCGACACAGCCCAGCAGCGCCATGTCGGCCCCGGTCAGCGCCTTCGGCCCCAGCAGCACGGCGACCCCGATGAAGCCCGCCACCAGCCCCGTCAGCTTCAGCGGCCCCGGCCGGCCGGCCCCGCCCAGCAGCGCCATCAGCACCACGGTGAACAGCGGCGTCGTGGCGTTCAGGATGGAGGCGAGGCCCACCGTGATCTGCGACTGGCTCCAGGCGATCAGGCTGAACGGCACCAAGTTGTTGACCGCGGCCATGATGAAGAAGTCGCGCCAGCTCCGCCCGTCGCAGGGCATGGCCTGCCCCAGGGCGCGGGCGGCGAGGTAGAGCGCGCCGGCCGCCAGGGTGACGCGGCAGGCGACGATGGTGAAGGGCGGCAGCTCCCGGATCGCCAGCCCCATCCAGAGGAAGGAGCCGCCCCACAGGACGGACTGGAAGCACAGCAGCCCCCAGTCGGCCGCGCGCATCGTCTGAGGCGTGGGGGCCTGGGCGGTGGGGGCGTGCATCGGCGGGCCTCTCGGGTCGGTCCGGACCCTGCGACACTAGGGACAGGGTGGGGGTGGTGCGACCCGGAAATTGCGATGCCAGCCCTGCGGCGTCGGGCGGAACCGCCGGGGGAGGTGCCGGAGAGGCCGCCCCGGAAAGCATACCGGAGTGGGTAATCCATCCACGTCCGCTGGCAGAATAACCCTTGACGGCCGGCAGCGACGGGGGCAGCATAAGTCCATGGAAAACAGAAGGAGGGTGTCGTGGAAGACATTACTCCCCCCGACAGTCACCGGGGCGCTTGAAGCGCCAGTACTCCTGCTCCGAATACAAGAGAGGAGGGTGCATAACGGCATGGTTCTTCCAGATAAGGTGTGGCTGACCCCGTGAACGGGCCAGCCGATAGCAAGCAGGATATGGTCCCGGACGTCTGTCCGGGCGCGGAATACAGTCCGCAAACCGGCCCCCGGGCGCCCTAGATGCGCCGGGGGCCTTTGCGTGTGCGCACGGGTTGCTGCGTGTCCGCACGGGTTTGCGTGTGCGCACGGGCCGGAGCAGGTGCGCAAGGAACCCAAGGGTGTACGCAGGGGCCGGGGAGTACGGTCCCGACCGCCGTTCCGCGGTCACCGGGACCGATCCCGCCGCAGCGTGACGCCGCCCCGGCCCACGGCTACAATGCCGGCATGACGGATCCGGCCGCCCCCTTCCCCAAGCTACGATAGCCCCGGCAGCGCCGCCCCAGGTCGGGCGAAGCGCACCGGGGCATCGAGCTTGGAGAGGCACGATGTTCAAAGACATGAAGCGGGCATGCCGCCGGCATGCACGGCAGCGCATGATTGCCAGGGCGCGCCGGGTCCGCCCTTGGGCCGAGGTTCCGCAGAAGGCGGCCGACAATCTGGCGTCGTGCAGTTGCTGGATGTGCGGCAATCCCCGTCGCTACGGCATGGGGCCGACCGTGCAGGAGCGGCGGCATGGCATCCGGGCAAGGAACCGGGATCGGGACGACGGCTGGCAGCCGTGTCGCCGCCCCCAGGCCCCGGACTGAGGAACGATCGCCCGGACCGACCGGTTTCCCGCCGCGCGGCGCCGCGATAGAGTGCCGGTCCCTGAGTGTCCCCCCGTTGCCGCCCGCCTGCGCGGGCCTGCCGAGGACGCATGTTCGGACGCCTGCTGAAGCCCCGTGCCAAGGCGCCGCCGCGGCGGACGCCCGCGGCGAAATCCCCGCCCCTCCGGGTGCGCGCGCTGGCCGTGGACGGCGTTCCGGCCCCGCTGGAGCTGCGCCTGTCCCCCCGCGCCCGGCGCCTGAGCCTGCGGGTGGATGCGGCGCGGGAACTGGTCCAGGTGGTGGCGCCGGCCGGGGTCGGCGATGCCGAGATCGCCCGCTTCGTCGGCCGGCACCTGGACTGGGTGCGCCGGCGGCTGGCGGCGATCCCGCCCCGGCTTCCCTTCGCCGACGGCGCACTGGTGCCGATCCTGGGCGTGCCGCACCGCATCCGCCACGACCCCGACCACCGCGGCGCCCCGCGGACGGCCGCCGGGCCGGACGGGCCGGAGCTGCGCGTCGGCGGCGGGGCGGAGTTTCTGGCCCGGCGCGTGCGCGAGTGGCTGAAGGCGGAGGCGCGGCGGCGGCTGGCCGAGCGGGCCCGGGCCAAGGCCGCGGGGCTGGGCGCCACGGTCGCCGCCGTCAGCGTGCGCGACACCCGCTCGCGCTGGGGAAGCTGTTCGGCCGGAGGACGGCTGTCCTTCTCCTGGCGGCTGATCCTGGCGCCGGAGCCGGTGTTCGACTATGTCGTCGCGCACGAGGTGGCGCACCTGCGGGAGATGAACCACTCGCCCCGCTTCTGGGCGCTGTGCGCCACCCTGACGGCGGAGGTGGACGGCCCCCGCGCCTGGCTGAAGGCGCACGGCGCGGCCCTGCACCGCTACGGCTGAGGCCGGGGCACCCCGCCGTCAGTCCGTCGCGTCCTCCTCCTTGTCGCCGAAGAAGCGCCGCTCCACGAGGCTGAGCGTCAGCAGCAGGACCAGCGCGATCCCGCCCGACAACAAGGCGATGCCATAGAAACCGGCGCCGCAGGCCAGCCCCAGCGAGGCCGCCATCCACAGCGTCGCGGCCGTCGTCAGGTTGCGCACGCGGGTGCCGCGGCCCTGGATGATGATGCCGGCACAGATCAGCCCGATGGCCTGGGCCACGCCCTGGATGGCGCGGATCGGGTCCGGCGGGTTGCCCTGCCCGTCCGCGGCGAGGTCGTAATGGAGTTCCAGCGCCACCAGGGTCGCCACCGCCGCGGAGACGGACAGCAGCGTGTGGGTGCGCAGACCCGCTGCCTTGCCCCGCAGTTCCCGGTTCAGCCCCAGCATCAGCCCCAGCAGCGCCGCCGTCCCCAGACGCAGGGCCACATCGGCCAGCGGCAGGTGCGCGGTGTGGACAAGGTCGGCGGGGGCAAGCTCGGCGGGGAGCATGGGAAACCGGGCAGTGGCGGGCGGTTCCCGGTCAACGCCCGGCGGCGGGGAACGATCCCCGCCTCTGGCGGATGCGGGAAGGGCCGGGCGTCGCCGCCCGGCCCCTCGGAAAACCTACCCGGCCGGTGGCCGGCGGATCAGGCGCCCAGCGCCTTCACGCCCGGCAGCTCCTTGCCTTCCAGCCACTCCAGGAAGGCCCCGCCGGCGGTGGAGATGTAGGAGAAGCGGCCGGCCACGCCGGCCTGCTCCAGCGCGGCCACCGTATCGCCGCCGCCGGCCACCGACAGCACCCGGCCGTCGCCGGTCAGGGCGGCGACCAGCCCGGCCACCGCGTTGGTGCCGCTGTCGAAGGGCCGGATCTCGAAGGCGCCCATCGGGCCGTTCCAGACCACCGTCTTCGCCCCCTGGAGCTTCAGCCCGACGAACTCCACCGTGGCCGGGCCGACATCCAGCATCATCTCGTCCTCGGCGATCTGCTCCACCGGAACGACGCGGTGCGGCGCGTCGGCCTTGAATTCCTTCGCCATGGAGCCGTCCCTGGGCAGCAGGATCTCGCAGCCGGAGGCCGCGGCCTTCTCCATGATGGCGCGGGCCTGATCGGCCATGTCCTTCTCGGCTAGCGACTTGCCGACCGGGCGGCCCTGGGCGAACAGGAAGGTGTTGGCCATGCCGCCGCCGAGCACCAGCATGTCCACCTTGGTGACCATGTTCAGCAGCAGGTCCAGCTTGGTGGAGATCTTGGCGCCGCCAACCACGGCCATGACCGGCCGCTCCGGCCGGGCCAGCGCCTTGCCCAGGGCCTCCAGCTCCGCCTGCATCAGCCGGCCGGCGGCGCTGGGCAGCAGGTGCGCGATGCCCTCGGTCGAGGCGTGGGCGCGGTGGGCGGCGGAGAAGGCGTCGTTGACGTAGATGTCGCCCAGTGCGGCCATCTGCCGCGCCAGCTCGGGGTCGTTCTTCTCCTCACCGGCATGGAAGCGGGTGTTCTCCAGCAAGACCACCTGACCGGGCTGGATCGCGGCGATCGCCGCCCGGGCCGACTCGCCGACGCAGTCCTCGGCGAAGGCGACGGGAAGGCCCAGCGCCGCCTCCAGCGCCGGCACCACCTGACGCAGCGAATTCTTGGCGTCCGGCCCGCCCTTGGGCCGGCCGAAATGCGACAGCACGACGACCTTGGCGCCCTTGCCCGCCAGTTCCTTCAGGGTCGGCGCCAGCCGGTCGAGCCGGGTGGTGTCGCTGACCTGACCGTCCTGCACCGGGACATTGAGGTCGCCGCGCACCAGCACGGTCTTGCCGGCAACGGACAGGTCGTCGAGCGTCTTGAAGGCCATGACTGCGTTCCCCGTGTTTGTGACTGGTTTGGATTCTGGTGGGCGATGTGCCGTTCGCGGCCGCGAGGGAAGCACAGCCCCCGGGCCGTTTCAACCGGCGCCGCGCGGCACCTTCCGGCGGATCTGCGGCTCCCGCATCGCGGCACGCCCCCGTCAGAACGGGCCGAACAGGCTGTAGATCAGGCCGAGCGCCGCGAAGGCCGCCAGCCAGAGGGCGATGTTGCGCAGCAGCACCTGCCCCGGCATGCGCAGACGGAGGAAGGCCGGCACCAGCAGGACCAGCAGGGCCAGCGCGTAGACGAGGCTCATCCATTGGGATTCGGTCATGGTCTGCCGAGATGGCCCCGCCGGCCCCGCGGATCAAGGTGGCCGCCGCCGCGGCATCCGGTCCCGCCGGCGGTCCGGGCCGGGCGCTGCCCCTCGAAATCCGGTTCCGGTTGTGGCATGGTCCCCCGCCTCGGTGCGGACGTGGCGAAACCGGTAGACGCAGCAGACTTTGATTTGGAGTGCCCCCCGGGAAACCGGGGGAGTAGAACCGCCCAAAGTCGGGGAAAGCTTCGGGTCCCAGGACCCATGCCGATCCCGAGTCAAGCCCGCCGCCCCCGGGGCGACCCCGGCGGCGGGAAGGTGTAGAGACTAGACGGGTGGCACCTAAGGCCGGCCCACGGCTAGGGTGAAGGGATAGTCCAGACCACGAACGCGGGACCGGCCCGGACGGGCCGGCCGGCGGCGGCGAAAGCCGAAGTGGTACGAAAATCTGGTTCCCGTAAGGGAGTGCGGGTTCGAGTCCCGCCGTCCGCACCAATCTCCCTCCCTCCCCCTCCCCTCCTGGCCATTCCCCGACGGCCAGTCCCGCGGCCGCCTGCCGGGTTGCGGGGGCCGCGGCGGCTGCCTTACCCTGCGCCCTTCCGCAGCGCAGCATGGGACCGTCGGCGCATGGACCGTCCGCTCCGCCTTCTCGCAGGACCCGAAGCCTACCGGCGCCTCCGGGAGGAGGGCCTGCACGAAGACCTGTTCGACGTGGTGGCCGGCGCCTCGGGCGGGCCGAAATGGCTGGCGCTGACCCGGCTGGACCGCGCCATCTTCGGCCGCTGGTTCCGGCAGCGCACCCGGCCGCTGGCCATGGTCGCCAGTTCCATCGGCGGCTGGCGCTTCGCCTGCGTCGCCCGGCGCGACCCGGTGGAGGCCTGCCGCCGCTTCGAGGAGTATTATCTGGGCTACACGGTGGAGCCGCCGGTCACCCCGGCCCGGCTGACGGCGGACTGCCGCCGCATCCTGGAGGTGATCCTGGGGGAGACAGGGGCGGAGGAGATCCTGTCCCATCCCGCCATGCGGCTGGCCATCCTGGCGGTGCGCGGCAAGGGACCGATCGGCCGCCGCCATCCAGTCGGCATGGGCGCAGGTCTGGCCGCGGCGGCGCTCGCCAACGGGATCAGCCGGCGCAGCCTGCCGCTGTTCTTCGAGCGCACCCTGATCTACGACGCCCGCAGCCGGCCGCCCTTCGACTGCCGCCAGGGCTTCCCGACCCAGCCGGTGCCGCTGACGCCGCAGAACCTCGTGCCGGCGCTGCTGGCCTCGGGCGCTGTGCCCTTCGTCTTCGAGCCGGTGCCGGAGCTGCACGGTGCGCGGCCGGGCCTGTATCTGGACGGCGGGATCATGGACTACCACCTGGACATCCCCTATCAGGCGCCCGGGCTGGTGCTGTACCCGCACTTCTCCGACCGGATCGTGCCCGGCTGGTTCGACAAGGCCCTGCGCTGGCGCCGGCCGGACCCGCGCAACCTGTCCCGCACGCTGCTGGTCTGCCCGAGCCGGGAGTTCCTGGCCACGCTGCCCGGCGGCAAGGTGCCGGACCGCAGCGACTTCCGCCGCCTGCCGACGACGGAGCGGCTGCGCGTCTGGCGGGCCGCGGTGGCGGAGACGCAGCGGCTGGCCGACGCCTGGAGCGAGGCTGTGGAGACCGGCCGCGCTCCCGACCTGCTGGAGCCGCTGCCCGGCTGAGGGTGATCGGCCCGGTCCGCGTCAGCGGTAGCGGGCGCGGATCGAGTCCATCACCGGGGCGTCCACGATCTCCTTGCCGATCGGGGCCAGCGACAGGCCGGCGAACTTGAAGTGCTGGAAGCCGAACGGGATGCCGATGATGGTCAGGCAGAAGCCCAGACCGATCAGCAGGTGCCCCAGCGCCAGCCACCAGCCGGCGAAGAGGAACCAGAGGACGTTGCCCAGCGTGCCCAGCGCGCCGGTGCCGATATCCTCCTCCCCCGTCAGCAGGCGGCGATCCACCGCCGTGCGCCCGAACGGCCACAGCATGAAGACGCCGATGGTCAGCGCGGCGCGGGCCCAGGGGATGCCGACGATGGTGATCAGCATCACCAGCGCCGCCGTGAACCAGCCGATCGCGGCGGCGAAGCCGAACAGCACCAGCCAGAGCACGTTGAGCAGCAAGGTCAGCATCGGCACCTCCGGCACAAGGGGGGATCACATCCCCCCTTGTAGCCGCCGTCAGAACAGGGCGTCGAGGGCCACTATGACGATGGCGGCAGGCGCCAGGAAGCGCACCAGGAACAGCCAGACGCGATAGACCACGCCCTCGCCCATGCCGAACTCCTCCACCCGCGCCTCCCGCGTCAGCACCCAGCCGGCGAACACGGCCAGCAGCACGCCGCCCAGCGGCAGCATGATGTTGGTGGTGGCGTAGTCGATCAGGTCGAAGAAGGTGCGCCCGCCGCCCAGCGGGTGGATGTCGCTCCAGCGGTTGAAGGAGAAGATGGTGAGGAAGCCCAGCACCCAGGAGAGGAAGGCGACACCCAGCGCCAGCACGATGCGGGGCAGCCGCACCCGCTCCTGAAGGGAGGCGACGATCGGCTCCAGCAGGGAGACGGAGGAGGTCAGCGCCGCCACCGCCAGCAGCACGAAGAAGACCGCCCCGAACAACGAGCCGAAGGGCATGGCACCGAAGGCCACGGGCAGGGTCACGAACACCAGTCCCGGCCCGCCGGCCGGGTCCAGCCCGCTGGCGAAGACGATGGGGAAGATCGCCACACCCGCCACCAGCGCGCAGGTGGTGTCCGCCGCGGCGATGGTCAGCGTCATCTTCGGCAGCGAGACATTGTCCCCCACATAGGCGCCATAGGCGAGCATCGTGCCCAACCCGATGGAGAGGGAGAAGAAGGCCTGTCCCGCGGCGCTGATCGCCACCTCGGTCGTCAGCTTGGAGAAGTCGGGCGTGAACAGGAACGCCATGCCGCGCGCGAAGTCGCCGGTCACCGAGGCATAGATGGCCAGGATCACCAGCATCACGAACAATGCAGGCGTCAGCAGCGTAACCGCCCGCTCGATGCCCCCGGTCACACCCTGCGCCACGATCACCACGGTCAGGGCCATGAACAGGGTGTGCCATCCCGCCATCGCCAGCGGATCGGCCAGGAGCCCGTCGAAGATGGCGCCGGTGGCCTGGGCCGTGGCCCCGGCGAAGGCGCCGACCGCGAGCTTGGGGATGTAGGCCAGCGCCCAGCCGGCGATGACGCTGTAGAAGCTGAGGATGAGGAACGCCGCCACCACCCCCATGCCGGCCACCAGCCCCCAGGCGGGGGTGCCGCCGTAGCGGCGCCCCAGCGCGACCAGAGCCCCGATCGGTCCCCGCTGGGCCCGGCGGCCCAGCATCAGCTCCGCCACCAGCACGGGGACCCCGACCATGAGCACGCAGCCCAGATAGAAGAGGACGAAGGCGGCCCCCCCACCCGTGCCCGTCATGTAGGGGAACTTCCAGATGTTCCCCAGCCCGACGGCGGAGCCCACGGCCGCCATGATGAAGGCGAAACGCGACGACCAGTGCGGCACGGCGACCCCGCCCTCCGCGTCCTCCGAACCAACCTTAGCCAATTGCCCGTCCCTCCAGACGCTTTATTGCCTGCTGCCGGCATGAACCGGACCGCTTGGTGCGCGACAATAGCGCCACCGCGGGCGTGGGGGCCATACCCCTTGTCCGGCTTCCGTCCGGTTCATGTCCGGTCCGCTTCAGAGCGGACAGGGGGGACGGGTCGGCGCTCAGCCCTCTTCCCGGGCAGTCCGGCGGTCGGGGGCGGGGACCTGCCGCTCCTCCCCCTGGTCGGCGAGACCGGGTAGGTCGCCCAGGCTCTCCACGGCCAGGATCGGCTCCACCGGCTGGTCGCGCCGGGCCACATCGTCCGGCCCGTGGGAGGGGTTGCGCCGGAGCGTCCCGGCAAGCCCCTCCTCCTGCGCCAGCAGTTCGGAGGCCTTGTCCCAGTGTTCCGCGGCGCGGCCCTCCGGCCGGCCCTCGCGTTCCCAGATCTCGTGCGCCTTGCGGCGGATGCGCTCCTCGTGTTCCTGCTCCCGGGCGGCGTCCATGACGGCTCTCCTGAAATCGGCCCCGGAGGATCGGGGCGGGTCCGGCCGTTAAACAGGCGGAACCGGGGTCGGGCTCCAGCCATGGCGCCGGGATCCGCGCAGGGCCGTGCAGGCCAGCCATGCCGGAACACTTCCGGATACAGGGTGAAGGGCGACTTTACCGTGCCCATCTATTGGAGTAAGACTCGGGATAACTGAGTGAGGTGTATCATGGCCGTGGGTTCGATCTTCAACTCGGCCGGCTACGGGTCGGCTTTCCAGGCGAACAGCGTCCGCCCGGCGGAACAGTTCGTCCGCACCCCGGTGCAGCCGGTCGATCCTGCGGCCAGCGCCCAGCAGGCGCAGGACGAACAGCAGGAGCGTCAGGTCCAGGCCTTCGCCGGCACGCCCAGCGAGGATGAGCGCCAGCAGGCGCTGGACCAGGGCCGCAGCCGCGGCGCCTTCCTGGACATCCGCGCCTGATCCTCCGCCTGCCCTGACACTGCCCGGCCCCTGCCGACGGCCAGACATCGGCCGTCGGCTTGGTGCGCCCGCTTTCCGGCAAGCCTCCTTCCGGCGGTCTTACCCCAGGAAGGTCACCGGAACCTCGTTGACAAGCCGCCGTTCCTTTGACCGTCCCGCGGCCGATGCCGCGACGGACCCGGACGAGCCTCTCCGGCACGAACGAAAGGAACAGACATGGCAACGCATTTCTCCTGGAGGAAGTTCTGGGCCGCGGCGCTTCTCGTTGCCGCCTGCGGCGTCTCCGCCTGCAACACCGTCGAGGGGGCCGGTGAGGATCTGCAAGCCGGTGGCCGCGCGGTCGAGAACACGGCCAAGGACGTGAAGAACTGACAGGCGGACGTCCCGCCACGGACGGCGCGCACCGGCCTTGCCCGGCCGGCGCGCCCGTTCCACACTGGGCGTCATGACGCCCGGCCAGAAAGCAGGCGGACCCAGCGTCCGCACCATCCCCGAAGGCGAGGACCGCGAGCGGCTGGTCTGCCCCGACTGCGGCTACATCGCCTACGAGAACCCGAAGATCGTCGTCGGCTCCGTCACCACCTGGGAGGACGGACGCATCCTGCTCTGCCGCCGCGCGATCGAGCCGCGCCGCGGCTTCTGGACCCTGCCCGCCGGCTACATGGAGCTGGGCGAGGCCTCGGCGGCCGGCGCCGCCCGCGAGGCGTGGGAGGAAGCCCGTGCCCGCATCGAGATCGACTGCCTGCTGGCGGTCTACGACATCCCCCGCATCAGCCAGGTCCAGCTCATCTACCGTGCCCGCCTGCTCTCGCCCGAGATCGGGCCAGGGCCGGAGAGCGTGGAGGTCGGCCTGTTCGCCTGGGACGACATCCCCTGGGGCCAGCTTGCCTTCCCCAGCGTGGTCTGGTCCCTGAACGAACACCGCGCCCGGCTGGGCCAGCGCGACTTCCCGCCCGGCGGCAATCCGCCGGACCCGGTTCACGGCCTCTGACCGCGGCGCGTCACCGACGCGCCCCTCCCTGCCTTCTTTTCCCCTTCCCCTCCTCCCCTCCCCTCCCCTCCCCCTCCCCTCCCTCCGGAACCGGATACCGATCATGCACCGTTCGCCCGACACGCCCCGCGGCACCGTCCAGCGCCTGACCGTCGTCAGCGAGGTCCTGAAAGGCAACCTGCTGGGCGACCGGCCCGCCCGCGCGGTGGACGTCTACGTCCCGCACGGGCACGACGGTCGGGGCCTGCCGCTGCTGGTGGACGTGGTGGGCTACACCGGCTCGGGTCTGTCGCACACCAACTGGAAGAACTTCGGAGAGAACGTGCCGGAGCGGCTGGACCGTCTGATCGCCGCGGGAACCCTGCCGCCCGTCGTCGTCGCCTTCCCCGACTGCTTCACCCGGCTGGGCGGCAACCAGTACATCAACTCCGCCGCCATGGGCCGCTGGATGGACTTCCTGTGCGCGGAGATGCTGCCGGCGGTGGAAACGGCGGTGGGCTGCGGCGGGCCGGGCCGGCGCGGCATCTTCGGCAAAAGCTCCGGCGGCTACGGCGCCATGATCCACGCCATGAAGCGGCCCGACGTGTGGTCCGCCGCGGCCTGCCATTCCGGCGACATGGCCTTCGACCTCTGCTACCTGCCGGACATGCCGGCCACCCTGCGGGCGCTGGCGAAGCATGGCGGCTCCGTCGAGCGCTTCATGCAGGCGCTGGAGACGGCGGACAAGGTGGACGGCAAGGACACCCACGCCCTGATGATCCTGGCCATGGCCGCCAGCTACGACCCCGACCCGTCGCAGCCCTTCGGCGTGCGGCTGCCGGTGACGCTGGACACCTGCGAGCTGATCGCCGACCGCTGGGTCAACTGGCTGGCCTGGGACCCGGTGGTGATCGCGGAGGCGCACGCCGACGCGCTGCGCTCGCTGAAGGGGCTGTTCATCGACTGCGGCGACCGCGACCAGTACAACCTGGTCTACGGCGCCCGCCGCATGCACCGCATCCTCGACGGGCTGGGCATCGCCCACCGGTACGAGGAATTCGGCGACGACCATTCCGGCGTCGACTACCGGATGGACCGCAGCCTGCCCTTCCTGGCCGAAGCCCTGTCCCGGTAGGGCGGGACAGGGCCTGCACCCACGGCGGTTCTTACTCGGCCGCCCCGCCGTGGGCCTTCTCCAGCCGGCGCGGCGCCGCCTCGGCCGCGGCGTCCGGCACCGGCGCGCTCTCCGCATCCGTGGGACCGCGGCCGGTCTTCCACAGGGAGTAGAGCACGCCCGAGGCCAGCAGGGTGAAGGTGACGGACAGGGAGATGGCCGGATCGACCTTGCCGTAGATCTGGTTCCAGAAGATCTTGGCCCCGATGAAGACCAGCACCAGCGAGAGCGCGTACTTCAGGTACTTGAACCGGTGCACCATCGCCGCCAGCGCGAAATAGAGCGCGCGCAGGCCCAGGATGGCGAAGATGTTGCTGGTATAGACGATGAACGGATCGGTCGTGATGGCGAAGATGGCCGGCACGCTGTCCACCGCGAAGATCACGTCGGCGATCTCCACCATCAGCAGGGCCAGGAACAGCGGCGTGGCGACCCGCTTCAGCCGGCCGGTGGCCGGATCGGGTTCCCGCACGAAGAAGGCATGCCCGTGCAGACGGTCGGTCACCGGCACCCGCCGCTTCAGGAACAGGAGCAGCCGGTTCTGGGAGAGGTCGGTCTCCTCCTCCCCGCTCATCAGCAGCATCTTCACGCCGGTCGCCAGCAGGAAGGCGCCGAAGATGTAGAGCACCCAGTCGAACTGCGTGACCAGCGCCGCCCCCAGCCCGATCATCAGGCCGCGCAGCAGGATCACGCCCAGGATGCCCCAGAACAGCACCCGGTGCTGGTACAGGCGCGGAACGGCGAAATAGGTGAAGATCAGGGAGATGACGAAGACGTTGTCCAGCGCCAGCGCCTTTTCCAGCGCGAAGCCGGTGAAGTACTGCATGCCCGGGGTCGGGCCCATGTACCACCAGACCCAGCCGCCGAAGGCGGCGGCGATGGCGATGTAGAAGGCGGAAAGCCACAGGCTTTCCTTCACGCCGATCTCATGGTCCTTGCGGTTCAGCACGCCCAGGTCGAAGACCAGGAGTGCGAGGACGATGCCCAGGAACAGGAGCCAGAGCCAGACTGCCTTTCCCAGGAACGGGGTGGACAGCAGAAGAAGCAGCGCTTCCAAGGGAGGCCTCTTGCGGACATGCCGTGCGTCGGCGATGAGGGATCAAGTCCGACATCACAGCCGACGCCTCGACTGCCAGAGGGGCCCGGACCGCCTCTTAGGTAGGAACGGGGAGCGGAGCGTCAAGCCCGGCCGCGGGTGCTCCCCGGATGCTCCTGCGCCAGGGCCTATCCCAGCCGGTTCGCCAGCGTCGTCAGGGCCACGGCCAGCAGGCTGGCGTCCAGCGCGTTGGGAAACGGCGCCCAGGCGGCGGTCGCATCGGCGCGGGCCGGCGGGGCGGGCAGGTCGTCATGGTCGCCGCGCCACCAGCCCGGATTGCCCGGACCGCCGTCGGTCTGTTCGGCGATCCAGCGGCCGAGCTGGGCCGCGGCCGTGCCCAGATAGCAGAGCTTGACGATGTTGAGCGCGAAGACCGCCCAGGACTTGTCCGCCATCACCTCCGGCGACAGCAGCAGCAAGGTGGCGGCGACGCCGAAGCCGGCCAGGGCCGGTGCGGCGATGACGGCGAACAGGGATGCCACCTCGACCCGGGTGGCGCCGGGAAGCTGGAAGAACAAGGCTCGGACCTCCGTCGAAGACGGCTCCGACCCTGCGCCCCAAGTCTTAAGGCCCTGTCAATGTCCCCGGCTTGTCCCCGGCGCCCCCGCCCTTGCGGACGGGAGCGGTGCGGGAGCCGTTCCGGAGGCTCTAGAGGAGGGCCTGCTCCGGCGGGCCCCAGTGGTGGCAGGCGGCCTGGTGGCCCGGGCGCTTCGGCTCCAGCACCGGCACCTCCTGCGCGCAGATCTCCGTCGCCCGCGGGCAGCGGGTGCGGAAGACGCAGCCGGACGGCGGGTTCATCGGGCTGGGCAGGTCGCCGCCCAGGACGATGCGCTGCTTGGACTTCTCCAGGTCCGGGTCCGGGATCGGCACGGCGGAGATCAGCGCCTGGGTGTAGGGGTGCAGCGGCTCGGCATAGATGGCGTCGCGGTCCGCGATCTCCATCACCTTGCCGAGATAGAGCACCATCACCCGGTGGCTGACATGGCGGACGATGGAGAGGTCGTGGCTGATGAACAGCAGCGACAGCCCCATCTCCTCCTGCAACTCCATCAGCAGGTTGATGATCTGCGCCTGGATCGAGACGTCCAGCGCCGACACCGGCTCGTCGCAGACCACCATCTTCGGCCGCAGGATCATGGCGCGGGCGATGCCGATGCGCTGGCACTGCCCGCCCGAGAATTCGTGCGGATAGCGGTTGATCATCTGCGGCAGCAGGCCGACCTTCGCCATCATGTCCTTCACCAGCTCCTTCCGCTCGGCGGCGGAGAGGCGGGTCTGGAACACGGTCAGCGGCTCGGCGATGATGTCGCCGATGGTCATGCGCGGGTTCAGGCTGGCCAGCGGGTCCTGGAAGACGATCTGCATCTCCGCCCGCTTGGCGCGCAGCGCCTCCCCCTCAAGCCCGGCAAGGTCGGTGCCCAGCCAGACGACGCGGCCCGCCGTGGGCGGGATCAGCTTGAGGATGCCGCGGCCCAGGGTGGACTTTCCGCAGCCGGACTCGCCGACGATGCCCAGCGTCTCGCCCGCCTTCAGGCTGAAGCTGACCCCGTCCACGGCCTTCAGCGGCGTGTACCTGCCGATCACCAGACCGCCGGTGCGGATGGGGAAATGGACCTTCAGGTCCTGGACGGTGAGGAGATCGGTCATGGGGGCGGGCACCACTGTTCCAGATACAGAAGAGATTGACAGGGACTATTCGTCGGTTGCGGACCCGGGGCCTGTCCGGCCGGCCATGCCCACATCCGCGATGCGGCCATGGCTCAGAGGAAAAGACGCGGCGACGTCATGCACTTCCCGCTTCCGCGCCCGAAGCCAGACGATCTCGGATTCGGTCAAGGCCGTCGCTCCGGAGGAGATAGCCCGCTTCCGGTTCGGTGAGGCAGTCGAGCCCGTGGCCGAAGGTTTCGCGCCAGAAGTCGTCAAGATCGCCTCCAAACCGTGCGTGCAACGCTTCGTGGGTTTCCCGCCGCAGGGCCAGCCTGTCGCTGTCGCGGCTCTTGGTCAGCGTCGTGGCCGCGACCACGCGGCCGCCCTTCGTCTCGACATATCCGCGGAGATTCGCCAGCGTCCCGCCCAGGCCGACATGGTCGTCGACGAGAATATAGGCACAATCGGGCTGCACCGCACCGTCGAAGGTCGCCGGGGAGCGCAGGCGATGCCAGCCGTCGGCACGGGTGTGGAAGACGACGTTGGTCTGCACCACCTGGTCCCGGTCCGCCGGTATGCCGAGCGTCCGCGACAGGATCGCCGCCATGGCATCCGGGATGCCGTTGAAACCCGTCGATTCCTTTGCCGACACGGGCAGAAGGCGTGCGTCTTCCGAACAGAACGCCCCCAGCTCCCGGATCACGGTATCGTCCATGAGATCTGCGGCCAGCCGCAAGGCGGCATCCGCATGGCCCGACTTCGCGGCGGCATAATCGGGGTGCCCGTCCCGGAGCTTGACGGTCGTATGCACGAACACGTCCGGAAAATCCGGCGGCCAAGGCACCCTGGGCGCGAAGTCCATCGGGATCAGCCCCTGGCGATCACCGGCGGCAGCGCCTCCGCCGGGATCGCCGCGGCGGCGGGGTCGTCGACCGGATGGTGCAGGCTTTGCAGGTGGCAGGCCTTCATCTGGCCGCCGGGGCCGGCGCTGCGCAGGAGCGGCAGTTCCGCCGCGCAGCGGTCATGGACGAAGGTGCAGCGTTCCTGGAACGGGCAGCCGGCCGGCAGGCGCTGGAGGTTGGGCGGCTGGCCGGGAATGGCATAGAGCTTCTCCCGCCGGTCCTCGGTCAGCCGCGGCATGGAGGAGAGCAGGCCCTGCGTGTAGGGGTGCTGCGGATTGTAGAAGATCTGGCGGACGTCGCCCGTCTCCATGAAGCGGCCGCCATACATCACCTGCACCCGGTCGCACAGGCCGGCGACGGTGCCGAGATCGTGCGTGATCAGCACGATGGCCGCCTTGGTGACGCGCTTGAGATCGGCCATCAGCTCCAGGATCTGGGCCTGCACCGTCACGTCCAGCGCCGTCGTCGGCTCGTCCGCGATCAGCAGCTCCGGCTCGCAGAGCAGCGCCATGGCGATCATCACGCGCTGGCGCATGCCGCCCGACAGCTCGTGCGGGTACTGGTTCAGCCGCCGCGCCGCTTCGGGGATGCGGACCAGTTCCAGCATCTCCAGCGCCTTGCCGCGGGCCTGACCCTCCGTCATGCCCTTGTGCTGGATCAGCACCTCGGTCATCTGGCGGCCGACCCGCATGTGCGGCGTCAGCGAGGTCATGCTGTCCTGGAAGATCATGGCGATCTTGTCGCCACGGATGCGGTTGAGCTGCGCCACCGGCATGCCGACCAGCTCGGTCCCGCGGTAACGGGCGGAGCCCAGGGCCCGGCCGTTCCGGGCCAGCAGCCCCATCACCGCCATGAAGAGCTGGCTCTTGCCCGAGCCGGATTCGCCGACGATGCCGACGCACTCGGACTCGTTGACGTCGAAGGAGACGGAATTGACGGCGCTCACCTCGCCGTCGGGGGTGGCGAAGCGGACCTGGAGATCGCGGACTTCGAGCACGGCTGTCATGGCTGGCGATCCCCGGTCAGCGGTCTTTCGGGTCGAGGGCGTCGCGCAGCCCGTCGCCGATGAAGTTGAAGCAGAAGAGGGTCACGGCCAGGAATACCGCCGGGAAGACCAGCATCCAGGGGGCATTCTCCATCTGCGCCGCCCCTTCGGAGATCAGCACGCCCCAGCTCGTCATCGGCTCCTGCACGCCCAGGCCCAGAAAGCTGAGGAAGCTCTCGACCAGGATCACGACCGGCACCAGCAGGGTCATGAACACGATGACCGGGCCGATCACGTTGGGGATGATGTGGCGCCGGATGATGGAGGCGTTGGAGACGCCGGCAGCGCGGGCCGCCTCGATGTACTCCTTGCGCTTCACCGACAGGGTCTGGCCGCGCACGATGCGCGCCATGGTCAGCCACTCGACGCAGCCGATGGCGGCGAAGACCAGCAGGATGTTGCGGCCGAACACCACCACCAGGATGATGACGAAGAACATCAGCGGCATCGAGTAGAGCACGTCCACGATGCGCATCATGATGTTGTCCACCCGGCCGCCGACATAGCCGGCGATGGCGCCGTAGCTGACGCCGATGATCAGCGCCACCAGGGTGGTGACGATGCCGACCATGAGCGAAACCCGGGCGCCGTAGAGGGTGCGGATGAACAGGTCGCGGCCGTTGGCGTCCGTCCCGAACCAGTGGCTGTTCTCGAAGGTCGGCGGGATACCGATCGCCTCCCAGTAGACGGCGTCGTAGTCGTGCGGGCTCAGCACGTCGGCGAAGATCGCCATCAGCGCGATCAGCGCCAGCACCACCATGCTGGCGACCGCCATCTTGTTGGCGAAGAGGCGCCGGCGCGCATCGTCCCAGAGCGACCGGCCCTGGACCTCCTCCGCCGCCTTTTCCATCAGGTCGGAGCCCCCGCCCCGGATGCTGAACTGTGCCATCGCTTCCGTCACTCCGCCCTTACCGTCACTCTGCCGCCACCGCCCGGGCCGAGCGTGACGGGTTCAAGGCTGGGATCGTCGCCGGGGGCGGCCGTCTCAGGGACGGCCGGCCGCCCGCGTCAGTCATAGCGGACCCGGGGGTCCAGCAGGCCGTAGACCAGATCCACGATCAGGTTCATCAGCACGATCAGCGAGCCGTAGGTGATCACCGTGCCCATCACCAGCGTGTAGTCGCGGTTGATGGCGCCCTGCACGAAGTAGCGGCCGATGCCGGGAAGCTGGAAGATCTGCTCGATCACGACCGAGCCGGTCACCAGCCCGGCGATGGCCGGACCGAGATAGGAGACCACGGGCAGCAGTGCCGCCCGCAGCGTGTGCCGCCAGATGATGAGGCGCTCCGGCAGCCCCTTGGCGTGCGCCGTGCGCACGAAGTTGGAGCGCAGCACCTCGATCATGCCGCCGCGGGTCAGGCGGCTGATGATGGCGATCTGCGGCAGCGCCAGCGCGATCACCGGCAGCACCATGTTCTGGATCGCCCCGCTGCCCCAGCCGGCCACCGGCAGCCAGCCCAGATAGATGCCGAAGACCAGCGTCAGCAAGGGCGCCATGACGAAGTTCGGGATGGTGATGCCGGCCATGGCGACGCCCATCACCGCATAGTCGGTGCGGGTGTTCTGGCGCATCGCGGCCAGCACGCCCAGGGTGCAGCCGATGGCGACGGCCAGGAAGATGGCCGACAGGCCCAGCCGCAGCGAGACGGGGAAGCCGGTCCCGATCAGCTCGCTGACCGTGAAGTCCTTATAGGTGAAGCTGGGCCCGAAATCGCCTTGCAGCGCGTTGCCCAGATAGATCAGGAACTGCTGCCAGATCGGCTTGTCCAGATTGTAGGCCGCCTTCAGGTTGGCCTCGATCTCCGGCGGCAGCACGCGCTCGCCGTCGAACGGGCCGCCCGGCGCCGCGTGCATCAGGAAGAAGGCCAGCGCGACGATGACCAGCAATGTGGGGATCGCTTCCAGCAGACGCCGGACCGCATAGGACAACATCTCTTCGGAATCCTCCGCCCGCGCGCGCCGGAGCTTTTTCACAGGAGAGGCATGCAAGGCGCGCAACCCGCTCGGCCGGTGACCTTTCTGTTAAAATTTCTCCGGTGTCAACCGCAACCGGGCCAGAAGAACAAGATTCCGGAACAGCCGCCGATCCGCGCAACCGACCGCGCCGACACCCGACTCAGCACGAAAGAAAACGCCGGATACGCCCCTCCCGGCGGGACCCGGCCGGGGCGGTCGCGCCCCTGCCGGAGACGGTCACCCGCGACGCCCTGCCGCCCCGCCCCGCTGGAACGGGAGCGCGTGGAACGGGTATGAACGACCCAAATGGCAACCCTGGGCGGCATCCACGACACGGGCCGCGACATGCGGGGACGCCGCCGGTTCATGCCGCAGAGCGGTCCGGATGCGCCTGTCAAGCTATCCCCGGCGCATTTGATCCGACCCGGAAAACGCGCTACATCACGCCCGCGAGAATCCACCGGGCGGAACGCCCGGGAGTAACACCCACCGGGCGGAATGCCCGGAAGGAATACCTGGGCGGCAAGCCCGCGCGAATCCCTGGGCGGTGCGCGTTCCGGACGCTGGAGCCGGAAGCCGACAGCGCCGTTCCAGGCGGCACACCCGACGACCCGATGGAGGAGTCCACCCGTGTCCACGATCACCGGCCAAGACAGCCTGAAGACCCGCCGCACGCTCGACGTCGGGGGCAGGACCTACGACTACTTCAGCCTGAAGGCGGCCGAGAAGGCGGGCCTGGGCGACCTGTCCCGCCTGCCCTTCTCCATGAAGGTGCTGCTGGAGAACCTGCTGCGCTTCGAGGACGGGCGCACGGTGAGCGTGGACGACGTCAAGGCCGTGGCGCAGTGGCTGAAGGACCGGCGCAGCGACCGGGAGATCGCCTACCGCCCGGCGCGCGTGCTGATGCAGGACTTCACCGGCGTGCCGGCCGTCTGCGATCTGGCGGCGATGCGCGAGGCGATGCAGGCGCTGGGCGGCGACCCGCAGAAGATCAATCCGCTGACGCCGTGCGATCTGGTCATCGACCATTCCGTGATGGTGGATTCCTTCGGCAGCCCGACCGCGTTCCAGGAGAACGTGGACCTTGAGTTCCAGCGCAACGGCGAGCGCTACGCCTTCCTGCGCTGGGGCCAGAAGGCCTTCGCCAACTTCCGCGTGGTGCCGCCGGGCACCGGCATCTGCCACCAGGTGAACCTGGAATATCTGGCCCAGACCGTCTGGACCGACACCGACCAGACCGGGACCGAGGTCGCCTATCCCGACACGCTGGTCGGCACCGACAGCCACACCACCATGGTGAACGGGCTGGCCGTGCTGGGCTGGGGCGTGGGCGGCATCGAGGCCGAGGCGGCCATGCTGGGCCAGCCGATCTCCATGCTGATCCCGGAGGTCGTCGGCTTCCGCCTGACCGGGAAGCTGAAGGAGGGGGCGACCGCCACCGACCTCGTGCTGACCGTGACGCAGATGCTGCGCAGGAAGGGCGTCGTCGGCAAGTTCGTGGAGTTCTACGGCCCCGGCATCGAGCACCTGACGCTGGCCGACCGCGCCACCATCGCCAACATGGCGCCGGAGTACGGCGCCACCTGCGGCATCTTCCCGATCGATGCCGAGACGATCCGCTATCTGAGCTTCACCGGCCGCGACCCGAACCGGGTGGAACTGGTGGAGGCCTATGCCAGGGCCCAGGGCATGTGGTGGACCCCGGACGCGGCGGAGCCGGTCTTCACCGACACGCTGGAACTGGACCTGTCCACCGTGGAAAGCTCGCTGGCCGGGCCGAAGCGGCCGCAGGACCGGGTCCAGCTCTCCGACGCCTGCGCCGACTTCAAGGCGTTCCTGGAGAAGGACGTGGCCGGCCGGCCAGCCAGCCAGCCCACCCCGGTTCCGGGCGCGGACTACGCGATCGACCACGGTCATGTGGTGATCGCCGCCATCACGAGCTGCACCAACACCTCCAACCCCTCCGTCCTGGTGGCCGCCGGGCTGCTGGCGAAGAAGGCGGTGGAGAAGGGCCTCACCCGCAAGCCGTGGGTGAAGACCTCGCTGGCGCCGGGCAGCCAGGTCGTCACCGAGTATCTGGAGGCGTCGGGCCTCCAGGGCTGGCTAGACCGGCTGGGCTTCAATCTGGTCGGCTACGGCTGCACCACCTGCATCGGCAATTCCGGCCCGCTGCCGGACCCGATCAGCAAGGCGGTGGACGAGGGCAAGCTGACCGTCGCCTCGGTGCTGTCGGGCAACCGCAACTTCGAGGGCCGCGTCAATTCCCAGGTCCGCGCCAACTACCTCGCCAGCCCGCCGCTGGTCGTGGCCTATGCCCTGGCCGGCAGCATGAACCTGGACCTGACCCGCGAGCCGCTGGGCACGGGCAAGGACGGCCAGCCGGTCTATCTGCGCGACATCTGGCCGAGCAACCATGAGATCGAGGCCACCATCGCGCAGTATCTGACGCCGGAGATGTACCGCAGCCGCTACTCCAACGTCTTCGCGGGTCCGGAGCAGTGGCAGGCGATCCGGACGGCGGAGGGCGAGACCTACCGCTGGGAGGGCGCGTCCACCTATGTGAAGCGGCCGCCGCTGTTCGACGGCATCGCCCCGGTGCCGGGCGACGTGTCGGACGTGACGGGCGCCCGCGCGCTCGCCATCCTGGGCGACAGCATCACCACCGACCACATCTCCCCGGCCGGCAACATCAAGAAGGCGAGCCCCGCCGGCGAGTACCTGACCGGTCACGGCGTCGGCGTCGTGGACTTCAACAGCTACGGCGCCCGCCGCGGCAACCACGAGGTCATGATGCGGGGCACCTTCGCCAACATCCGCATCAAGAACGAGATGGTGCCCGGCGTGGAGGGCGGCGTCACCCGCTTCGTGCCGACGGGCGAGGTCATGCCGATCTACGACGCCGCCATGAAGTACCAGGCCGAGGGCACCCCGCTGGTGGTGTTCGCCGGGCAGGAGTACGGCACCGGATCGTCGCGCGACTGGGCGGCCAAGGGCACGCGCCTGCTGGGCGTCCGCGCCGTGGTGGCGGAGAGCTTCGAGCGCATCCACCGCTCCAACCTGGTCGGCATGGGCGTGCTGCCGCTCCAGTTCCCGGCCGGCGTCAACCGCCAGACCCTGAAGCTGGACGGCAGCGAGACCTTCGACATCGCAGGCGTGGAGGCCGGCCTGAAGCCGCGCATGACCCTGGCCCTGACCATCACCCGCGCCGACGGCAGCAAGCAGACGGTGGACCTGCTCTGCCGCATCGATACGCTGGACGAGGTGGACTACTACAAGCACGGCGGCATCCTGCAATATGTGCTGCGCAGCCTCGCCGCCCCGAAGGTGGCGGCGGAGTGAGGTCCTGACGGGCGGTTCCGGCTTGCGCTGGCGCCGCCCAAAGGTCTTGGGCAATGGCGGGCTCGCATTCCCGCCCCGTAGAACAGCCGAAGTTGCAGAACCGGCAGAAGCGCGTTATATTCAAGTTGCTCCCGCTTCCCGCTATCAATCTGGGGAGTGGCAGCCTATCTAGGGGCTCCCTGCGGGGGGCCCTTTTTATTTTCGGATCGGCCCCGTGGATCGCGTCGCCATCTTCGTTGACGCCGGATACCTGTTCGCGCAGGGGTCCGCCGCCCTGGCCGGCAGCCGGCAACCCCGGCACCTGATCGATCTGGACATTGACACGGTCGTGGCCGAGCTTCGCCGTGTGGCGGATGCCGTCAGTCCCGGTCTGCCCCTGCTGCGCATCTATTGGTACGATGGCGCCGCCTACCGAGGCCCCACCGCCGAGCACACCCGCATCGGGCGCACACCGGACATCAAGCTGCGCCTGGGGATCGTGAACAGCGCCGGAGAGCAGAAGGGGGTGGACTCCCTGATCGTCACCGACATGATCGAGCTGGCCCGCAACAAGGCCATGGCCGATGCGCTTCTGTTGTCCGGGGACGGCGACATCCTGCCCGGCGTGATGATCGCGCAGTCCTTCGGCGTCCGCGTCCACCTGCTGGGGATCGAGCCCGGTCGCGGGTCGCAGTCGCCGCAGTTGCGGGACGAAGCCGACACGGTTTCGGAATGGGACAGGGCGACCGTCGCCAACCTGATGGCACTACGCCCACCCCACGGGCCGGAAGTGACCGCGGACAGGCCGCCCGGACCGGCCCCTGGAACGGACCCGCCGCCCCTGGAACGGATCGTGGCGGAGTTCGCCGACACCCTGGCTCCGGACGACAAGGCCCTTATCCGGCAGGAGATGGCCGTCAGGAGAGGGGTTCCGCGGGAGATCGACAGGCGTCTCCTCGCCACCTGCGGCAACCGGCTCGGCCGCGATCTCGACCAGACGGAATGCCGTCGCATGCGCCAGCTTCTGGCGCAGCATCTGGCAGAGGAGATGACGCGGCAGCCGACACCACCGGTCGCCGCTCCCTGACCCTTCAGTAATACCCCCGCCCCCTCAGTAATGCGGCGGGGGTTTTTCGTCCTGGGGGCTGGGGCGCCAGGATTCGGCGTCGCGCAGGCGTTCGGTGACGAGGCGCAGGCGCAGCGTCAGGGTGTCGATCGTGCGGGCCTGGGCGGCCACCACGTCGGACAGTTCCTCCAGCATGCGGTCCTGGTGGGTCAGCCGGATCTCCAGCTCCGTCACCCGCGCGGCCAGGGCGCTCGCCGGGGCATCCGACAGGATGTCCGGCGTGGCGGGCTGCGGGGGCGGGCTGGGGGTGGTCGGCGTGTCGGTATCGGTCATGCGGTATCGGTCATCGGGTGTCCCGGGCGGGGTCAGCCGACCCGCTCCACCTTGAACAGGCGCGGGGTGCGCGGGGTGCGGAGGTTGTAGCTGCCCAGCACGCCCGGTTCGATGGTCACCGTGTCGCCCTCCTTCAGAGGCAGGCGGACGGTTTCGGTCTGGACCCAGACATGGCCGTTGTCCAGGTCGATCCGGAGCCGGCCCGTCGGCGTGCTGCGCAGGGCGGCGACGCGGGCGGTCAGGGTGCGCGGGGCGGCGTCCTGGCCGTCGGCGTCGGGCCGGGCCAGACGTTCGGCGCCCAGGTCGTCCGCGGACGAGGCCCCCTCACCCCGCCCGGCATCGCGCAGGGCGGGCACCGTGCGGTCGTAGCAGGCCAGCCGCTCGGCCGCATCGGTCACGCCGGTGCAGGCCAGGACCGCCGCCGCAGGCGCGTCGGGCGCCCCTGCCACGGCCGGACCGGCCAGCAGCAGGGCGAGCGCCAGCGCCGGAGCGGCGGCGCGCACCATCAGCCCACCAGCTCGATCGTGTAGTTCTCGATCACCGTGTTGGCCAGCAGCTTGCGGCACATCTCCTCGACCGCGGCCCTGGCCCTCCCCTGGTCGGTCTCGGCCAGTTCCAGCTCGATCAGCTTGCCCTGCCGCACCTCACCCACGCCCTCGAAGCCGAGGGAATGCAGGGCGTGGCCGATGGCCTTGCCCTGGGGGTCCAGAACGCCGTTCTTCAGGGTGACGATGACCTTGGCCTTCATGGGGTGTTCATCCGGGATCGCGGGAGGGAGGACCGGCCGGCCGGCCCAGGGGCCGGCGGCGGGGGGAGTGCTGCTGCGCCGGCGCGTCACTGCACCAGCTTGGGGGCCTTCATGTCGCCGGGACCGGCCTCGGGCATGATGCCCAGGCGCTTCGCCACCTCCTGGTAGGCCTCGGCGACGTTGCCGAGATCCTGCCGGAAGCGGTCCTTGTCCAGCTTCTCGTTGGTCTTGACGTCCCAGAGGCGGCAGTTGTCCGGGCTGATCTCGTCGGCCAGGATGATCCGCATCTCCTCGTTCTCCCAGAGCCGGCCGAACTCCACCTTGAAGTCCACCAGCCGCAGGCCGATGCCGAGGAACAGACCCGAGAGGTAGTCGTTGACGCGCAGCGCCAGCGCCAGCATGTCGTCCAGGTCCTGCGGGGCCGCCCAGCCGAAGGCGGTGATGTGCTCCTCCGAGACCATGGGGTCGCCCAGTTCGTCGTTCTTGAAGTAGTACTCGACGATGGAGCGGGGGAGCTGCGTGCCCTCCGGGATGCCGAAGCGCTTGGTCAGCGAGCCGGCGGCGACGTTGCGGACCACCACCTCGATGGGGATGATCTCGACCTCGCGGATGAGCTGCTCGCGCATGTTCAGGCGGCGGACGAAGTGGGTGGGGATGCCGATCTCCCCCAGCTTCACCATCAGGTACTCGGAGATGCGGTTGTTCAGCACGCCCTTGCCGGTGATGACGCCCTTCTTCTGCGCGTTGAAGGCGGTGGCGTCGTCCTTGAAGTACTGAACCAGGGTGCCGGGTTCCGGGCCCTCGAAGAGAATCTTGGCCTTGCCCTCGTAAATGCGCCGGCGTCGGGTCATGGTTCGCGGTCCGAGCTTCGCGCGCCCCCGCGGCGGGGATGCGCTGGAAAGGGGTGTTCCACAAGCAACAACGACCCGCGGGGCGGCTGCCACGCGGGTCCCTGTGCGATCGGGGCAGGATATAGCAAGCAACAGCCTCCGAAACAATCGCGCCGGGCGCAGGGCAGGGCCGGCGCCCGCGGGCGTCCCCGAAGGATCACGGACGCGCCGGATGCCGCGGCCACCCCGGTCAGGCCCGGGCGAGACGGCCGCCGAGGCCGGGGGCATCCACGCAGGCAGCCTCCGCGGACAGCGCATCCAGGGGACCGGTCCAGGGGGCCGCCCCCTGCACCAGCGCCTCGGCCTCCCAGGGGGTCAGCGGCTTGGCGAAATGGAAGCCCTGGCCGCGGCCGCAGCCCAGCGCACGCACCTGTTCGAGCTGGTCGGGCGTCTCGATCCCCTCCGCCACGACGCTGAAGCCCAGGATGCGGGCGAGCTGGACGATGGTGCGGACCAGCTCCGTCCCCTGCACGGACTCGCCCATGCCGGCGATGAAGCTGCGGTCGATCTTGATCGATTCCACCGGCAGGCGTTGCAGGTAGGAAAGCGACGAGTAGCCGGTACCGAAATCGTCGATGGCGAGGCCGACGCCGAGGTCACGCAGCCGGTGCAGCACCTCCACGGCGTTGCTGGCGTTGGCGATCAGGCCGCTCTCGGTGATCTCCAGCTTGACCCAGGAGGGGTCGGCGCCGGTCAGCTCCAGCACGCCGCGGACCCAGCGTGCCAGATCGATGCGGCCGGGGTCCATCTGGTAGGGCGAGAGATTGACCGAGACATAGAGCGGGCAGTCCGGCCGCAGCTTGTTCCAGCGCCCGATCTGCCGGCAGCCCTGCATCAGGATCTGGTTGCCCAGCGGGACGATCAGGCCCGTCTCCTCCGCGATCGGGATGAACTCGCTGGGCGAGATCTCGCCGCGGTCGGGGTCCTGCCAGCGGGCCAGCACCTCGAAGCCCAGCAGCCGGCCGTCCGCCAGATCGACGATGGGCTGGTAGGCGGTGCGGATGCCGCCGCTGAAATAGACGGCGCGGCGCAGCCGGTCGTACAGGTCGTAGCGTTCCGTCAGGCGGGCGCGCATGGCCGCCTCGAAGGAGCGGGTGCCACCGCCGGAGCTTTCCGCCTCCAGCGCCGCGATCTCGGCGTTGCGCAGCACCTCCATGGGCAGGCCGTGCGCCTGGGCCGAGGAGACGACGCCCAGGCTGGCGGTGACGAACACCTCCCGCCCCTCGACCTCCACCGGGTTGCGCAGCGCCTCGCGCACGGCGTGGCTGATGAGGCCCGCCCCTTCCGCCCCGCGGGCGGCGGGCACCAGCACGGCGAACTCGCCGCCGTCCACCCGTGCCAGCTTGTCGCCCGGCCCCAGGCAGCCCTCCAGCCGGCGCGCGACGGCGGCGACCAGCCGGTCGGCAGCCGTGAAGCCCAGGCTCCCGGCGAGCGTCTTGTAGCGGTCCAGGCTGATGATCAGCAGGGCCGGATCCTCGCCCACGGCCAGGGCGCGTTGCAGGTCCTGCAACAGGAAACTGCGGTTGGGCAGTTCCGTCACCGGATCGTAGAAGGCCAGCCGGTGCAGCCGCATCTCCGTCCGCACGCGGTACAGTTCGGCGTGACGCTCCACCATCAGGCGGTGCAGTTCCTGGGCGGAATCCAGCTCGCCCGCGGTCCACGGCTCGGGCGAGCGGCGCAGGATCAGCAGCCAGGCGTCGGGGGCGGCCTCGATCCGCAGCACCGCGCGGTAGTCCCCGGGCGCCTCCGGTTCGCAGGCGGCGACGACACCGTCGCGCCGCTCGACATCCGTGCGCTCCAGCATCTCCATCAGCCAGCCGGGGGACGGCGGGGTCCCCTCGCTGCGCATCTCGCCGTCGATGTAGGCGACCCAGGCGTCCGGCGCGAACAGGATGTGCAGGTCGTCGCGGCGTTCCTCGACGGCGGCGGCAAGGTCGTGGTTCGCCCGCAGGGCCGCCGTCAGCCGTTCGATCGACCGGCTGGCCGCCAGCCGCGCCCCGGCACTGGCGCGCTCCTCCATCACGCTGATCTGGGCGGCGGCGATCTCGCCCAGCGCTTCGGCCAGGGCACAGACCGACGGGGACAGCCGGCGGGGCTGCGGGTCGAAGCCGGCCAGCAGCCCCCACAGCCGTCCGCCCGACATCAGCGACACCAGCAGCACGGCCCGGACACCGCGCTCCTGCACATAGGCAGACAGGCCCGGCGATCCGGGGCGCAGCGCCAGCCGGGTCATGTCCGGCGGCTGGCCGGTCAACGGGTTCAGCGCCGGCACCAGCGGCACCGTCGCCTCCAGCACGTCGGGAACGGCGCAGAGGCGGGTGGTTTCCCAGTGCGCCCGGCTCTCCGCCGGGATGAGGGTCGCCGCCACCCGCTCCCCCAGCATGCTGCCGGCGGAAACGGCGGAATCCTCGACGACCATCAGCGCGTTGCCCTGCCGGTCGAAGCGGATCGCCAGCGCCCGCTCGTACCCGATGGTGCGGCGCAGATCGGCCACGGCGGCGCGCAGCAGGGTGTCGATGCCGGGACTGGAGCGGTAGCTCCGGACAGCGCCGCAGAGGCCGGCCAGGAGCGGCCCGGTGTTCGCCGGGTTCTCGTTCGGCACCAGTTCCAGCAGCAGGCCGGTCGGCTGCCGGTGCCCCAGCCCCCAGAGTTCCCGCGGCCTGTCGCCGCACGGAAGACGGCAGTCGAAAGGCCCCACCGAGTCGCCGGCGCCGAGCATGGCACGGGCCAGCGGGTCGGCCACGGGTGGCCCCAGCAGTTCCGCCACCGTCAACCCCAGGCAATCCGCCGCAGCCCGGCCGGTCAGCTCGGCGATGTTGGCGCTGGCCTGGACGATGCGCCCGGTGTCGCGGTCCAGGACGAGAAGCCAGCCGTGGGGCTGGATCATCGGAAGGCGACCGGGATCCGCCGGTCCGGCCGCCGCTTCGGCCCCGTGCGTCAAGGTGAATTCCTCCGCGGGTCCGGCACCGTCCGCACGCCACGGGGGCGCGGAATTCCGCCGGTTCTGGATTGCCGGATCACATGAGCACCCTGGTCACTCAGACACCCTGCGGGGACGCCGGGTCAGGCCGGGCGGGAAGGCCCGCACCATCGGCCCCGATCCGTTAATGTCCTGTTGACACAGCTTTTCGACCAGCCCGCGCCGGATTTCAAGCGTCTTCGCGGCAGTTGCGTGGGCGCATCGCCGGTGACAAAACGCTTCCTTCCGCAAGGGCAGGCCCCCTCCTGGCTGGGTAGCCAAATTGAATAGTTCGGTTCCACATGATAACGATAGCGTCATGGCACAGTGGACAGGGCGCGACAACAGTATAGCGGCGCAGGAACGGACGCTCCGGCGACCCCTTCTGTGCGCCCACGGCATGGCTGCGGATATGGCAGCGGGTGGAGGACGCAGATGTTCGGCCGCGTGTTGAACTGGCTGCGCAGCAACCCGTCGGAGGCACCGCCCCGCGCGGCGCCGACGATGGCCGCCGCGCCGGCGGCCGAACCGCTGCCCCCTCTGCGCCCGCCCGCCGAACCGGGCGTCCGGCGTCGCGGCCCCGTCTTCTCCTCCCGCGCCGTGCGTGACGCAGCGGTGGTGACCGGCGCGATCGAGACGCTGCGCAAGTTCGCCGCCGGCACCGAGTCGGTCGAGGATCTGGACTACCGTCTGGCCGGGCTGACGAAAGACCAGTTCGCCTTCCTTCAGATCAGCGTCGGTCCCGAGCTGGTGCAGAACTGCATCAACAGGGCGGCCGGCGGAAAAGGCGTGAAGGCTGCCAGCCTGCGCCGCACGCTGAACGAACTGGCCGGCATCGCAACGCCCGAACCGGACCGCCCCGTGGAGGCGGATGGCGACGGCTCCGCCGGGGCCGACTCGGACGACGCGCCGGACGCCGGCGATACCGACGCCGGCGATGCCGACGCAGAGATGCCCCGGAGCGCCTCCGACGCGGACAGTCCCGGAGCGGACAACCTGCCGGAACCGGATGCCGGGACGGACCTGCCGGCGCACGCCTCCGGGGAGACGGAGGCCGGCCAGCCGGGATCCGACGACCCTGCCCCGGAAAAGGTCACGGCAGCGATCTCCGGACCGGACAGCCCCCTGCCTCCGGTGCCGGAGCCGCCTGCCGTCCTGCCGGTGCCGCCGCTCGCGGCCGCCGCCGCGGCGGAGGAGGAGGTCGTGCCGGCGCCGCCGCATCCCCGGCCCGCGCACGAACCGGCCCTGCTGCCCCGTCTGGCCCGTGCCGCGGCCGATGCACGCCGCGCCCGCCTGCTCGACACCCTTACGGACCACCTCTCCGCCAGCGAGACATCCCGATGACGATCCAGTCCACGGACACCAAGGAGATCCGCCCCGCCGGCCAGCCTCAGGCGCCGGGTGGGGGGGACGGGATCGCCCCCGCACAGGCCGCGGCGGCGCCCGCTCCGGCCGCGGTCTCCGGGGACGCCCCGGCGGTCTCCGACGGGGCCGCGGGAACGGCCGTGGCCGCCGCGGGTACCGGCCAGCCGATGGACGGGGAGATCCATGAGACGGTCGATCCCTTCGACTATGCCGAAGCCATCGTCCGCGATCTGGCCCTGCATGTCGGCACGCGCCTGCGCGACTTCCGGACCGATCTGATGGCCATGCACAACGCCATCGTCCAGCTTCCCGAGCAGATGCGGCTGCCGGCCCTGGGCCAGAGCATCCAGGAACTGCGCGAGCGCGTGGCGCATCTGGCCGGCGTCGTCAGCCAGCAGGCCTCCCGCCCGCCGGAGGAGCCTGAGCGGCTGGTCCGCGCCGTCAACGACCTGATGCAGCGGGTGCATGGGCTGGAGGGCTGGGTCGCCGCCGCCGCCCGCCGCGCCGCCGCCGGGGGCGAGGACGAGGACGATGTCGTGCCGCTGCTGCCGGGGGCCGGCGCGGGCGGCGGGCTCGTCTCCGTCGGCCAGTTCGACCGGGCGGTGGATCAGCTCCACCAGTCGATCCTGCGCGTCGTCGCCGCCGTGCGCGACATGCAGCTCGATATCCGCGACCTGCGCGACGGTGCCGTGGCCCCGGCCGGAACGCCCCCGGCCACCGGCACGGCCGTCTCTCTCGCCTCGCTGATGCCGCAGCCCCCGGCGATCGACGCCGCGGCGCTGGAGCGCCGGCTGGAATCCCTGGGCAGCCGGCTGGACGCGCAGGCGACGCGGCTCCAGGGTCTGGTCGAACGGCTGGACTCGCAGGAGGACACGGTCGCCGCCCTGGCGGAACAGGTCACGGCCCCGCCTGCCCCTCCCCCTGCCCCTCCCCCGCCGCCGGTCGTGGTGCCCGTCGCCGCGCCCGTGCGCGCACCGGCCCCCGCCCTGGAGCCCGTGGCCGAGCCGACCTTCTCCCCCAGCGACGTGGCGACGCTGATCTTCGCCGCCTGGCCGCGGTTGAGCCAGCCGCAGGGGGCCGAAGCCCTGACCCGCACGGTCGAGGAGACGCTGGCCCATCTCGCCACCCGGCTGGACGACAGCGTGCGCACCCCGCAGGTGGCGAAGGGCTCCGGCCTTGTCGCCCTCTGCACCGGGGAGCGGCCGCGCGGGCTGGTCGTGGCCCTGCTGGCGGTGGAGGATCTGTGCGCCCAGGGCTGGGAGCTGTCGGCCGACGCCGGCCGCCTGAACTCGACGGAGCATCCCTCCTCGCCGCCGCGCTATCCGGTCTGGCGCTCGCTGCTGAACGCCGCCGCCATGGTCGAGCAGACGCGGCCGGGCAGCATCGCCGTCCCGGTCGTCATCTACGGCAACGGCTGGCTGGACCGCGTGCCGGGCGAGGATGAGGTCGCCGCCTACGGCGAGTATGTCGGGGCGCCGGAGGCCGCGGCGCGGCTGGTGACGGTGGGGGCGGGCGACCTGCACCTGCCGGGCCTGGGCACCCCGTCCGACGCCGGGGCCGCCATCGCCGCCCTGGACGAGTAGGCCGACCCCGGCCGCCAGCCCCTGACACCTGCCCGTGACACGGAAACGGCGGCCGGGATCGCCCCGGCCGCCGTTTTCCTGTCCGCTGCTGTCCGCCCGGGAGGAACGGGGTGCCGCTCAGAAGCCCACGTCCGCCGGCAGCGGCAGCGAGGCCATGTCGATCACGAAGCGGTAGCGCACGTCCGCCCGCTCCATCCGCTCGAAGGCGGCGCCGATCTCGTCCATGCGGATCATCTCGCAGTCGGGCAGGATGTTCTTGCGGCCGCAGAAATCCAGCAGTTCCTGCGTCTCCGCGATGCCGCCGATCAGCGACCCGGCCACCCGGCGCCGGCCCATGATGAAGGGCACCGTCACCGGCGGCTCCAGCGGCCCGACCTGACCGACGATGACCAGCGTGCCGTCCACGTCCAGCAGCGGCATGTAGGGCGTCACGTCGTGGCGCACCGGCACCGTGTCGATGATCAGGTCGAAGGCGGATGCCGCCGCCTTCATCGCCGCCGCATCGCCCGAGGCGAGCAGGGCGTCCGCCCCCAGGGCCAGCGCGTCCTGTTCCTTCGCCCGGGTGCGGCTGATGACGGTGACATGCGCGCCCAGTGCCGCGGCCAGCTTCACCGCCATGTGGCCGAGCCCGCCCAGCCCGATGACGCCGACCCGGCTGCCCGGCCCCACGCCCCACTGGCGCAGCGGCGAGTAGGTGGTGATGCCGGCGCAGAGCAGCGGGGCGGCGCGGGAGAGGTCCAGCCCCTCCGGCACGGCGAGCACGAATTCCTGGCGCACGACGATGTGCCGGGAATAGCCGCCCTGGGTCAGCTCGCCCGTGATCCGGTCGCGGTCGGCATAGGTCTGGGTCATGCCGTTGCGGCAGAACTGTTCCTCGCCGGCATGGCACTGGTCGCAGTCCTGGCAACTGTCCACCATGCAGCCGACCGCCACCGGGTCGCCCGGCCGGAAGCCGACGACGTCGGCGCCGACCGCGACCACGCGGCCGACGATCTCGTGCCCCGGCACCAGGGGAAAGCGGGCCCAGCCCCAGTCGTTGCGGACCTGGTGCAGGTCGGAATGGCAGACGCCGCAGTAGAGGATCTCGATGGCCACGTCCTCGGGCCGCAGGGCGCGCCGCTCGAAGCTGAAGGGGGCGAGCGGGCTGCCGGCGGCCTGGGCCGCGTAACCGATTGTCTTCATGGACTGTCCCGTTCGAGGGCGGAAAGGGGGATTACGACGGAGGAGATAGGGGTGGGATCAGCGATCGACCAGGGCCTGGCTCTGCGGCGGATAGCGGTCCCCCTGTACGGCGATCCCGGCGAGCGCGGCGTCGATGCCGCGCAGGTCCTCCGCCGTCAGGATAAGGCCGACGGCCCCCAGATTCTCCTCCAGCCGGTGCAGCCTGGTGGTGCCGGGGATCGGCACGATCCAGGGCTTCCGGGCCAGCAGCCAGGCCAGCGCCACCTGCGCCGGGGTCGCGCCCTTGGCCGCCGCCAGCTCCTTCACCCGGTCCACCAGGGCCAGGTTGGCCGCACGGTTCTCCGGCGCGAAGCGGGGCGAGCGGGCGCGGAAGTCGTCGGCCGCGAAATCGGTGGACTGGTCGATGGCGCCGGTGAGGAAGCCCCGCCCCAGCGGGCTGTAGGGCACGAAGCCGATGCCCAGCTCCTCCAGCACCGGCAGCACCTCCCGCTCGGGGTCGCGGGTCCAGAGGGAGTATTCGCTCTGCACGGCGGTGACCGGCTGCACCGCGTGGGCCCGGCGGATCGTGCCGGCCGCGGCTTCGGACAGGCCGAAATGCCGGACCTTGCCCTCGCGGATCAGTTCGCCGACCGTGCCGGCCACGTCCTCGATCGGCACGGCGGGATCGACGCGGTGCTGGTAGAACAGGTCGATCACCTCCGTCCCCAGGCGCTTCAGCGACGCCTCCGCGACCTCCCGGATGTGGGTGGGGCGACTGTCCACGCCCCGCTGCTTCCCGGTCGCGGGGTCGATGTCGAAGCCGAACTTGGTGGCGATGACGACGCGGTCGCGGACCGGCGCCAGCGCCTCCCCCACCAGCTCCTCGTTGCTGAAGGGGCCGTAGATCTCGGCCGTGTCGAACAGGGTGACGCCGCGTTCCACCGCAGCGCGGATCAGGGCCACCGCCTGCTGCCGGTCGGTGGCGGGACCATAGGCGAAATCGAACCCCATGCAGCCGAGGCCGAGGGCCGAAACCTCCAGCCCGCTGCGTCCCAGAATACGCTTTTCCATGCCGACCCTCCGCTGCGATGCAGTGCGATGCGATCCGGACGCGGTGCGCTCCGGAGCGGCCGCATGATCGGTGTCCCCCGCCGGCGGGAGAAGCTGGTAAAATCCGCATGAACCTGTGAGCCGGATTCAATAATGCAGCGCGGGACCGCCAACGACCTTCTCGCCTTCGTCGCGGTGACGGAGGAACGGAGCTTCACCCGGGCCGCGGCGCGGCTTGGCGTCTCCCCCTCCGCCCTGAGCCACACCATCCGCGGCCTGGAGGAGCGGCTGGGCCTGCGGCTGCTGACCCGCACCACCCGCTCCGTCGCCCCGACGGAGGCCGGGGAGCGGCTGTTCCGCAGCGTCGGCCCCCGGCTGGCGGAGATCGAGGCGGAGCTGGCCGCGCTGAGCGCCCTGCGCGAGACGCCGGCCGGCACCGTCCGGCTGACGGCGGGCGAACACGCGGCGACCTCCCTGCTCTGGCCGGCCCTGGCGCGGCTGCTGCCCCGCTACCCGGACATCCGGGTGGAGGTGGACATCGACAACCGCCTGACCGACATCGTGGCGGAGCGGTTCGACGCCGGCGTGCGGCTGGGCGAGCAGGTGGCCAAGGACATGGTCGCCGTGCGGATCGGCCCCGACCTGCGCATGGTCGTGGTGGCGGCCCCCGCCTGTGCCGCCCGCCGGCCGCCGCCGCGGACCCCGCACGAGCTGACCGGGCACGAGTGCATCAACTTCCGCATGCCCAGCTCGGGCGGGCTCTATGCCTGGGAGTTCGCCCGCGGCGGGCGGGAGCTGCGGGTGCGGGTGGAGGGGCCGCTGGTCTTCAACAGCCTGGAGATGATCCGGCAGGCGGCGCTCGCCGGGTTCGGGCTCGGCTACCTGCCGGAGGACATGGTGGCGGCGGATATCGCCGCCGGGCGGCTGGTCCTGCTGCTGGAGGACTGGTGCCCGCCCTTTCCCGGCTACCATCTCTACTATCCCTCGCGGCGGCAGCCGACCCCGGCCTTCGCGGTGCTGGTGGAGGCGCTGCGCCACCGGGGTTGAGGCGGGGGGAACTCGGCGCCGATACAACACTATTTACTGTGTTGTTTCTTGATAAGAACGCGATTGATCTGGATTTTGACCGTCGTCGGTGGTTGGATGGTCCGCCGATGCGTTCCCCCTTGTTCCGTCCCCCTCCGTCCGAGGTTCCGCAGAGCCATGGTCCATCGTCCCACCCGGCGGCACCTGCTGCTGTCCGCCGCCGCCCTCACCCTGCTGCCGGTACTGCCGGTACTGCCGGCCCGCGCCGGCGACGCGCCCTTGCGCGTGCTTGCCTCCGCCGTGCCGCACGCGGAGATCCTGACCTTCGTGCAGCGCCGGCTGGCGCCGGACCTGAAGCTGAAGATCATCGAGATCACCGGCGAGCTGCGGGTGAACGAGCTGACCCTGGCCGGCGACGCCGACGCCAACTTCTACCAGCACCGCCCCTTCCTGGAGACGGAGGAGGCGATCCTGAAGACGACCTTCGCCGTCACCGCCACGGTCCATATCGAGCCGCTGGGCATCTATTCCCGCCGGGTGAAGAGCCTGGACGCGGTGCCGGAGGGCGCCGCCGTCTCGCTCTCCAGCAATGTCACCAACCTGAGCCGCGGCCTCGTCCTGTTGCAGGCCGCCGGCCTGATCCGGCTGCGCCCGGACCTGGACCCGGCACGCCGCCAGCTCGCCACGCCGCGCGACATCGTGGAGAATCCGCGCCGGCTGAAGCTGCTGGAGATCGAGCCGGCGCAGCTTCCGCGCACGCTGGACGACGTGACCCTGGCGATCATCAACGGCAATTATGCGCTCCAGGCCGGGCTGGTGCCGGCGAAGGACGCGCTGGCGCTGGAACCGGCGGAGGGCAACCCCTACGCCAACCTGCTGGTCACCGTGCCGGAAAAGGCCGAGGACCCGCGCATCCAGCGCCTGTCCCGCCTGCTGGAGGGGCCGGAGGTGGCCGCCTTCATCCGCGAACGCTATGCCGGGTCCGTGATCCCGGTCCATTCATGAGCCAGCACGCCCCCATCCGGATCGAGGGGCTGCGCAAGGAATACCGCCAGGGCGACCGCACCGTCGTCGCCCTGGACGATGTCAGCCTGGACATCCCGTCCGGCAGCATCTTCGGCATCCTGGGCCACAGCGGCGCCGGCAAGACCACCCTGATCCGCTGCCTGAACCTGCTGGAGCGCCCGACCGCGGGCCGCATCCTGCTGGGTGACGTCGATCTGGCGGCGCTGGACCCGGCGGCGCTGCGCCGGCAGCGGCGGCGCATCGGCATGGTGTTCCAGCAATTCCACCTGCTGCACGCGCGCACCGCCGCCGCCAACGTGGCGGCCCCGCTGGAGATCGCCGGCGTGCCGGCGCCGGAGCGGCGGCGGCGGGTGGCGGAGCTGCTGGATCTGGTCGGGCTGGCCGACCGCGCCGACGCCTGGCCGTCGCAGCTTTCCGGCGGCCAGAAGCAGCGCGTCGGCATCGCCCGCGCCCTGGCCGCGGACCCCGACATGCTGCTCTGCGACGAGCCGACCAGCGCCCTGGACACGGAGACGACGGGCCAGATCCTGGAGCTGCTGCACAACGTCAACCGCCGGCTGGGGGTGACGGTGGTGCTGATCACCCACGAGCTGGCGGTGGTGAAGGCGGTCTGCGACGGTGCGGCGCTGCTGGAGGCGGGGCGCCTGCGCGAGAGCGGGCCGCTGCCCGCCCTGCTGGCCGACCCCGCCTCCCGCCTGGGCCAGTGGCTGCTGCCGCCGGTGCAGGAGCCGGTCCCGGCCGGGGAGCTGCCGCCGCACGCCCGGCTGGTCGAGCTGACCCTGGCCGACACGCTGGCGACCGGCCCCGTGCTGGGGGCGCTGGCGCGCGAGCTGGGGCTGGACGTCACCCTGCTGGGCGGCGGCATCGAGCGCATCGGCGGCTGCCGCGTCGGCCGCCTGCTGCTGGCGCTGTCGCGCGCCGGCGGGCCGCCCGACCTGCCGGCGGCCCTGTCGCTTCTTTCGGCCCACAAGGTGAGGGCGGTGCCGCGATGAACCCGGAAAGCTGGAGCGAACTGCTGGACCTGGTGGCCGGCGCCACGCTGGAGACCCTCTACATGGTCGGGCTGTCGGGGCTGGTGACGCTGGCCGTCGGCCTGCCGGCCGGGGTCGCGCTCTACCTGATCGAGCCGGCGGGGCCGTGCCCGCTGCCCTGGCTGCACCGGCCGCTCTCCACCCTGGTCAATATCGGCCGGTCGCTGCCCTTCATCGTGCTGCTGATCGCGGTGATCCCGCTGACCCGCGCCATCGTCGGCACCTCGCTGGGCAGTTCGGCCGCGGTGGTGCCGCTGACCCTGGGCTCCATCCCCTTCTTCGCCCGCGTCGTGGAGGCGGCCCTGCGCGAGGTGGACCGCGGCCGGATCGAGGCGGTGGTCGCCATGGGCGGCACCCTGCGCCACCTGATCTTCATGGTCCTGCTGCCGGAGGCGCTGCCGGCGCTGCTGGCGGGGGTGACGCTGACGCTGGTGATGCTGGTCGGCTTCTCCGCCATGGCCGGGGTGGTCGGCGGCGGCGGGCTGGGGGACCTTGCCATCCGCTACGGCTACCAGCGCTTCAACACGGAGGTGATGGTGGCCACCGTCGTGGTGCTGATCCTGCTGGTGCAGCTCCTGCAATCCCTGGGGGACCGGGCCGTGCGCCGGCTGGCGCACAGACGCTAAGACAGGTGCGCCGACTGGCGCACAGACGGTAAGGCAGGCGCGCCGGCTGGCGCATAGACGTTGAGACAAGGGCGCCGACTGGCGCACAGGCGGTAAGCCAGAAGCTCCGACCGGCGCAGACGGGACTGCCTGCGGGTCTGCGGCGGGGCGCGACGTTGCCATGCCCGGCCGGGCGTGTTAGCGCTTACGGTCCTGTGGGGGTGGATTACGGTAAGATCATGCGGCTGGGGGCGCCCTGGGGCGGCAGAATCGGTCCCGACCGGATTCTGGCCCTGAGCATGCTCGCCTGTGCCCTGCTCGGCACGGCGCTGCTGTACGGCCACGCCATGCAGACGCTGGCGGACCGCCGGGCCCGTCTGGTCCAGGCTCTGGAGATCCGGGCCGTCGCGCTGGACGGGGTCCTCTCGGAGCGGCTGCGCCAGATGGAGACGCTGAGCCGCCGCGCCGCCCTGTTTCTGGCGCAGAACCCGCCGCCCGTGGCGGTGGCGCCGGGCTCCCCGCTCGACCGCTTCCTGGAAAGCAATCCGGAGGAGGCGGCGGACCGTCTGTTCTCGCTGGACCCGTCGCCCCGCACCATCGGCACCCTGCTGGCGCTGCCCACGGTGGCCGCCCGCCGCCGCACCGGGCTGTACCGGCCCGATCCCGTCGCCTGGCACCGGGAGGCGGCGATGGCGCTGACCCTGGCGCCGCTGGCCGACGCCATCCGCACCTCCCACCCGGACACGCTGCGGGTCTACTACGCCTCCGCCGCCGGGCTGGTGCATGTCGATCCCGGGGACACGGACGGGGCGACCGCCCTGCTGGACGGCTTCGCGGCGCAGGAGCCGTTCCGCCGCGCGACCCCCGAGGCGAACCCGCTGCGCCGGCCGTTCTGGACGGTGCTGGGCGACACGGGCGGAGGGCGGCTGGCCGCCGCCGTGGCGCCGGTGGACCAGGACGGCCTGTTCCTGGGCATCTATGCGCAGGAGGTGCCGCTGCCCGATCCGGGGGCCGCCCCGGCGCCGGGCACCGTGCTGGCGCTGCTGGACCGTGACGGGACCGTGCTGGCAGCCAACGCCGCCCCGGACCGGACGGCACCGGCCCCCGGCGAGCGGCTGCCCGGCGTGGCCGACCTGCCCGACGGGCCGGGCCTGAGCCGCAGCGGCGACAGTCTGGTGGCCGTGCAGACCCTGGGCACGGCCCCCTGGCGGCTGGTGCTGATTCTCCCGGTGGGCGGATTCCGGATGGCGGTGCTGACGGAGACGGTGCTGTCGCTGGGCACCGTGCTGGCCCTGTTGCTGGGGTCACTGCTGCTGGCCTACCGGCTGATGGAGCGCATCCTGCGCGAGCGCGAGCAGGCCGCCGCGGCCGAGCGCGCGGCCCGCGCGGAGGCGGAGAAGACGCTGGAGGAACTGCGCGCCGCGCATGACGAGCTGGATTTCCTGAACCGGGAGAAGACCCGCTTCTTCAGCCTGATCTCCCACGACCTGCGCGGCCCCTTCAACGCGCTGTTGGGCATGACCCAGGAACTGGCCGACCATGCCGGGCGGATGCCGGCCGAGGCGGTGGCCGACTTCGCCCGCTGCACCCACGAGTCGGCGCGCAAGGCGTTCGACATGCTGGAGAACCTGTTGCAGTGGTCGCGCGTGCAGATGTCGGGCAAGCCGTTCGCCCCGGCCGTGTTCGATCTGCGCGCCGTGGTCACGGACGCGATGGGCGACGTCGCCTCCATGGCCGCGGCGAAGCAGGTCGCCCTGCTGGACGCCGTGGGCGACCGCTGGGTCCTGGCCGACCGCACCATGGTGCTGGCGGTGCTGCGCAACCTGCTGGTCAACGCAGTGAAGTTCAGCCACCCCGCCGGTGTCGTCCATGTCACCTCCCGCGCCGAAGGCGACCGGGTGGAGGTCGCCGTCACCGACCACGGCATCGGCATGGAGCGGGCGCAGGTGGCGGAACTGCTGCGGGCCGGCAGCGGCGGCCAGGGCTCGCGGCCCGGCACCCGGGGGGAGCAGGGCACGGGCCTGGGCATGACGCTGGTGCGCGAGCTGGTGCTGCGCCATGGCGGCGACCTGCGGGTGGAAAGCGAGGTCGGGCGCGGCACGACGGTCAGCTTCACCGTGCCGCTGGCCGCCCCCCCGGAGGACCGCCGCCGCCCGGGACAGACACCCCCCTGACGGGAGCGGACCGCGAGGGGGTGCCCGGCCGGATCAGGGCGTCAGGTCGGTGACGATGTTGGAGCCGTTGGCGACGAGCTGGGCCGCGGTCTCGCGGTGGTCCACGCTGCCGCTGAAGCCGCCCTGTTCCTTCACCCGCTCGATCCAGGCGGCAGAGGCGCCGAGATCCACCAGCCGCTCGATCATCCGGCCCGTGGACTTGACCGTTACGGTACCGGAATAAAGCCCGCGGGGGGCATGGACCATGAAGCGGGCGTCGGCGCTGGCATAGCGGGGCTGACCGGCCAGGAACAGCCCGACGCACATGCTCTCGCAGCTCTCCCCGCCCTTGACGCGGGTGGCGATGCGCCGGCCCCGGCCGCGTTCGGCCAGCAGCCGGTCGATCATGGCATAGCCGGCACTGGTGTAGCCGCCGGGGCTGTTCAGTTCCAGCAGCAGCGGCCGGCCGGGGGGCAGCGCATCCATCACGGTTGCGAAACGATCCCCCAGTTCCGGGGTGATGATGCCGTCGATCCGGATCACCGTGGCCTGCCCGCCCTCCTGCACGCTGACCTTGGCGGTCGGCAGCGGCCTTTCGTCACCCCGCACGGGCGTGGCGGTGGCGGCGACGAAAACGAGCAACAGAGTGACCAGGATGGGCAGTCGCATGGCAATCTCCGGCATGGCAATGCCAGAGTGCCCGGATGGAGATTGCCCATTCGTTAACGACCCTCACCTTTCGCGGGGCGGAACGATCCCCCGGCAGGCTGGTTCCGCCCGGCCGGCCTACCCCGTCAGGGCTGGCGGAGCAGGTCGGCGGCGGGGCGGAACAGCAGGTCGCGCGGGCTGGCCGCGGCGATGAAGGCGGGGAAGTCGGTGCGCCCGGTGGCGTGGCTGGCCTCGCTGAAGGCGTCCAGCAGGTCCTCGTAGAGCTTGAGGTCCTTCAGCAGCGCCGTCTTCTGCTGCAAGGACGCCTGCGGCACCAGCTCGGCATGCAGCAGCACCAGCCCCGCCACCTCCCAGTCGGCCTCCTCGAACACCGGCACCAGCAGCAGGCTCTCCCGCCCGTGCGGTCCGCCCGACAGGATGGCGCGGCCCAAGCGCAGGGCGCGGCGCTTGCTGCCCGCCGCCGGCCGCGGCCGGTCGTAGCCGGACGGCACGGCCGAGCGGCCGGACTTGCGCATGGCCTGGAGGAGCGGCGCCCCGTCCGGCCCCTCCCCCGTCTGGCGGTAGAGGATGCCGCCCGGCACCGCCGTCACCAGCGGCGACAGCGCCGCCAGCATGCGGCGGTCGTGCTCGGCCAGCGCCGCCGGCGCCACCTCCAGCGCGGCCAGCGCCGCCAGCAGCACCGGCCCGATCTCCTTGCCCGGCCGGCTGATGCCCACGGTCACGGTCTTCGCCTGATGGCGGATCGTGTCGATCGGCCGGCTGGTCTCCTCGAAGGCGGCGCGCAGCAGCGCCTCCGCCCGCCCGGCCAGGGCCTCGCGCTCCGCGGCGCCGCGGGCAAGCTGGTGGAAACCGCGCAGCTTCGGCGCCAGCAGCGCCAGCCCGGCCGCCAGCCGCGGCGGCAGGGCGGCGTCCATCTCGCCGGCGGCGATGCGCTCCAGCTCCGTCTCCAGCCGGTCGGCCACGTCGTCCAGCCGCGCGTCGTCCCGGGCCGCACGCTCGTTCACCACCGAGGCCAGCTCGCGGAAGACATGGGAGCGGGCGTCGATGGCGCGGGCCGCGTGGAAGCCCCAGAGGTGCCCCGCCACGGTGGCCAGCACGAAGTCCAGCCCGGCCCCGGCGGAGGGCAGCCGCACCACCGCCTCGGCATAGGCGTCGAAGCAGGTTTCGCCCTTGGCGCAGAAGACGATCGGCTTGCCGCTGTGCGCCTTGAAGATGGCGACCTCCTTCGCCGTGTCCTGCGCGAGCTGCGCCGGCATGTCGTTGGCGATGACCAGCGTCAGCGGCTCGGTCGAGAGGTCGATGTGCTTCTTGTCCTCGGTGTAGTCCACCGGGATGGACTTGTAGCAGAGCTCCGACAGCTTGATCCGGATCTCCTCCGCCGCGATCTTGTTCGGGCCGTTGCCGACCACCGCCCAGTAGCGGTTGAAGGGCGCGTAGGCCTCGGCGCAGCGGGCGATCTCCGCCTCCTCATCCAGCACCTCCTGGATGCGGGCGGGCAGCGATTCCAGGCAGACCAGCTCGTCGTGGATCTGGCCCGGCGGCAGCGTGCCCAGCGCATCGGCAAGGCAGAGGGCCGTCAGCTTGCCGGCCGCGACCTGGCTGTAGAAGGCCTTCGTGCTGGCCACCGCCATCTCGATGTCGCGGCCGTCGCTGGTGAACAGGTGGCTGTCCGACTTGCGCACCAGCGGGCTGTTGCGCCGGTTGACGATGGCGTGGATCCAGGCGCCGGCGGCGCGGGCGAGATCGACCGTGCGGTTGGTGTCGGTCGTCGTGCCGCTCTGGCTGATGGCGACGACCAGCGCGTCCTCCAGCCCCGCCCCCTCCAGGTCGGCGGACAGCTCCGACGCCTTCGCACTCTCCACCTGGATGCCGCTGCCCGGCAGGGCCTGCCGGATCAGGTGCGCCACCCCCATGGCGGCGATGGCGGCGGTGCCCTGGCCGGTGACCCAGATGCGCCGCACCGCCGGCCGGTCGGGATCGGACAGGCGGCGGCGCAGCGCGGCCCAGGGGCTGCCCTCGCCCGTCTCGAAGGCGGCTTCGCGGCCGCCGCGGCGGTAGCGCCCGGCGAGCGTCTTGCGCACGCTGGCGGGGGCCTCGTGCACCTCCTTCTCGAAGAAGTGCTCGAAGCCGGCGCGGAAGATGTCGCGCGAGAAGATCTCGATGGGCTCGGCCTTCAGCGCGGCTGGCGCGCCGTCGTCGATGCCGCGGGCGGCGAGCGCCGGGTCGCCCGGCCGGGTCGAGAGCACGACGGCGAGGCCGCCGCGCTCCACCTGCGCCAGCGCCACCGAGGCGCGGGCGCGCGGCGCCAGCCCGTAATTCTCCGATGCCAGGATCAGCCCGTCCGGCCCCTCGGCCACGAACAGGCTCTGGCCGCTGCCCTTCTGGCCCAGATGCAGGCGCTCGGGGTCGTCCGGGTGCTGCACGACGATGGCCATGGAGCCTTCCAGCCGGCGCAGCGTCGCCAGCACCCGCTCCTCCACCGGGGCGTTGCCCTGGTGCAGCCGGAACAGCACCGGGATCACCTTGGCGTCCGTCGTCACCGGGGCGGCGATGGCGTGGCCGGCGGCCTCCACCAGCGTCTCCTTCAGGGCGCGGTAGTTGTCCACGTCGCCGTTCAGCACCGCCACCGCGTCGGCATCGGCGGAGAGGTCCGCGGCCGTCTCCCCGGCGAGGCTGCCGTTCAGCGGGTGGCAGTTGGTCAGGTTGATCGCCCCGTGCGAGGCCCAGCGGGTGTGCGCGATGGCGCTCAGCCCCTCGGCCTGGGCGGCGAGGCGCCAGAGCAGGGCGTCGCCGCGCACCCGGGCGCGCAGGCTGGCGCCGTTGTCGCCCAGCCGGCCGATGAGCTGCGCCACCTTGTAGGTGAAGCGCGCGGTCAGCCCGCCATCGGCCAGGGCGTGCAGGGCGATGCCGCCGTCATGGTCGCCGAACTCCCGTCCCGCCTCGCGCGCCGCGGCCTGCACGGCGCGCAGGTCGCGCAACGGGGCGGCCGGCGCCAGCCGCAGCAGCACGGCGATGCCGGCGCTGTCGCGGCCGCGCACCTCCAGCCGGTCCAGATTCTCCAGCGTCTGCCCGACGCCCCAGGCGACCAGATGCTGCGCCCGGTTCGCGGCGGCGGCGTCGGGCATCAGGGCGAGCGTGCGGTCGATGTTGGCGACCACCTCGGTGCCGAGCTGCCAGGCATAGTCGCGCAGCCGCTCCGCCACCCGTTCCACCGCCTCCTCGCGGGCGCGGGGGCCGGCGCGCAGGGCCGCCTCCAGCGCCTGCGCCCGCACCGCCGCCGCCTCCAGCCGGGCGCGGACCGCGGGACGGGTGGCGGCGGCCAGATGCGTGCCGAACGCCATCAGCGCGTCGAAGCGCCCGGCCAGCAGGTCGAGCGCCGCGTCGATCCCCGCCGGATCGTCGGGCGTGGCGGCGGCCAGCGCGTCCGCCGCGCGGTCCAGCCAGGACAGGTCCGGATCGGCGGTCCAGTGGCGGTTGGAAAGGAAGCCGGCGATGCCGCACATGACCTGGACCCCCGCGGGCTGGGCGTGGAACGGTGTGGGATTGTCGCCCCTTGATAGACCGCGGCCCGGCCGGGAGCAAAGGCCCGTAAGCGGAACCGTGCCGTGCGCGCGGCGACGGGTCCGTCCCGAAGGGGCGGACGCGGACGGGGTAGGACAGGCCGGCCCGGGGGGCGGCGCTACTCCGCCGCCGGGGCCCGCACCCGCTCCTGGGTGCCGCGGGTCAGCACGCGGTCGTCCGCCAGCACGGCGTCAGGAGGCAGGTCGGGCCGGTCCGCGACGCGGTCATAGACCGGCGCGAAGTCCACCGCCGTGGCATCGAAAAGCTGCTGGTAGCTGTCGATCACGAAATAGGTCTGCTGGTAGTCGTCGATGCGGTAGCGGGTCCGCATCACCCGCTCCAGATCGAAGCCGATACGGTTGGGGCTGGGGCTCTCCACCGCGAAGGGCGTCTCCCCGGCGGAGGAGAGGATGCCGGCGCCGTAGACCCGCAGCCCGTCCGCCCCGGCGATCAGCCCGAACTCCACCGTGTACCAGTAGAGCCGGGCCAGGTGTTCGATCCGGCCCAGCCGCAGGGCCCGCTGCCCGCCCTCGCCATAGGCCTGGAGATAGTCCGCGAAGATGGGATGCAGCAGCAGCGGCACATGGCCGAAGAAGTCGTGGAAGACGTCCGGCTCCTCCAGATAGTCCATCTCCTCCGGCCGGCGCAGCCAGGTGCTGACCGGGAAGCGCCGCGCCGCCAGATGGTCGAAGAAGGCGTCCTCCGGGATCAGGCCGGGCACCGCGACGAGGCGCCAGCCGGTCGCCGCCTGCAAGCGGTCGGAGGCGCGGCGGAAATCGGGGATGCCGTCCTCCGCCTCCAGCCGGGCGAGGCAGTCCATGAACTCCGGCGCGGCATAGCGGGGCAGCAGCCGCGACTGCCGCCGGTAGAGCGCCCGCCAGAGCGCGTGCTCCGCCGCCGTGTGGCGCTCCCAGCCCTGCTCGACGGTGAAGTCCCCGGCGATGGCGGAATAGTCGCCACGCAGTTCCTTCGCCGTCTTGCCGGAGCCGGCCGTCCGCCGCTTGAAGCCGTCGCCCGCGCTGCCGTCGCCCATGGCGTCCTCCCCTGTCCACCGCCCCGCGCCGCCGGTACTGGGTCGGTTTCCCGATGCAAGTACAGGGCAAGTCTATCGCGGACAGGGGGCCATTTCCTTGCGAACGGACCCGGTCACCTTCCCGGCCGGGCAAGATCGTGCCGGCCGGGGCCCCGTACCGGCAATGTCCTGCCGGGGAAAACGCTGCGCCGCGGCAGGACCTGCCCTTCCGCCCCAGCCGGTCAGCCCCCGCCGGTCAGCCCCTGCCGGTCAGGCGGACTGTCCGGCCCCCAGCAGGTCCCGCAGGATGGCGGGGTGGTGGTTGAAGATCAGGGAGAAATGCCCCTCCCCCGCCAGGAAGTGCGCCGTCGCCCCCGGGATGCGGGCGGCGAAGCGGCGGCCGGCCGCCACCGGCACCGTGGTGTCCGCCGTCCCGTGCCAGACCGCGACCCGGCCCCGGATCTCCTCCAGCGCGAAGCCCCAGGGGGCCGCATAGATGGCGGCGTCCGACAGGGGGCCGGCGATGCCGCTGCGCAGCGCCTCCCGCCAGCCGGCGACGATGCGGTCGCCCACGCCCGGCCCCAGCAGCCCCCGGTCGCTGGGCGGCAGGCCGGCGCGGGCGCGCAGCATGGTGGCGACGGCGAGCGGATCAGTGCGGCGCACGAGCTGCCGCGCCGCCGTCGCCGCCAGCCGCAGCGTCACCGGCCGGCGGCCCAGGCGCAGCAGGAAGCCGGCCGGGCTGCCGCCGGCCCAGCCCGTCTCCTTCCCCGGCCCGTCGTCCGTTCCATCCTCCGGCCCCTCACCCGGCCCGTCCGGCGGGGCGATGCCGCAGACGATGGCGGTGGCGGTCACCCGCTCCGCCAGGGCATGGGCGCAGACCGCGGCATAGGGCCCGCCGCCGGACATGCCCAGCACCGCCGCGCGGGCAAGGCCGAGATGGTCCAGCAGCGCCGCCACGTCCGCCGGCCAGTCCAGCAGGCGCCGGCCCGGCTGCGGCGCGGACAGGCCGTAGCCCGGCCGGTCCGGCGCGATCAGCCGGACATGGCGCAGCGGGATCAGGCCCGCCTCCAGCCGCGAGCTGGGATAGCCGTGGAAGTAGAGCAGCGGCGGCCCCGCCGGATCGCCGTATTCGGCATAGCCCAGCAGCCGCCCGTCCGGCAGCCGCAGCACCCCGTCGCGCCGCCCGGAACCCGGCCCGGCCGGACCCAGCGGGGCGGAGGCGGGGGGCGGCGGGGCGTGTGCCTGGGCGGGCGCGGGATCGGTGGGCATGGGCAGTCTCCGGTCAGGAGGGCCGGTGGACGGGCTCGGCCTCAGGATAACGCAGCCGCGCTGCGACCACGCCGCCGGACCGGGAAAAATCGCGCATAACCTGTGCAACCGTCCGTTATTGCACGCGTCGAGCGACACTGATATCTTTCAGTCATATGCCTTTTGGGGGGAATATATATGGTTATGAGATGTTCCGCTGTCGCTTTCCTGGCACTGGCGGCGCTCGCCGCCCCCGTCGCGGCGGCCGAAGCGCCGGCGAAGTCCTGCCCGCCGCCGGGCACGCATGTGGTCAGGATCGGGCTGGACGTCCAGAGCGACAGCGCCTTTCCCGGCATCCCGCAGAAGTTCGCCACCCGGGTGCGGGTGCTCGCCGCCCCGGCTGACGGTCCGCAGAGCGGCGCCGGTGCGGGGCCGACGCGCGGCGGACCTGTCCATGGCGTGCAGATCGACACCGGCTCGCGCGGGGTACTGCTGCCCATGGCCGCCCTGATGTCCGGCGGACAACTGGTGGAAGGGGTGGAGATCCTGGGCGACGGGTCGCTGAAATACACGTCCGACGACCTGATCCTGAAGGGCAAGCAGGCGCGCGTGACGCTGGAGATCGGCCTGACGGACCCGCCGGGTGGCGCGGCGACGGTGACGACCACGCCCATCGTCGTGCTGGCGGTGGAACAGACCTGTCCCAAGAACAAGCCCTGCACCCAGGGCTGGGACGGCGGCATGATGGGGATCGGCTTCGGCCGCGGCCCCGCCCCGGACCAGGTGCCGACGCCGGGCACCGAGAACGCCTACGCTCTGGACAACCCGCTGATCGCCGTGCAGGGGATGCAGGTCGGGGGCGCGCTGCAACCGGCCTACACGATCACGAAGACAGAACTGCTCCTCGGCCAGACGGAGGAAACCCTTCAGGGCTTCACCTTCGTGCCGCTGACCCGGCGGTCGCTGAACCCACCGGACTGGTGGAGCCCCCCGGCCTGCATCACCCTGGGCCAGGGGGCGGCGGCGAAGCAGTCCTGCGGGACCATGCTGCTGGATACCGGCATCACCACCATGATCGTGGGGCTGGCGGAGGCCGACCGCCCCGCCGTCCCGGACGGCACCGTGCTGACCGTCACCTCCCCCGGCCCGGCGGCTGCGGGGGCCGCCTTCAGCTACAGCTTCACCATCGGGGAACCGCCCCACGGTGCGCCCTACCACGCGCCGGTGGACCCGGCGCAGCCGATGTCGCCCGGTCAGGTCCGCTGGGGGCAGCCGCACGCGGACGGCGCCTTCGTCAATACCGGCATCCACCCGATCGCCGGCTACGACTACCACTATGACGCCGGCTGCGGCCAGTTGGGCTTCCGCCGGCACTGACGGGCGGCGGCACTGACGGGCGGCGGTACTGGCGGGCGGGAGGACGGGGCGAAGGGCGCGGAACGGGGGGCGCGGAACGGGTCCGCGCCCTCACGCCGGCGGCAGCGGCAGGGCGGTGGAGTGCTTGACCACGTCCAGCACGAAACTGGAGCGCACGTCCTTCACGCCGGGGATCTGCAACAGCCGCTTCATGCTGACCTCGGCATAGGCGTCCAGGTCCGGCACCACGACCTGGAGCAGATAATCCATGGTGCCGGTCATCACGAAGCAGGACACCACCTCCGGGATGCGCTCCACGGCGCGGCGGAAGACGGCGTCGCCCTCGGCGTTCTGGTCGATCTTCACCTCCACGAAGGCGACGACGCCCAGCCCCAGCCGGCGGCGGTCCAGGATCGCGGCGTAGCCCTGGATGTAGCCCGCCTCCTCCAGGTCGCGGACCCGGCGCAGGCAGGGGCTGGGCGACAGCCCCACCTGTTCCGCCAGATCCACGTTGGACAGGCGGCCGTTGCGCTGCAACGCCTCCAGGATGCGCAGATCTGCCGCATCGAGCGTGGATTTCCCCATGTTCTGCCGGCCTCCCTCCGGGTCGGGGCTGATTGTTGCGCGATCGTGCCCGGCGGCCGGGCGATTCGCAAGGAAATGCCCCCGGGAAGACCGTATCATGTGAAACGGTTGGCTTCCCGGATCGGCGATCCGGGGGGTGCGACCTGCCGTCACGCTGACCGCCCGGACGCTTCGCGGAACGCGGGCCGACAGGGCATGAGAAACAGGGCATGAGAAGCGGCGGACGGCTTTCCAGGGGGACACCCGAAGGAAACCCCCGAGGGGGAGAACCCCCGCGCAGGACCACCGGAGGAAACGATGACCATGGCGACCGCACGACGCGACGAGGCTGACAGGACGGACGGCGACCTCTGGGAGAACCCCATGGGCACCGACGGGTTCGAGTTCGTGGAGTTCGCGGCCGAGGACAAGGGCCCGCTGGACCGGCTGTTCGTGGCCATGGGCTTCACCCAGGTCGCCCGGCACCGGTCCAAGGATGTCGGCCTGTACCGCCAGGGGGACATCAACTTCATCCTGAACGGGGAGAAGACCGGCCGCGCCGCGGACTTCGCCCGCGCCCACGGCCCCGGCGCCTGCGCCATGGCCTTCCGCGTGCGCGACGCGGCGGCGGCCCTGCGCCGCGCGGTGGAGATGGGCGCCACCCCCGCCTCGCCCGAGGCCGGACCGATGGAGCTGAACCTCCCGGCCATCGAGGGGATCGGCGGCAGCCTGCTCTATCTGGTGGACCGCTATGACGGTCACCCGTCCGGCGCCCCCACCCTCTATGACATGGACTTCGTGCCCGTGGCCGGTGTGGAGCAGCGGCCCGCGGGCGCCGGGCTCCAGGTCATCGACCACCTGACGCACAATGTGCGCAAGGGCCGGATGGACCATTTCGCGGACTTCTACGGCCGCCTCTTCAACTTCCGCCAGATCCGCTACTTCGACATTACCGGCGAGTACACCGGCCTGACCAGCCGGGCCCTGACGGCGCCGTGCGGGCGCATCCGCATCCCGGTCAACGAGTCGAAGTCGGAGCCGGGCTCCGACCGGATGGACCAGATCCAGGAGTTCATCGAGCAGTACCGCGGCGAGGGCATCCAGCACGTTGCCCTGCTGACGCAGGACATCCTGAAGACCTGGGACGCGCTGAAGGAAGCGGGCGTGCGCTTCATGACGCCGCCGCCGGAGACCTATTACGAGATGCTGGAGGAACGGCTGCCCGGCCACGGCCAGCCGGTGGAGGAGCTGCGCCGCCGCGGCATCCTGCTGGACGGCAAGGACGGCAAGTACCTCTTGCAGATCTTCACCGAGACGGTGATCGGCCCGATCTTCTTCGAGATCATCCAGCGCAAGGGCGACGAGGGCTTCGGCGAGGGCAACTTCAAGGCCCTGTTCGAGAGCATGGAGCGCGACCAGATCCGCCGCGGCGTGCTGAAGGTGGCGGAGTAGGGCCGGGCCGGGTCCCGCCGGCGCGGCATCTCACGCGCGCGGCAGCAGCTCCTCCAGCACCCGGCGCAGCTCGCGCGGGCTGTAGGGCTTGTGCAGCAGGCGGTGGCCCCGCTCCGCCGCCTGCCGCAGCTCCGCCGCCCCCGTCTCCCCCGTCAGCACCAGGGCGGGGACGGGCCGGCCGGCGGCGGCCTGCACCTCCCGGATGGCATCGAAGCCGTTGGCCTCGCCGGGCAGGCGCAGATCGGTGATGACGAGATCGGGCACGATCCCGGCGACCGCCTTCGGCACGGCCGCCACGGCACCGGCGACCCGCACGGTCAGGCCCCAGCTCACCAGGAGCTGCTGCATCGCCAGCCGTTGCAGCGCGTCGTCCTCCACCACCAGCACAGTGCCGGCCAGCGCCGCCGCCTTCGTCGGCGTGGGCGGCAGGGTGCGCACGGCGCTGCGCGTGGCCGGCAGCTCGATCATGAAGACGGTGCCCCGGCCGGGGCGGGAGAAGAGGCGGATCGGGTGGCCCAGCATGCGCGCCGCCCGGCGCACGATGGCCAGGCCCAGCCCCAGCCCCTTGCTGCGGTCGCGCTCCGGGTTGCCGAGCTGCACGAACTCCTCGAACACGGTGTCCAGCCGGTCCTGCGGGATGCCGCGGCCGGTGTCCCAGACCTCCACCCGCACCCGGTCGCCGCGCGGCCGGCAGGCGACCAGGATGCCGCCTGCGGCGGTGTACTTGACCGCGTTGGACAGCACGTTGCGCAGCATCCGCTCCAGCAGCACCGCATCGGTCAGGGCGGCGGCGGAGCGGGTGCGCAGCCGCAGCCGCAGCCCCTTGGCCGTGGCCTGGGGCTTGGCCTCCGCCACCAGCCGGACCAGCAGCGGGGTCAGCTCCACCGGCGCGATGGCGGGCGAGACGGTGCCGGCGTCCAGGATGGAGATGTCCAGCAGCGCCCGCAGCAGCTCCTCGCCGGAGCCGAGCGCGACCGAGAGCTTGTGCGCCAGCTCACGCTGCTCGGGCCGGTCCAGCCGCTCGGTCAGCAGGTGCAGCAGCAGCCGCATGGCCTGGAAGGGCTGGCGCAGATCGTGGCTGGCGGCGGCCAGGAACTGCGACTTGGCGCGGTCGGCCTGTTCGGCGACCCGGCGCGCCTCGCGCAGCTCCTCCTCCGCCACCCGGCGGTCCTCGATGTCCACGCTGGTGCCGAACCAGGCGGCGATGCCGCCGCGGGCGCCGCGCAAGGGCAGCGCCCGGCAGAGGTGCCAGCGGCTGCCGCCGTCCGCCGTCCGCAGCCGGTACTCGACCTCGAACGGGCTGCCGTCGGCGACCGAGGCCCGCCAGCGGGCCACCACCCGGTCGCGGTCCGCGGGGTGGACGCAGTCGGCCCAGCGGTCGGCCGCGGCGGCACTGGCCGGGGTGCCGGTCCAGGCGCTCCAACGGGCGTTCACATAGGTGACCCGGCCCTGGCGGTCGGCCGTCCAGACCAGGGCCGGCACCATGTCGGCCATCTCGCGGAAGCGGTGCTCGTTGGCCCGCAGGGACCGCTCGGCCCGACGCATGGCCGTGATGTCGACGAAGGCGGCGATGCTGCCGCGGGGGCCGCCCGCCGGACCGGCCAGGGGCGCGACATTGCCCAGCAGGGTGCGCGCGCCGCCGCCGCGGGCGCGCAGTTCCAGCTCCACGTTGCGCTGCCCGCCCTCCGGGCAGTCGGCCTTGACCAGATGGGCGAGCAGGTCGGCAGGCGGGATGTCCGCGCCGCCCCGGCGCAGCCGCCGGACCTGGCGCAGCACCTCGGCCGGATCGGCGACGACGCCCTGGGATGCGTTCCCGGGCGCGTCCCGGGGCAGGCGCAGCAGGGATGCCGCGGTCCCGTTCATCCAGACCCGGTCGCCGCCGTCGCCGGCGATCCAGACGGCGGCGGGCACGGCCGCCATCAGCGCCGCCAGTTCCTGCGACAGGGTGCGCTCGCGGGCCGCGCTGTCCTGTGCCCTGCGGTGGTCGCGGGCCTGGGCGATGGCGGCACCGGCGCGGCGGCCCAGCTCCGCCGCCAGGGCCAGCGACTCGGTCCCGAAACGGGCGCGGCGGCGGTCACGCAGCAGGGTCAGCACGCCGAAGGTCTCGCCGCGGGCCTCCACCGGCACGGCCAGGGCGGAGGCCGTGCCCGGCACCGCCCCGGCCAGCCCCGGCCCGGTATCCGCAAGGCAGGGCGGCGGCCGCGTCCCGTCCGCCAGCGGCGCCAGGGCGGCCAGCGCATCGCCGGCGGCGACGGGCGCCGGCACCGGCCCCAGCGCGGCCAGGGCGTCGGCCCGGCGGTGCGCCACGGCGGCACGGCGCCGCCCCCCGCCCGGTTCCAGCAGGTCCAGGACGGCGCCGTCGGCAAGGTCGGGAACGGCCAGCCCGGCCACGGCCCGGATCGTCTCCTCGGGATCGAGGCACGCATCCAGGCGACGCCCGGCGGCGGAGAGAAAGTCGAGCAGGCTCGACGGAGTACACCTCACATCGGTCTCCACGGGGACGCGGAAACGAGTACCCTAGATGGCACGGCGCTTCTCCCGTCTCCAGTATCCGTCCGGCAAGCCCTCCTCCCCAATAAGGATTACCGCACACCTTCCGCGCCGCCCCGGCCGGGGCAGGATGGCGGTGCGGGGAGCCGCCCCTGGGCACCTGCGGAAATCCGCATCGGAGTGTTTGCATGGGCCGGAACGATGCGCTATGGTCCGCGCCACAGCGACGGCCGGCACCCCGGCCGCCCCGCCCCGTGGCATGGACCCGTAGCTCAGCTGGATAGAGCGCTGCCCTCCGAAGGCAGAGGTCGTGAGTTCGAATCTCGCCGGGTCCGCCAGCTTTTCAAGCACTTAGCAGACACTCCCAAATCTGACGGATTACCCGCGGAATCGCTGTGGAAGCAGCTGGTCCGTTGAGCCGGGGGCATTTTCCACGGCCGAATGCTCCTGTAGCGGCGCGCCTGATTTGGAACTGCGCGGCGGCTTGTTTGATACACTTCACTGCTGCCCTCGGCATCAGACATCCCCCACCCCTTCCGCCTCGATCTCCGTCGTGAAGCCCGCTCCCGAGAGGGTGTGGGTGGCCTTGGTGATGGTCCAGGTTCCGTCGGCCGCCGCGTCCAGCCCGGACACGGTCAGCCGGACTTCCGCAGCCAGGGTCAGATCGGCCGGACAGGTGAGACGCAGCCGGGCGGTCCCGCGGGACAGGGCTGCCAGCTTGGCGGCGGCGGCGCGGCGCGCGGCGTCCTCGGTCGGGAAGGCGTGCGGCAGCGTCAATGTCGGCTCGTCGCCGCCGACCGTCACGGAGCGTCGCTCGGCCGTGGACGGATCATGCCAATGGGCGGTGACGGCGCCGTACCGCCCGCGGTCCGAGAGCGTCGCGGTCCATGAGGTGATGCCGTCCTCGGGCGACAGAGAGGCCGGAGGCAGCGACCGGCCGGAAACCGTCTTCGCCTCGCCTCGCGGCACGAAGACCAGCCGGCCGTTGGCGGGCTTGGCGACGGCGTCATGGTCCCGGGCCAGCCGGGTCAGCAGCGCCATGTCGCTTTCGGCCGTCTGGTCGAGATGGGGGACGGGAATGGACGCCAGCCCGGGCGCCACCGCCGGCACCAGGCCATGGCTGCCCGCCACCGACCGCACCAGGTCGCCCAGCGTGGTGTCGTGCCAGGAGCGCGTCCGGGGCGCCTTGTAGCTGGCCCGGACATCGGCCGCCTTGGCCGCGATGGTCAGGGTCCGGACCGGACCGCTGCTGCGGACCTCGTCCACCGTGAAGAGACCCATGGGCGTCAGGCCCTGACCGGCCCAGCCCAAGGAGAGCGACAGTTCCGCGCCCGTGCGCGGCAGGGCCAGGGCGCCGTCGCGGTTGTCCAGCTCCACCTCCAGCGTGTCGCTGGCGATGCCGGCCTCGTCGGTGAGGGTCAGACGCAGCAGCCGGTCGCGCATCCGTGCCGTGATGTCGGCGCCGTCCGCCAGTAGGCGCCAGTCGGGAACCATGGCATAGCGGGGCATCGCGTCAGTCCCACAGCCGCAGACGGGCGGTCGCCGGCGGCGGCGGCAGGTCGGGCAACTCGACGATCCTGCCCGCCGGCAGGGTAGCCCCCGCCGCGGCAAGGCCGGGATTGGCCGCCAGCACCTCCGGCACCACGTCCACACGGCCGTAATGGCGCAGGCAGACCGCGTCCAGCACGTCGCCCGCCGATGTCCGGTACCTCACCATGAATCCTCCCCGTAGGCGGCCAGTTCCACCTGGAACTCGACCTTCAGCGGGGCGCCGTTGGCCAGGAGCGCCGACTGTGTCTCGCGCACGGCCAGCACGACCCAGGCGCCCCAGACGCGGCCGTAGCCGTCCACCAGATCCAGCGGCTCGCCCCGGCCCGCCTCCTGGCGCAGCCGGTCGAGCTGCCGGAGACCGCCGCGGTAGTGCGGATAGATGACGCCCGACAGCGTGATGCCGTCCTCGCCCGGCCCGAGGAACTGGCGCGCCGGCAGCCGCCCCAGACGGTCCTGCGCCGCCCACCGATAGGCGGTCGCGCGCTCCAGCGTCTGATAGGCCGCGGTCCCGATGCCGAAGCGGTACGTGCCCAGCCCCATCATGATTTCCGCCATCAGCGTCCTCCGGTTCCCCTGCGTCAGTCGTGCAGCGCGGCGCGCCGGCGCCGGTCCAGTTCGCCCACCACCAGATCGGCGACGCGCCGCGGGTCCTCCACCCCGTGGACGTGGATGTGGATTTCCTCCCGATGCTCGATCCGGCCGGCGGAAGCAGGAGCGGCGGCGGCCCTGCCGGGCGCGGGGGTGGCGGGCAGCGCGGCGACCTGCTGCCGGGGGGCCGCATCGGACGGCGCAGACGGGGCGGGATTGGCCACCGCCGCCCCGATCCGGGGCGCGACATCGGCGCTTCCCTCCGGCGTATCGCCGCCGGACAGCCAGCGCCCGACGGCGGCCGCGGCGTCCCCGACCCAGGCGAGCTTCTCCGCGACCCAGGCCATGAACCGGCCGGCCCTGGCTTCTACCCCGTCCCAGAAAGCTCCCAGCCAGCCGGCGACGGGCTCCCACGCGGCGACTACGAGGCCCATGGGCGACCAGGACAGGGCCGCCCCCATCCCCTCCCACAGGGACGCGATGCCGGCCCGGATGCCACCCCAGAGACGCCCGAAGAAAGGCCCCACCCGCTCCCAGTTGGCGATGACCAGCCCCGCGGCCAGGGCGATGCCGCCGACGATCAGCCCGATGGGGTTGGTCATGAAGGCCACCGTCAAGGCCCGCAGGCCGCCCAGGACCGCGGGGATTGCGGTCCGGGCGGCGGACAGCAGCGCGCCGCCGACCGCGGCGACCCCGCTGACGATGGCTCCACCGGCCATGCGGGCGCCGGTGGCCAGCAGTGCCGCCCCCAGCCGGACATGGGCCAATACAGCGGCCCCTGCCGCCTTGGCGTGCGCCCACAGTCCGACTGTGGCGCGCATCCCTGCGGCGGCCATGCCGACCAAGAGCGCCTAACAGAACCATCTCTGGACGAATTTCCAGCAGATGAGGCTGGCGGCGATGCG